>DATNEO010000019.1:0-56778 GCA_035553035.1 Gaiellales bacterium | reverse complement strand
CGATCCAGCTCTTCAACGTGCCGCCGGATGCGACCGCGGCGATCAGCCCCGGCGGGCCGCCGGTGACGCTGACCACCACCGTGCCCGGTCAGAACGCCGTGGCCAGCTTCACGGGCACGGCCGGGCGGCGGGTGGCGCTGGCCACGTCCAGCGGCATCAGCTTCCTCAAGACGATCATCATCGGGCCGGGCGGGACGCAACTTGCGGGGCCGCTCTACACGAGCGCCGGCAACGGGTTCATCGACACCGTGCAGCTGCCCTCCGACGGGACGTACACGATCCTGGCCGACCCGCAGGACGAGCGCACCGGGCCGGTCACGCTGACGCTCTACGACGTGCCCGCCGACGTCACGTCCACGATCACGCCGGGTGGGCCTCCCGCCTCGGCCACCACGACCGCGGCCGGCCAGAACGCGCTGTTCACGTTCAGCGGTGTGGCCGGCCGACGGGTCAGCCTTGGTGTCAGCTCCACGTTCTACCTGCTGAAGACGTCGATCCTGAACCCGGACGGCACGCTGCTGGCGGGGCCGGGCTACACCGGCGCCGGCAGCTCGTTCGTGGACGCGGCCACGCTCAAGCAGACCGGCACCTACACGGTGGTGGCCGACCCGCAGGACGTCGGCACCGGCAGCGTCAGCTACACGCTGTACGACGTGCCGCCGGATCCGGCGGCGACCACCTCGGTTGCGGCACCGCCGGTCACGCTCACCACCACCGTGCCCGGCCAGAACGCCTCGGTCACGTTCCCCGGCGCAACCGGCCAGTCGGTCAGCGTCAGCTACAGCACCTCCGGCATGGCCGCCACGTCGGTGACGCTGGTGTCACCCTCGGGCGCCACCATCGCCTACGGCTCGGGCGGCTTCATCGACGCCCTGGCGCTTCCGGCCGGCGGCACCTACACGATCCGCATCGATCCCCAGGGCGCGGCGGTGGGCAGTGCCACCGTGCAGGTGCTGGGTGTGCCGGTCGACCTCACCGGCAGCATTACCGTCGGCGGAGCGCCGCTCACGATCTCGCTGGGCGGCGGGCAGAACGCCGGCATCACGTTCGCCGGGGTGGCCGGCACGCGGCTGAGCATGGCGGTCACCGGCAGCGCGCTGCCGCAGACGCGGCTGGACGTGCGGGCGCCCGACGGCTCCACCTTCGCGACCTTCTACGTGTCCTCGTCGGGCGGGTTCCTCGACACGCGCACGCTGCCGGCCACGGGCACCTACACGATCGTGATAGACCCGTCCGGCGGCTCGCCGGTGACGATGACGCTGACCGCCTACAGCGTGCCCGCCGACGCGTCGGCCGCGACCGCGCCTGGCGGCGGCGCGGCCTCGATCCCGATCACGGTGCCGGGCCAGAACGGGGTGGTCAGCTTCACCGGCGTGGCCGGGGAGCGGGTCAGCTTCCGCCTGACGACGGCGATGTCGGTGCGGTTCACGGTCAGCAAGCCGGACTCCTCGACCCTGTTCTCGACCATGGCGCCCGGCAACACCTTCATCGACGTGACCACGCTGCCGGTGGCCGGCACCTACACGATCGCCGTCGATCCGTTCGACGCCTCCACTGGGCCGCTGTCGGTGACCGTCTATGACGTGCCGCCGGATGCGGCCGGGTCGATCACGCAGGGCGGGCCCGGGTTCACCGCCACGATGACTGCGCCCGGCCAGGGCGGAGCGGTCACGTTCACGGCGACCGCCGGCCAGTCGCTGGTGCTGAACCTGAGCGCGGTCAGCGTGCCGATCATGCGCGTCTCGGTGTTGCGGCCCGACGGCACCGCGCTGCTGTCGCCCTCGTGGGTGCTGGGAGCGACCTCGTTCAGCCTGACGGCGCCGGTGGCCGGCACCTACACGATCGTGCTCGACCCGTACAACGACTACACGGGCGGCGCCACCGTCTCCCTGTCGTAGCGGTCAATACCCGCTGCCGCTCGTACCTCCGCCTCCATCCCACGGAGCATCGAGGCCGACATCTCGGGTCTTGGCCTGCTGTGCCAGCTTGACGCCGTGGCGGAAGCGGCGGGCCTCACCCGCGTCCGTGAACTCGCGCTGGCGCTCGATCCCCAGCTCGTCGTGGTAGGGGACGACGTAGAGCGCGTCCAGCCGGTAGACGCCGCGCCAGCGCGTGCGCGCAAGCCGGTAGCTGAGCGCGTCGTGTGCGCGGGCGGTGACCGTGATCTGCCCGTCCAGCGTGCCGGTCGCCAGGTTCAGGCGCTCACAGATCTGCTCGACGGCGTGGGCGGAGAACGACCGGTCGAGCAGCGCGGCAGCCTCGGCGCCCAGGTCGGAGACGACCTGGCGGTCATCGCCGAGACGGTCGAGGCAGGCCAGCTTCGCGTCGGTTCCGTCGGCCAGCTCGGCCACCGGGGCAGACACGATCGACAGCTGGCGCTGCTCGGCCAACCTGCGGGTGATGCGGTGGCGGTCGATCTTCCCGAGCAGCGCGTCGGCCCGGTGGACGGCGCGGTCGGCGTCGAACAACGCGGCGGCAAGGCCCGTGAGTGCCTCGCGGAGCGGCCCCGGCTCGATCAGCTTCCGAGCTCTCCACGCGGTCTCGGCGAGCTGCGACGAGGCCGGCGCGCGCCGCGGCCGCAGGCCCCGCCGGCGACGGCCACCGGCACCCGTTTCGTGTTCGGCCCGCAGCGGCAGGGACGAGGTGCGCAGCCCGGGGGCGCGCACTTCATAGATCCGCTCGGCCTGCTCGACCCCCGCCAGCAGGTAGGTGCCGAGATCGCGGAACTGGACGGCGGTGGACACAAGATCGCGGGTGGTCTGCGACACCAGGATCTGGCCGCCGTGACCGGCTGCGCAGATCCGCGCTGCCCGGTTCACATCGATCCCGATGTAGGCGTCGCCGATCAGCTCCGGCTCGCCGGTGTGAAGCCCCATCCGCACCCGCAGCTGGGAGCCCTGCGACGCCAGCGCCAGCTGTGCCGCGATCGCCGCCGCGAGACCGTCGGATGCGCGCGGGAAACAGGCCAGGAACTCGTCCACGCGGCAGTCGACCTCGCGGCCCGCGTACGACGCAACCGCGTCCCTCAGGATCTGGCGGTGACCCTCCAGCGCGAACTGGTATCCGGCACCCAGCTCCTGGACGAGCAGCGTCGACCCTTCGACGTCGGTGAAGAGGAGTGTGACGGTTCCGCTGGGAAGGTCCTCCATCGCACGATCACCCTCTACAAGCCTACTCCGACCGCCGTTGCCAGCGGTGGCTCAGTCAGTCGCGCGCGTTGCGCTTGCTCTTCGAGCGCTGGCTCTGACGCCTCGACGCCGACAGCTCGACCTTGCGCAGGCGGATCACATCGGGCGTGACCTCGACGCACTCGTCCTCTTCGATGTACTCGAGCGCCTGGTCGAGGCTGAGCAGGCGCGGTGGCGCCAGCCGCACCAGCACGTCGGCGTTGGAACGGACGTTGGTCATCTGCTTGGCCTTGGCGATGTTCACGTCGAGGTCGTCTGCGCGGGCGTTCTCGCCGACCAGCATGCCCTCGTAGCAGTCCTCGCTGGGGGAGACGAACAGCACGCCGCGCTCCTGCAGGTTGGTCATCGCGTAGCTCGACGCCGGCCCGGTGCGGTCGGCGATCAGCGAGCCGTTCTGGCGGCCGCTGATTTCGCCGTGCCAGGGCTCGTAGCGATCGAACACGTGATGCAGTATGCCGGTGCCGCGCGTCTCGGTCAGAAACTCGGTGCGGAACCCGAGCAGGCCGCGGGCCGGGATCACGTAGTCCAGCCGCACCCATCCCGATCCGTGGTTGGTCATCTGCTCCATCCGCCCCTTGCGCACGGCCAGCGCCTGGATCACCGTGCCCGAGTACTCCTCTGGCACGTCGATCGTGACCCGCTCCACCGGCTCGCAGACCCTTCCGTCCACCTCACGCGTGACCACCTGCGGCTTGCCGATCGTGAGCTCGAAGCCCTCGCGCCGCATCAGCTCGATCAGCACCGCCAGCTGCAGCTCGCCGCGGCCCTGCACCTCCCACGTGTCCGGCCGGTCGGTGTCGAACACGCGCAGGCTGACGTTCCCGACCAGCTCGCGATCGAGCCGGTCCTTGATCATGCGCGCGGTCAGCTTGGTACCGCTGCGGCCGGCGAACGGCGAGGAGTTTGTGCCCAGGGTCATCGCCAGCGACGGCTCGTCCACCTTGATCACGGGCAGCGGGTGGGGGTCATCGGCGTCGGCGATCGTCTCGCCGATCATGATCTCCTGGAGGCCGGCGACGGCCATCACCTCCCCCGGCCCGACGTGATCGGCCGCCACCCGGTCGAGCCCCTCGGCCACGAACATCTCGGTGATCTTGGTGCGCGTGATCGTGCCGTCGGCCTTGCACCAGGCCACCATCTCGCCCTTGTTGAGCTCACCCTCGTGGACGCGGCAGAGCGCCAGCCGGCCCAGGTAGGGGGAGGAATCGAGGTTGGCGACGCGGGCCTGGAACGGCGAGCCCTCGTGGTAGCGCGGCGGCGGCACGCGGTCGAGGATCAGCTCGAACAGCGGGTGCATGTCGGTCCCCGGCTCGTGCTCCGTCAGCGAGGCGAGGCCGTCGCGCGCGATCGTGTACACGATCGGGAAATCGATCTGCGACTCGTCGGCGTCGAGGTCGAAGAACAGCTGATAGATCTCGTTCACCACCTCGGCGGCGCGGGCATCGGGCCGGTCGACCTTGTTCACGACCAGGATCACCGGCAGCCGCGCGGCCAGCGCCTTTCGCAGCACGAACCGGGTCTGCGGCAGCGGCCCCTCACTGGCGTCGACCAGCAGCAGCACGCCGTCGACCATCGTCAGGCCGCGCTCGACCTCGCCGCCGAAGTCGGCATGCCCGGGCGTGTCGATGATGTTGATCTTGGTGCCCTGGTAGCGGCAGGCCGCGTTCTTGGCCAGGATCGTGATGCCGCGCTCGCGCTCGAGCCCGGCGTCCATGATGCGATCGACCACCTCGGCGTGCGCCGCGAAGGTGCCCGACTGCTGCAGCAGCGCGTCCACGAGGGTGGTCTTGCCGTGGTCGACGTGCGCGATGATCGCGATGTTTCGGATGTCATCGCGGAGCTTGTGTGTGTGCGGGCTCACCGATGCAGGGTAGATGGCGGCAGGCCGCAAGCGGTCGGGGCGGTCAGCGCAGCTACGCAGCCACGCCGGCCGCATGATCATGGCCGGCGCCTACGACGCAGGTACGCCACCACCGCGTCCGCGTCGGGGTCCACCGGCAGCAGCAGACCATGCCTTCGCCGCGCACGTTCCGCCTGCCGGCGGATCTCGGCAGGTATTCGGCGTGGACGGCGGCCGTGATCATCCCTCCGTCGCGCATGACGCAGCCGGTGATGCAGCACGTCGAACCCGGCACGCCCGTAGAGATCGACGACGTCAGCCAGCTCGAGATCACCCTCGCTCCAGCGCGAATGGCGTGCAGCCCGCGAGCGGGGGTGGCGAATGGGTGTCAGACAGGAAAAGACCTGGAAATCGAGATGTGCCCTTACACTTGTCTTCTCAACTAGGTAGTGTTTCGGGCGCGAGCCACAAGCACGGAGGATTGGGATGAAGGACGCGAAGGTCAACAGCGTGACGGTTGCACCCTCGACCGATTGGAGGTACATCCCGCACGAGCACGAGGAGCTGCTGCGGATGGTCGAGAAGCGGCGTACGCTGCAGGCCGGTCGCACGCGCCAGTCGACCCCGCTCGAGCTGCGGATCGCACGCTCGAACGAGGCCACCGCGTGAGCCGTTAGTCCAGCAAGTCGATCCGCCGTCCGATGGCGGCCAGCGCCCCGATCAGCCGTCCCGATCGCCGACCAGGTCGTGACGTTCCTGGACGGTGACTACGAGGTGGCCCTGGGATGGCCGCGCGATGAGCGCACGACGTCTGCGGTGAAGACGCCGTAGTCGGTGGCCAGCGTGCCGCCGGCGACGATGGTGCGCCTGCCGCTCAAGGTGAGGAGTGTTCGGACCTGGCATGGCCGGGACCGAGCCTAGCAAGGCGATCGCCTCCTCGCTGGGCGAGCCCAGGTTGCCTCGGCTCCGACCGAGATGTCCGTTCGTTCCCAGATCAGCCGCCGCCCGCTGTGGATCGACGCGGTCACGAACACCGCTGCTCCAAACACGGCTTCGTCGAACACCTTCAGGTGTTCGGTGCGGAAGCGGTAGAACCGGTAGGCCTGGAGGTCAGGCGTCGCGTACCCCTGGAAACGGGCGGCGTACAGGGACTCGGCGTGTGCGATCTGGGTTGCTGGGAGTTGGCGCGTCGATCCAAAGAGCTGAATGCCGCGGTCATGTTGGCCCCAGACCTGATGGGAGTCGAAGACGGTGATCGCCGTGCTCGGCCGAGCGCGGATGTTGCGCGAATGCTGCGCCGCGGGGTCGGACAGCCAGAAGATCTCGAAGTCCCTGGTCCACACGAAATAGGCGGTGTGAATGTGCGCGGTGGTGCGGGGCGCGGCGGTTGCAATGGCGCACAGGGGCGACGCATCGAGTAGCCCAAACACAGCCCGCTCGATTCGAAGTCCAGCAACCGGTCGCATCGATCGACGGATGACGCGTCGATTCTAATGTGCGAGGCGCCGGCGCCCAAGCCCGCCAGTTGCCGCGAAGCGTGCGCGAGCCACGCCCTCCGTGGAACGACGCTGATCAACCGCGATCTCTCGTTCGACCGGCATCGGATTACTCCGGCAACGACCACGGCTCTCGGGCGGGTGTACGGGTGGTGCAGATGAGCACCTCGTGATACCGGCAGAGTCAGGCACCTACGTTGCCGAGCCGGCCAGTAGGATCAACTACCGGTGGGTCGGACGAGTCTATCGCTGCGATCGAACGCTTCCGACGCGCATGTGGCGCACCCACTGCCGCCCCTAGCTCAAGGAGATCGTCACGTGCCATTCGACCTCGTTATCGACATCGAAAACCGGCCGGGCGCGCTGGCCGAGGTCGCCAAGGCGATCAGCGACGCCGGCGTGAACATCGCGGCCGCGACCTGCATCGGACCGGGCGATCGGGCCGAGCTCCACATCCTCGTTCCCCACGCCGAGGCGGCGAGGCACGCGCTTGCGATCTCGAACCTTGCCGTGAGCCGCGAGCGCGAGGTGGTCGTGGTCGAGGTCGAGGACCAGCCAGGCGTGCTCGCCGATCTCACCCGCCGGGTTGCCAGGGCCGGCATCGACCTCGACCTGGTTTACGTCGCCACCCGCAACCGCATCGTCTTCGGAGCACCCGACCTGGCAGGGCTGAGGGCGGCACTGAACTGACCTGGCGAACCTCTGGGTATGCGGTCCCGCGTCGTGATACCGGCAGAGTCAGGCACCTGCGGTCCCGCGCGGCCCGCAGCGTGGTTATTCCACGATCGGGCGCAGCTCCAGGATCCCGAAAGAGGCTCCGGGATTCTTCGAGGCAACCTCAACCGCCTCGTCCACGTCGCCGCATTCGAGAATGTTGAAGCCGGCGATATGCAGCGTCTGCTCGTTCGCGGGGCCGCCGTCAACGCTCAGCTCACCCTCTCGAACGCAAATCGTCCGCGCGTCGGATACCGGGCTGAGCACGTGGCCTGCCACGCGCACGCCGCGGGCGTCCATCTCGTCGCACCACGCGGCCACTGCGGCGGGGACCGTCGCTCGCTGCTCGGGGTTGAGTTGGACATCGGGGTCGCGGTAGGTGAAGAGGATGAATCGGACGGCTGCCTCCTCGGGTTGGGCGGACTTCACTCAGTGAGACTGTACGTCCCCTGGTTGCCGGCGGCAGGCCTGCTGTTCGGCCGCGCTCAGCCCGGGCCGGTGTGCTCCCGCGCGCCCTCCCGCCCTATCTCAGCCAGCTGGGACAGGCGCTGCATGGTGGGTGCTGCTCGCTCACCGGCGCGCATCCGGCGTTCAGGCCGGATGCTCGATCAGGTCCTGCAGCCGCTGCGCCAGCGACGGCAGCATCGCCACGGCGATCTGCGGGTGCTCGTTCAGCAGCCCCACGAACTCGTGCCGGGCAATGGCGATGGCGCGCACGTCGGTGGCGGCTCGGACACGGGCGCTGCGGGTGGTGTGCTCGCTGAGCAGGCTCAGCTCTCCCACGAACTCGCCCGGACCGAGCTCGACGGTGCGGTGCTGAAGCTCGACCGCCACGGTGCCGTCGAGGATCACGAACAGTCCTGCGCCGGGCAGCCCGCGCTCGATCAGCACCGAGCCCTTGGCGTGCTCGTCGATCCCGGCGATGGCGGCAGCGCGAGCGATCGCGTCGTCGTCAAGCGTCGCGAAGATCGGCACCGCGCGCAGCCCCTCGATGATGGCCTCGGTCACGGCAGGGATCTTACGGCGCGGGTGGCGCTTTCGCTCTCCCCGCTCGCGGCTATCGGTCGGCGAACACCGCTGCCACCCGGCCGCGCGGCAGCGCCGGTGACCGGTGCCCGTCCCGTCCCACCATGTCGTCGTTGGCAACCAGGGCGTTTACGGTGGCCTCCTCGACGGCCTCGACGACAGCCTGGTTGAGCTCGTCCATCCACTTCCACTGCAGGAACCGCAGCGACGACGGGGCGGGATCGCCGTCCGGGAAGCCGGTCTCGAATGCGCCCGGGTTTGCGGTCGAAAAGGCCAGGAACAGGTCGCCCGAGAAGTGCGATCCGCTGGTGCCGGTGCGAGCCAGGCCCAGCGGCACCCGCCGCGCCAGCGCCTGGCACTGGCCGGGCAGCAGCGGAGCATCGGTGGCGATCACCGCGATCACCGACCCGGCGCCCGGCCGTGTCCGGTACGTCTCCTCGATCGGGTTGTCGTCGGTCAGCTCGGCGCCCAGCGGCCGGCCGGCGATCGTCAGCCCCGACCGCTTTCCGAAGTTGCACTGCAGGAACGCACCCACCGTGTAGCCACCGTCGCCAAGATCGACAACGCGGGAGGCGGTGCCCGACCCGCCCTTAAAGGCGTAGCAGTTCATGCCGGTGCCGCCGCCGACCGAGCCTTCCTCGATCGGCCCTGAGGCCGCCGACTCGATCGCATCGATCACGACCTGCCGGGTGACATGCCCGCCGTTGATGTCGTTCAGGTAACCGTCGTACGTCTCCGCCGCCACCGGCAGCAGCCACAGCTCCCCCAGCTCCGTGAACCGGCGCACCGCCCAGTGGATGGTGGCCTCGTGCGCGATCCCGACCGCGTGCGTGTTCGTGATCGTGATCGGCCAGGCGACGGTGCCGGACTCCTCGACCCACGACACTCCGGTCATCTCGCCGTTGCCGTTCAGCGAGAACACGCCGGCAGCGCAGGGATCGGCGCTGCGGTCGCGCCCGCGCGGGTGGATCGCGGTGACCCCGGTGCGGACGCTCTCGCCCTCGATCAGCGTGCAGTAGCCGACCTCGACCCCGGGCACATCGGTGATCGCGTTCCACTCACCGGGAGTGCCGGTGAAGGGCACGCCCAGCGAGCGGGCGCGCGGCTTTCCGGCGGGAGTCTGGAGGTGGCTGGTCACGGCGGGAGCGACAGGATAGCCAGCGGCCGGTGCTACCCTCGGCGCATGGCGGAGCTGCAGATCGAGGATTCCGAGCTGGTGCTGCACCTGTCCTCGGTCGAGAAGATGGAGGGGCTGCACGGCGACGTGCGGCTGTCGCTGTCGTCGGTCACGGCTGCCCGCTCCGTCGACGACGTGTGGCAGGAGTTGCGCGGCATGCGAGCGCCCGGCACGGGCGTCCCCGGCACGCTGGCGGTGGGCACGTGGCGGGGCGGCTTCGGCAAGGACTTCGCCGTGGTGCACGGCCACGGCCCGGGCGCGGTCGTGGAGGTCGCCGGCGAGGAGTACGCGCGGCTGCTGGTCAGCATGGCGGACGCGGACGTGATCGCGACGCACCTCGCGACCGTGGTGGCATCCACCTAAAGCGAGTCAGGCCTGGGGCGGGGGAGTGCCCAGGAACCCGGCCACCATCGCCCGCATGTTCCAGCGCTCCATCCCGATGTAGGTGGCACCGGGCGACCCGGGAGGTCCCAGCGTGTCGCCGTACAGGTTCGCGTAGACCTTGACCCCGGCCTCGGATGCGATCTGCTGCTCGAGCGCCGGGTTCAGCGACGACTCGGTGAAGATGGCGCGCACGTGCTCTGCCCGGATCTTGCCGATCAGGTCGACCACGTCCTTGGCGCTGGGCTGGGCCACGGTCGAGAGCGACGGCAGCACCGAGCCCACCACCGTGATCCCGTAGTGCGCGGCGAAGTAGCCGAAGGCGTCGTGGTTGGTGACCAGCTTCCGCTCGCCCCGCGGGACGGTCGCGATCAGGCGCGTGTTGGCGGCGTCCATCGCCTGGATCCGGGTCACGTAGCTGCTGGCGTTGGCGCGATAGGCATCGGCGTGTGCCGGGTCGATCGACGCCAGCCGCTCGCCCAGCGCGGTCGCCGCCCGCTCGAACAGCGTGGGGGCGTGCCACCAGTGGGGGTCGCCGGCCGGCTCCGACGAGTCCCCTGTCCGCAGCGGCAGCCCGTGCGACGCGACCCACACCGGCGTCCCAGGGACGGCGTTCGCCACCAGCCCGTCGATCCAGCTGTCCACCCCGACGCCTGATTCGACAACCAGCTTGGCGCCGGTCAGGGCGATCGCGGTGCTGGGGCTGGGCTCGAAGTCGTGCGGGTCGACGTTCGGCTTGAGGATGCCCACCAGGTGCACGTTGTGGCCGCTCACATGCCGCACCAAATCCTGCATCTGGGTGGTTGTCGCGACCACGGTGATCTGCCCCGGGGTCGAGCTCGCGATGTGGGTGGTGGTGCAGCCCAGGGGCAGCAGGCAGAGGGCGAGCAGCGTGAGCAGGCGGATGCGGGGCACGGGCCGGTCAGCCTAGCATAATGACAACCGGTTTCACTATCGTTTGTTGCGAACGGTCACCGTTCCCAGTAGAGTTCCCGCGTTGGAACCGGGACGCAACCGCAAGAACCGTATGGCGCTGCTCGAGGCCGGCCGTTCGATGAACCGCGCCTTCAGCGTGCGGGAGCTGCACACCGCCGCCCGCGACGCCGCCCCCAGGCTGGGGCTGACGACCGCCTACCGCACCATGGAGCGCTGGCGCGAGGAGGGCTGGGCCGAGGAAGCCGGCACCCGCGGCGGCGAGGCCGTCTACGTGCTGTGCGCCGCGCAGGGGCACCATCATCACGTCGTCTGCGTCGACTGCGGCGCCACCGCGCTGCTGGAGGGCTGCGCGCTGGAGCCGGCCCGGGAGTCGGCCCGCACCGCCGGCTTCGACCTGCTCGATGCGGCGCTGGGGTCGCTGCCGGCGCGGTGCCAGGCCTGTGCCGGTGCCGATGAGCAGTCCGCCTAGCGCAGCACCGGCCACAGCCGCCGCGCTGCTGGACCGGGTCACCGTCGCCTACGGCCCGCACGTCGCCCTGGACGACGTCTCGCTGGAGCTGCCGCGCGGCAGCATCGTCGGGCTGATCGGGCCGAACGGAGCCGGCAAGACGACGCTGCTGCGGACGCTGCTGGGCATGCTGTCGCCGCGCAGCGGCAGCATCGACGTGACGGTGCCGGTCGGCTACATGCCGCAGCTGGGCCCGGCCGCCTGGGACTTTCCGCTGACCGCGCTCGACGTCGCCCTGCAGGGCGGCTACCGGCGGACGGGCTGGCTGCGCCGCCCCGGCGCGGCGGAGCGGCGGTCGGCACGCGACGCGCTGGGCGCGGTCGGGCTGGCACACGTGGCCGGCCGTCAGATCGGCCAGCTCTCCGGAGGCCAGCGCCAGCGGGTGCTGCTGGCCCGGACGCTGATGCAGCACGCGTCGCTGCTGCTGCTGGACGAGCCGCTGTCGGGCGCGGATGCCGCCACCGAGGCCGCGTTCCTGGAGACGTTGCGGGGCCTGCGCGAGCAGGGCCGGACGGTCGTGGTCTCGACCCACGACCTGGGCTGGTCGGCCGCGCACTGCGACCTGCTGTGCCTGCTCTCGACCCGCGTGATCTCGTTCGGTCCGCCGGCGCAGGCGCTCAGCGCCGAGCGTCTGGCGGAGGCCTACGGTGGCGCCATGCTGGTGGTGGGAGGGGTACACATCCTGGCGCCGGAGGGCCATCACAGCCACTGACATGCACTACCTGACCGACCCGCTCCAGTTCGAGTTCATGCGCCGCGCGCTGATGGCGATCGTGCTGACCGGCATCGCCTCGGGCGTGCTCGGCAGCTACGTGGTGCTGCGCGGGCTGGCCTTCATCGGCGACGCACTCACGCATGCCGTGTTCCCGGGCATCGTGGTCGCGGTGGCGCTTGGCCGCAGCATCCTGCTGGGGGCGCTGGTGGTGGGGCTGATCACGGCGCTCGGCATCGCCACCGTCAGCCGTGGCCGGCGGGTCAGCGAGGACACGGCCATCGGCATCCTGTTCGCCGCGATGTTCGCGCTGGGCGTGGTGCTGGTCTCGACTCTGGCCGCCTACCAGCGCGACGTGGCCGACCTCCTGTTCGGTCAGATCCTGGCCGTATCCCAGAGCGACCTGTACCTGGCTGCGGGCACGACCGCCGTCGCGGTGGTCACCACCGTGCTGCTGAACAAGGAGCTGTCGCTGATCGGCTTCGACCGCGACATGGCGCTGGCCATGCGCTATCCGGTGTTCCTGCTCGACCTGGTGCTGCTGGGGCTGATCACGCTTGCGATCGTGGTCTCGCTGCAGGCGATCGGCAACATCCTGGTGCTGGCGATGCTGGTCACGCCCGCGGCCACCGCCCGGCTGCTCACCCAGCGGTTGGCCACCATGCAGCTGCTGTCCGCGGCGCTGGGCGTGGCCGCCGGGGTCATCGGCCTGTACATCTCGTTCTGGTGGAACGTGGCATCCGGCGGCGCCGTCGTGCTGACGACGACCGCCATCTTCTTCGCCGTGTTTGCGGCCGCGGAGCTGGGCCCGCGGCTGCGGCAGCCAGCTCGACCCCAGAGCGGCTAGTCCATCGCGTGCCCGATGACTCTCAGGCCGGCGCGTAGCGGCGGTGCAGCATGATCGTGTTGCCGTCCGGGTCATGCAGGAAGGCCATGTGGCAGACGCTGGTGTCGATCGTCTCGCCGGTGAACTCGACGCCGTCTTGCTCGAGCGTGGCTCGCGCCTCGGCCACGTCCGGAACGCGCAGCGAGATGCCGTTGTGGTTCGGCTCGAACGGCAGCCCCATCCGCTCGGGCTCCCACACGCCGAGCGTGACCTGGCCGGCCCTCACCTCGAAGCTGGTCGGCGTGTCGCGCTCCAGCGGCAGCCCCAGCGTTTCGGTGTAGAAGCGCTTCGAACGCTCGCGGTCGCGGCTTGCGACGGGCACGAAGTCGACCCGCTCGACGGTGATGGGCATGGCTGCCTCCTGGTCGGTGGTGACTCCAGGGTAGTCAGCTCGAGCCTTCGTCCGGATATCGTCGCGCACATGCCCGCCGCCACCGACACCGCGCGGATCCGGCGCGTGCGGACGACGGCGCAGCTCCTGGCCGGCCCTCCCGCGCGCCGCGTGGCCGCGGTGCCGCGCCAGCTGCTGGCCCTGCAGGCGCAGGATCTGCGCGCCGTGCGGCTGGCCGTGCGTGCTCGCAGCGCCGGCATCACGGCAGCCGGCGTGAACGACGCCCTCGACCGGCGCGAGGTCGTGATCGGCTGGCTCTGCCGCGGCACGCTGCACATGGTCGAGCCGGAGGACTACCCCTGGCTGCTGGGATTGACCGGCCCGCCACAGCGTCAGGCGAACGCGCGGCGGCTGCTGCAGGAGGGGTTTCCGCCCGGCCGCGCGGGGCGGGCGGTGCGCCTGATCGAGCGCGCGCTCGCCGACGGCCCGATGGAGCGTGGCGCGATCGGCGAGATGCTGGCCGGCCGCGACCTCGATCCACGCGGCCAGGCGCTCGTGCATCTGCTGTTCCAGTCAGGCCTGGCGGGGGCGACGGTGCGCGGCCCGGTGGTGCGCGGCCGCCAGACGTTCGTGCTCACCCGTGACTGGCTGGGCAACAGCCCGGCCGGAGAGCTGCGCGGAGCCGACCGGGACCGGGCGTTGGCTGAGCTGGCTCGCCGCTACCTGCGCGGCCATGGGCCCGCCACTCCGGCCGACCTGGCGTTGTGGGCGGGGGTGCCGCTGCGCGACGCGCGCGCCGGGTTTGCAGCTATCGGCGATGAGCTGCGCGAGATCGGGTCGATGGCGATGCTGATCCGCGGCGCCCGGCGCACGGCGGAGCCGCCCCCGCGGCTGCTGGGCGCGTTCGACGCCTACACGCTGGGCTGGAAGGATCGCGAGTTCGCCGTGCCCGGCGTCCACGCCCGCGAGGTGCGGCGCGACGGATGGATCAAGTCCGTCGTGACCGTGTCCGGCATCGCGATCGGCGTGTGGTCGTCGCGCGCCAGCGGGCGGCGCCTTGTCGTCGATCAGCAGCTGTGGGAGCAGCCGTCGCCGGACGACGCCCGGCTGCTGCTCGAGGACGCGGCTGCGCTGGCACGGTTCGAGGGCCTCGAACTCGTGGAATCACTTATCTAGCGCTTCTCGGACCCGACCAGGGCGGTCGCCACGCCCAGGCCGATGAAGATGCACCCCGTCACCCACCGCTGCAGGCTGCGCACCGTCGAGCGCCCCTTCACCCAGCCGGCCGCGCTGCCCGCCGCCACCGCCCAGGCGCCGTCGGTGATCAGGCCCAGCACCGCGAAGGTCAGCCCCAGCACCACGATCTGCTCCGGAATCGGCGCGCCGTTTCGGTTCACGAACTGCGGCAGGAACGCGAAGAAGAACAGCGCCGTCTTCGGGTTGGTGACGTTCACCAGGATGCCCTGGCGGAAGATCAGGCCCAGCCGCGTCTCGCGCGGCGCGGGCGCCTGCGCGCGGGCGGTGCGATCGGCCAGGGTGCGGACTCCCAGGTAGATCAGGTAGGCGGCGCCGACCAGGCGCACCGCTCCGAACGCGATCGATGAGGACACCAGGATCGCCGACAGCCCCAGTGCGGCCGCGGTGATGTGTACCAGCGTGCCGCAGTGCACGCCGAGCGTGGCCATCAGGCCCGCGCGGCGCCCGTGCTCCACGCTCTGCGAGACGATGTAGAGCACGGCCGGCCCCGGGATCAGGAGCAGCACCAGCGCTGTAGCGACGAATGCCAGCCAGGTGGCGAGATTGGGCATGGTGCGAGTCTATCGGCGCGAAAGGCTGCGGATGCAGCCCAATTGCGGTGGTACTCCGTCCGATCGCCCACCTACGCTGTGATTTGATGGCAAACGAGCGCAAAGACACGTTGGCGATGGCGATCGACGTCCGGCTGGCCGAGCTGTGGGCTGAGCTGTTCGAGCTGCGCCCCGAGCACCTCGATATGGAGCTGCTGGGGTGGTTCCTGCGCGCCGCCTACGGCCAGGGCTACACCGACGCCCTGCGCGAAACGCAGCGCGGGCAGCTGTGCCTCGATCTTGGCTACGCCGTGCCCGACACCGCGGCGTGAGCCGCCCTGCGGCTGAGCGGCGAACGCCCTTGATACGCTGACGGCGATGACTGCCGCTCCGCGTCTGGTGATCGCGCTTGCCGTCGCAGCTCTGCTGGCGGTGTTCCTGGTCTATCAGGTCGCCCGCGGCTCCGGGCAGCTGGTCGTCACCGTCAGCCAGCTGCGCGCCGACAAGGACGGCGCCGCCAAGCACACCGTGCAGCTCACGGGCACCGCCGTCAGCTGCGAGGGCGTCGACTGCGCCACCGCCCAGGCACCCTTCACGATGGTGGTCAAGGACGAGGGGTCGGCGCAGACGGTGCCGGTGCGCTACACGGGCGGATCGGTGCCCGACGCCTTCCAGCAGGGCCGGCGGATCATCGTCACCGGGCACATGGTGAACGGCCAGTTCGTGGCCAACCCCGACTCGCTGATCACGAAGTGCCCGAGCAAGTACTCGGGCGGCGGCTCGGGGGCCTGACCTTGGCCACCGTCGGCAGCGCGCTGCTGCTGCTCGTGCTGGCGCTGGTCAGCTACGTCACCGTTGCCTCCGTGCTGGCCGGCCTGCGCCGCGACCGGCGGTTGATGCGCAGCGCCGGCAACGCCGTGATGGCGGCGTTCGTCTGCACGGTCTCGGCCGTGGTGCTGCTCGAGATCGCGCTGGTGCGCCACGACTTCTCGATCGCGGTCGTTCTGCAGCACACCAGCCGCACGCTGCCGACGCCCTACCTGCTGACCTCGCTGTGGGCCAGCCAGCCCGGCTCGCTGCTGCTGTGGCTGACGGTGCTGACCGGCGCCTCCTCGCTGGTGACGCTCCAGAACAGGCACAAGAACCGTGAGCTGATGCCGTGGGTGACGGCGGTGCTGGGCGGCTGCATGGTGTTCTTCGCATCGATGGCGACGATCATCTCCTCGCCGTTCGAGCGCACGGCG
The DNA here is from genome assembly GCA_035553035.1 of Gaiellales bacterium. Classification (GTDB taxonomy): domain Bacteria; phylum Actinomycetota; class Thermoleophilia; order Gaiellales; family JAICJC01; genus JAICYJ01. The sequence goes on along the minus strand of DATNEO010000019.1, from coordinate 40,552 downwards.
GGCGTCGTGCCGCACGACGGCTTCGGCCTCGATCCGTCGCTCCAGAACCCCTACATGGCCGCGCACCCGCCGGCGCTGTACCTGGGCTACGTCTCGTTCGCCGTGCCGTTCGCGTTCGCCATGGCGGCGCTGATCACGCGCCGCACCGACGCCCGCTGGCTGGCGTCCGTGCGCCGCTGGACGCTGTTCGCATGGGCGTCGCTGGGCGTGGGCATGCTGCTGGGCGCGCACTGGGCCTACGTCGAGATCGGCTGGGGCGGCTACTGGGGCTGGGATCCGGTCGAGAACGCGGCGCTGATGCCGTGGCTGGCCGGCACCGCCTACCTGCACTCGGTGATGGTGCAGGAGAAGCGGGGCATGCTGAAGGTCTGGAACGTGGTGCTGGTCACCGCCACGTTCGCGCTGTCCATCTTCGGCACGTTCCTGACACGGAGCGGTGTGGTCGACTCGATCCACTCGTTCGTGCAATCGCCGGTGGGGCCGGCGCTGCTGGTGTTCCTGTCGATCGTGCTGGCGTTCGCGACCACGCTGCTGGTGTGGCGGCTGCCCCTGCTTCGCAGCGACCACAAGCTTGAGTCGGTGGTGTCGCGCGAGGCGACGTTCCTGTTCAACAACCTGCTGCTGCTGGCCTTCGCGTTCGTGATCCTGTGGGGCGTGGTGTTCCCGCTGCTGTCCGAGGCGGTGCGGGGAGTGCGCAGCACGGTGTCGGTGCCCTACTACAACTTCTTCCTGGTCGCGTTCGGGCTGCCGCTGCTGGCGCTGACCGGGATCGGTCCGCTGATCGCGTGGCGGCGCGCGACGCCGGGCAGCCTCTGGCGCACCTTCCGCTGGCCGGTGATCTCGGCCGTCGCCGGCGCCGCGCTGCTGGCGCTGCTCGGCCTTGGTTCGAGCTGGCCGGGGCTGACGGCCTTCTCGCTGTGCATCTTCGTGACGGTCACGATCGGCCTGGAGTTCGCGCGCGGCGCCTCGGCCCGCCGGGCGATCGCCGGCGGCTCCTGGCCGCGGGCGCTGGTCGATCTGATCAGCCGCAACCGCCGCCGCTACGGTGGCTACGTCGTGCACCTGGCGGTGGTGTTGCTGGTGGTCGGTATCGCCGCCTCGGGTGCGTACGGCAGCGTCAACCAGGCCGTGCTGAAACCTGGCCAGTCGATGCAGGTGGGCGGCTACACGCTCACCTACACCGGCATGCGATCGACCACCGGTCCCAACTACGTGGACACGGCGGCGCGGCTGGTGGTCAGCCGCGGAGGCAGCAGACAGGGGACGCTGTATCCGGCCGTGCGCGACTTCACCGACCACACGGTGAAGACGCAGTCGAACGAGGTCGACATCCGCCACGACCTGCGCGGCGTCGACGTCTACACGATCCTGCAGGGCGCCGACCCGAGCAAGAACGAGGTCGTGATCAAGGCGCTGGTGAACCCGATGGTGAGCCTGATCTGGCTGGCCGGCCTGGTGTTCGTGCTGGGCGCCGCGATCACGATCTGGCCCGATCCGCGCGAGGCCCGCCAGCTCGCGCGACGCTACTCGACCGCGCTGGCCAAAGAGGCGTGAGCACCGCCATCGAGGCCGCCGTCGTGGCGGTCATCGTCGCCACCGTCGTGGTTGCGGTGGCCTGGCCGTTCCTGTCGCCTGAGCGGGGAGCGCCCGAGCAGGCGCTGTCGCAGCGCGACCGCAGCCGGCTGGAGTTGATGGAGCGCCGCGACGCCGCATACGCCGGCCTGCGCGACCTGGAGCAGGATCACCGTACCGGCAAGGTCGGCGACGAGGACTACCAGAGCGAGCGCCGGCGGCTGCGCGCGGAGGCCGCGGGCGCCCTGCGAGGGCTTGATACGCTAGATTCCGAGCCCGATACGTCGTCTCCGGAGGAATGACCGTGGGGTTGTGGCAGCGGTTCACGATGATCTTCAAGGCCAAGGCCAGTCGCACGCTGGACCGGGTCGAGAACCCGGGCGAGACGCTCGACTACAGCTACCAGAGGCAGCTGGAGATGCTGCAGAAGACCAAGCGCGGCCTGGCCGACGTGGTCACCGCGAAGAAGCGGCTGCAGCACCAGACCCAGGGGCTCGAGCAGAGCGTCGTGAAGCTCGACGGCCAGGCCCGCCAGGCGCTCTCGGCCGGGCGCGACGACCTCGCCCGAACCGCGCTGGAGCGCAAGGTGCTGGTGCAGGAGCAGCTGCAGGGGCTCGACCAGCAGATCGCCGGGCTCGAGGAGCAGCAGCGCCAGATGGTCGCGCAGCAGCAGGAGCTCTCGCAGAAGGTCGAGTCCTTCCGCACCCAGAAGGAAGTGATCAAGGCGCAGTACTCGGCGGCCGAGGCGCAGGTGCGGATCGGCGAGGCCACGGCCGGGCTGTCGTCGGAACTGTCCGACATCGGCGCCGCCACCGCGCGGGCGCAGGACCGGGTGGAGCAGATGCGGGCGCGCGCGTCCGCCGTCGAGGAGCTGGTCTCGACCGGCGCCCTGGACGAGGTCGGCTCATCCAGCACCTCCTCGCTCGACCGCCAGATCGCGGCGCTCTCGGCCGATGCCCAGGTCGATGCCGAGCTGGAGAAGATCCGCACGGAGCTGGCCGCTCCGGCCGCGCCGGCCGGGGAGCTGAGCGAGGGGCAGGCTGCCGAGCAGCCCGCGGCGGCACCGGCCGAGCAGCCGGAGCGCGAGCAGTAGAGCCGGGTCCGCCCGCCTCATGCGAGGCGAACGTATGTTCGCTATAGTGTCGGCATGCGGTGGCTACCTGACGAACCGCAGCTGGCGCTGTTCGGCCCCGAGCAGCGAGAGCTGCCCAGCGTGGAGTACATGGCGGTCAACGCGCGGCGGATCATCAACACGCTGCCGGCCTCCTCGCGGATGCCGTTTCGCCACACGATCAACGTCTATCGCGGCTGCCGCCACGCCTGCACCTACTGCTTCGCCCGGCCCACGCACGAGTACCTCGGCCTGAACTCGGGCGAGGACTTCGAGCGGCGGATCGTGGTCAAGGTGAACGCGGTCGAGAAGCTCGACCGCGAGCTGGAGGACCCCGCCTGGAGCGGCGACGCGATCGCGATGGGCACGAACACCGATCCCTACCAGCCGGCCGAGGGCCACTACCGGCTGACGCGGGGGCTGGTGGAGGTGCTGTCGCGACGGCGCAACCCGTTCTCGATCCTGACCAAGTCGTCGCTGATCGTGCGTGACATCGACCTGCTGAGCGAGGCCGCCGGGCGCACGCGCGTGAGCGTCGCGATGTCGATCGGCACCGACGAAGACGCGGTGGCCCGGATCACCGAGCCGGGCGCGGCTTCGCCCAGCAGCCGGCTGGAGGCGATCTCGAGGCTGGCCGCCGCGGGCCTGCGGCCGTCCGTGCTGATGGCGCCGATCCTGCCCGGCATCAGCGACGACGAGGAGCAGATCCGGCGGCTGACCCGGGCCTGCCTGGACGCCGGCGCCGACCACGTCAGCCCGATCCTTCTGCACCTGCGCCCGGGCGTGCGCGAGCACTACTTCGAGTGGCTGGAGCGGGAGCTGCCGGCGCTGGTCGACCTGCACCAGGACGCCTACCGGGCCGGCCCCTACGGGCTGCGCCACGACCGCGAGCGGGTTGCGTCGATCGTGCGTGACGAGCTCAGCGCGCGAGCAGGTGGATGTCCGGCAGATTCCGGAAGCGCTGGCGGTAATCGAACCCGTATCCCACAACGAACGCATCGGGGGCGGTGAATCCGACGTAGCGCGGCTCGATCTCGATCAGCCGCCGGTAGGGGCGGTCGAGCAGCGTGCACACCTCGACGGATTCGGCGCCGCGGAACCGCAGCGTGGTGAACAGGTAGTTGAGCGTGAGGCCGGTGTCGACGATGTCCTCGACGATCAGCACGTGCGCGCCGCGCACCGGCCGGTCGATGTCCTTCAGCAGCCGGATCCGGCCGCTCGAGCCGGCGGAGGCGCCGCGGTAGGCCGAGATCGCGATGAAGTCCAGCCGGTGGGGGATCGTCAGCCGCCGCGACAGGTCGGCCAGGAAGATCGCGGAGCCCTTCAGCACGGTCACCAGCACAAGGTCGCGGCCGCGGTAGTCGCCGCTGATCTGGCGGGCCAGCTCGTCCAGCCGCCCGGCGATCAGATCCGCTCCAAAGGCGACTTCACCGGGCGATGGCGTCAGCAGGTGCTCTGCGGCCACGCTCACGAAGCCTCGCCGAGCTCATACTTCTCGGCAAGGGCCTCGACGTCGCGCCGGTAGAACAGCTTGACCCGCACGTCCGGGCGCAGCTCCCGCAGCCTGCGCAGCTTGCGGTTCTTCTTGGTCACGAGCGATTGCTTCATGGTGGTGATCTCGAGGTAGAGATCCTGCTCGGGCAGGTAGAAGTCGGGAGTGAATGCCTCGAGCGTGTTGCCGTCCTCGTCGACGTCGAGGGTGAAGGTATGCGGCTCGTATTCCCAGGGAATGCCGTGGTAGTCGAGGATCTGCGCACACTCGAGCTCGGCCTCGTTGGCGAAGGCCGGCGGAGAGTCGCCCGCGTAGGCGTGGAACCGAGGTTGTTCCTGCATTCCGCTTGGAAACTGTACTTCGCAGGGCGGACAGCGCGGTCTATGATCGCCACCCTATGACAGCGGAACGCCCGTTCGTGATCGCGCATCTCTCCGACCTGCACTGCGGGTCGCCGTACTTCGTGGCCAACCTGCTGGAGCGCGCCATCGTCGAGATCAACGACATGCAGCCCGACGTCGTTGTCTGCTCCGGCGATCTGACCACCTTCGGCTACAAGCAGGAGTACACGCAGGCGCGCAGCTACCTCGACCGCCTGGACTGCCCGGACGTGATCACGATCCCCGGCAACCACGACTCCCGCAACGTCGGCTACGTGCACTTCGAGGAGATGGTGGGGCCGCGCTCGACCGTGCTGCGCAAGCACGGCATCACGTTCGTGGCTATCGACTCCTCCGAGCCCGACCTCGACCACGGCGTGGTGGGGCGCAGCCGCTACGACTGGATCGAGGAGCAGTTCCAGCCCGAGGCCGACTTCCGCGTGTTCGTGCTGCACCATCACCTGCTGCCGATCCCCGGCACCGGCCGCGAGCGCAATGTCGTGCACGACGCCGGGGACACGCTGGAGGTGCTGCAGCGTGCCAAGGTCAACCTGGTGCTATCGGGGCACAAGCACGTGCCGTACGCCTGGCGGCTGGAGGACCTGTTCGTTGTCAATGCCGGCACCGTCTCGTCGCTGCGCGTGCGCGGATACACGCGGCCCTGTTACAACGTGGTCGAGATCGGCGACGACCTGGTCGACATCTACCGCCGTTACCCGTACCACGACCGCGAGACGATCATCCGCTTCTCGACTCGCACGCTGGCCTACGAGAAGCACCCACCCCAGCGTGGGAGCCGCTGATGCGCCCGCGGGTGCTCGCGCTGGTGGACGGCGAGCACTACCCGCAGGTGGTGCGGGCTGCGCTCGAGCAGGCCGCCGCGTCGGCCGACGTCGTCGCGGCGCTGCTGCTGGGCGGCACCGAGAAGCTGGCCGGCGATCCCGACTACGGCGTGCCGCTGGAGACGCTGTCCGGCGACGCCGCCTCCTCGATGCTGGAAGCGGCCGCCCGCCACGGCGCCGACCGCGTGCTCGACCTGTCCGACGAGCCGGTGCTGAGCGAGAGGCGGCGGCTGTGGCTGGCCGCGAACGCCCTCGCCGCCGGGCTGGCCTACGAGGGCGCCGACTTCGAGCTGCGCCCGCCCGTGGCGGAGCCGCTCGAGCATCCGGCGCTGGCGATCGTCGGCACCGGCAAACGGGTCGGCAAGACGGCGGTGTCGGCGCACGCGGCGCGCCTGCTGCATGCGGTTGGCCGTGACGTGGTGGTGGTGGCGATGGGCCGCGGTGGTCCCGCCGAGCCCGAGCTGGTGCTGCCGTCCGACGGACAGCTCGGCGTGCAGCAGCTGCTGGAGCGCTCGCGTGCCGGCATGCACGCGGCCTCCGACTTCCTCGAGGACGCCGTGCTGGCGGGTGTCGCCACCGTCGGCGCGCGCCGCTGCGGCGGCGGCCTGTCGGGCGGCACGTACCTCTCGAACGTGGCCGAGGCGGCCCGTCTGGCCGGGTCGCTCGACCCCGATCTGATCCTGCTGGAGGGCTCCGGGGCGGCCGTGCCGCCGCTCCGCGCCGATCGCACGGTGCTGGTCACGTCGGCTCATCGCCCGGCCGCGGCGCTGACGGCGGGGTTGGGGCCGGTGGGGGTGCTCCGCAGCGACCTTGTCGTGATCACCATGGCCGAGCACGGCTGCGACGACACCCGCGAGGCGATCGAGGCGGTTGCGCCCGGGCGGCCCACGGTGGCGGTGACGCTGCGACCGTCGCCCGCGGAGCCGCTCGGCGACGGATCGGTGGCGTTCTTCACGACCGCCCCGGCCGAGCGGGCGGGCGGCCTGGCCGAGCGGCTCGAGGCGGACGTGGTTGCTGTGGTGCCGGCCCTGTCCGACCGCCGGGCGCTGTGCGAGGCGCTGGCGCGGGACGACGTCGCGGCGGCCGGCACGTTCCTGGTCGAGGTGAAGGCGGCCGCGATCGACGTCGTCTGTGAGTACGCGGCCGAACACGGAATTCGCGTCGTCTTCTGCGACAACGTGCCTGAGCCGGCCGAGGGCGAGCCCGACCTGGACGCCGCCCTGCTCGAGCTTGCAAGCGAGGCGGTGGCGCTGCGTGCCTGACCAGCGCGAGCCCCGCATCCGCGGCTCCGGCCACCCGCTGCCGTTCTCGAAGGGCCGCATGGCCACCAACCTGTTCCTGTCGGGCGTGGAGGCCGAGCACGCCTACGAGCTGGCGCTCGACATCGAGCGTGCCGTGCATGAGGTGGGCAGCGAAGAGATCGCGCTCGCCGAGCTGCACTCGATCGTCGAGGACGTGCTGCGTCGCGCCGACGGCCCCGCGGCCGTCGAGCGCTACCGGGCCTGGCAGAAGGTGCTGCGTCGGGAGCGGCCGCTGGTGCTGATGCTGGGCGGCGCCACCGGCACCGGCAAGAGCTCGCTGGCGACGGAGCTGGCCTACCGGCTGGGCATCAGCCGGATCACATCCACCGATGTCGTGCGCCAGGTGATGCGCGCATTCTTCGCGCCCGGGCTGATGCCTGCGCTGCACTACAGCTCGTTCGAGGCAGGCGGCGGCCTGAAGATGCCGATGCCCGATCCCGAGCAGGACGATCGCGCGCTCTACGGCTTCATCCAGCAGGCCGAACAGGTGGCGGTCGGTGCGGCGGCGGTGGTCGAGCGGGCGGTGCTGGAGGGGCTTTCGACGGTGGTCGAGGGCGTGCACCTGGTGCCGGGGCTGGTTGAGGTGCCGGAACACCGCGCGGCCACCGTCGTGCAGGTGCTGCTGACCATCCAGGACGAGGAGGCGCACCAGGCGCACTTCGTGGCCCGCGACTTCAGGTCCGGTGGCGTCCGCCCATTGGATCGCTACCTGCGCAGCTTCGGGGAGATCCGTCGCATCCAGGACTACCTGGTGGGCCGGGCGGAGCGCATGGGCGTGCCGATCGTGGACGGCAACGACGGCGAAGAGGCGCTGCGATCGGTGCTCGACCTGATCCTGGAACGCGCCACCGCCGCCCCCGGCGCTGTACCCTGACCGTGATGAGCAACCGATGCACCCCCGGCCATGGCCACCAAGGCTCGTAGCCCAAAGCAGCAGCCGCGGCCGGAGCCGAAGCTGTCGGAGGAGCGCTGTCCCTGCACCGACCTGGCGTCGGTCAGCGAGCGCAGTGCGCTGGCGGCGGGCCGCTATCTGGGCAGGGGCGACCCGCGCGGTGCCGATACAGCGGCGACCGAGGCGATGGTGCGCGCCATCGACGCGCTGCCCGTCAGCGGCACGGTCGTGATCGGCCGCAGCGAGCAGGGCCACCCGCTGGCACCGGGCGCGACCATGGGCGGCGGCGGCATGGAGCTGGAGCTGGCCTGCGATCCGGTCGAAGGTGCGGCGGTGGTCGGGCGCGGCGGGGTGGGTGCGCTCTCGATCCTGGCCGCCTGCGAGCCGGGCGGCATCACGCGGGTGCCGCGGATGTACATGAAGAAGATGGCCGTAGGCCCGGTCGCGAAGGGCCGGATCGACCTGCGCCAGGGCGTGACCGAGAACCTGCAGGCGATCGCCGAGGCGTTCGGGCGCCAGGTCGGGGACATCACCGCGGTGGTGCTCGACCGGCCCCGGCACGACGATCTGATCGCCGAGATCCGCGAGGCCGGCGCGCGCATCAAGGTGATCGCCGACGGCGACATCACGGCCACCATCGACGCCGCCATCCGCGGCACCAACGACCACCTGGCGGTGGGCATCGGCGGCTCGTTCGAGGGCATCATCTCGGCTGCCGCGCTGCATTGCCTGGGCGGGGAGATCCAGGGGCAGCTGTGGCCGATGAGCCGCACCGAGATCCGGCAAGCCGGCGAGTACGGCATCGACGATATCAACCAGATCTTCGGCATCGACGACCTCGTCCGGGGCCACCAGATGGTGGTCGGCACCGGCATCTCGAACGGCGACCTGTTGCGCGGCGTGCGCTACTTCGCGGAGGGCGCCCGCACCCAATCGATCGTGCTGTGCTCGCGCTGCAACCGCGTCCGCTTCATCGATTCGATCCATCTGTTCTCGAAGACCCGACACGAGGAGATTCGCCTGTGACGGCTGAGCCACAGCTGTTCGAGCTGCACGAGCTGGCACGCGAGCGCGGGATCGACGGCTACAGGCTGTTGTCGAAGGCGGAGCTGATAGAGGCGGTCGGCGATCTGCCCCCGCCGGGGCCGACGGTGGTCGAGACGGCGGCCGTGCGGGACGGGCTGGCGGTGCTGACGCTGCGCGGCCAGGGCGGCGACAACGCGCTGGCGCTGGAGACGCTGGAGCAGCTGGCCGGCGAGGTGGAGCGGCTGGCGGCCGACGAGTCGGTGCGGATGATCGCGATCACCGGCTCCGGCAGCCGCATCTTCTGCTCGGGCGCGGATCTCGAGCGGGTGCGCGAGTTGCCCGGCAAGGAGGTCACGCAGCGCGGTAGCCGCGCGTGTGACCGGATCGCGGCGGCGGGCGTCCCGACGGTGGCGCTGATGAACGGGCACGCGGTGGGCGGCGGCATCGACCTGGCGCTGGCCTGTGACTGGCGGATCGCGGCGCAGGGGGCGAAGCTGCGGTTCATCCACAACGAGCTCGGTTACTGCCCTCCGTGGGGTGGCGCGCAGCGGCTGTCGCGGCTGCTGGGCGCCGGGATGGCGCTGCGGCTGTTCGCGACGTGTGACCTCTTGTCGGCGGACGAGGCGCGGACGACCGGTCTGGTGGACGCGGTGCTGCCGCGCGAGAAGCTGCTGGGGCGGGCCGAGAGCATGGCCGGGAAGGTGGCGCGGGCGGGGCGCGAGGCGGTGACCGCGACGAAGGCGCTGCTGGGCGAGACGGCGGCGACGGGGCACGAGCCGGCGTTCGCTGCGCTGTGGGACGCGAACGCTACGATGCAGGCATGAGCATCACCGAGGAGCAGGTGTTCGACGCGCTGCGGGTGGTCGAGGACCCGGAGCTGGGGATGGACGTTGTCGACCTCGGCCTGGTCTACGACGTGCGGGTGGAGGAGGACAAGGTCACCGTCACCTACTCGCTGACGTCGATGGGCTGCCCGGCCGGGGCGATGATCCAGGAGCAGATGCGCGACGTGGTCTCGTCGCTGGAGGGCGTGGGCGAGGTCGTCACCGACCTGACCTGGACGCCGCCCTGGTCGCCCGAGATGATGTCGGACGACGCCAAGTTCGTGCTCGGCTTCTAGCCCGCAGCTTCGCGAAACCGGTCAGAGAGACTGCGCCCCCCGGGGCCTCCGTGCACCCGCACCGACCACCTGGTCGTCTCCGGGCCCAGGACGATGGTCGGAACCCGGTATCCGTCGAACGCCGCCAGGATCTCGGATGCGAACCGATTGCTTCGCTCAGCCGAGTGGCCGGCGAATCCGTTCATCCAGCGCCCCCGCTCCGCCTCCGCGCCGAACACCAGGCGAAGCGGAAACAGGAACTGCTCCCACTCTGACTCCTGGCCGCTGAGCTCGGATACCCCGATGATCGCTTCGTCGCGATCCACCGCCGGGTCGAGCGCGGCGTCGATGTCGATCGAATACCAGCGTTGGACGGGCTTGTCCCCGCCGTCGTGGGTCTGCACCGGCCGTCCGGATGCGAGCGCCTGGTAGAGGTCGGTGATTCGGCGAGCGTCACCGCTCCGATCGGATGGCCGAGCGAGACGCTGGCGAGCAGGCTCTTATCCACTCGTCCGTGAGGATCAGCTCGCGCTGAAACTCGGGCACCTGGATCCTGCCCTCGCGCGCCTCCTCGAGCAGTCGTGCCAGCGGCTCCGTCACGGTGAACCCGAGTCTACGGTCAGACGGTCTCGCGGGCGCCGGGTGTAAGGTGGTCGGCGGTGTGCCGGGAAGACGGGTCGGCGACATCTCGCCATGCCACTCGCCGCCCTCCTCTTCCTCGTCTGTCTGGCCGCCAGCCTCGGCTCCAGCTTCGTGCTTGCGCGCGCGCTCGACCGGATCGGGGTGCGCCTGAGGCTGACCGACGCGGTGATCGGCATGCTGACGGCGCTGGGCGCGGACGCACCGGAGATCTCAACAGCCGCGGCGGCCGTCCTGAGCAAGCACGATGACATCGGCGTGGGCGTGGTGCTCGGCTCGAATGTGGTCAATCTGGCCGCGCTGCTGGGGATCGGCGCGCTGCTGGCGGGACGCGTCCACCTCGGCCGCCGCGCTGCGGCGCTGGAGGGAGCGACCGCGATCGCGGTGGCGGCCGTCGCGGTGCCGGTGGCGGCCGGCTGGATCGGCCCCATCCCGGCGCTCGTCCTGTGCGCGTGCGTGCTCGTGCCCTACGTGTGGCTGGCCGCACAGCGGCCGGCCGACATCACCCACGGCCAGCGCGTGACCGGGTTGCGGCGCCGGATTGCCCGCGCCGTCGCCGAGGAGCAGCGCGCCGCCCGATCCGATCACCACGAACGGCCGGCGACGCGTGGAGACCTGCTGGTGGTGGCGCCGGCCGTTGCTCTGGTGATCGGCGCCAGCGTGGGCATGGTGCACGCGGCCGTCGACATCGGCCATCACTTCTCGATATCGGGGGCCGTGATGGGGACGCTGGTGCTGGCCGGGCTGACCAGCATCCCCAACGCGGTGGCCGCGGTGCGGCTGGCGCTGCACCACCGCAGCTCGGCCGTGGTCAGCGAGGCGTTCAACTCGAACAGCATGAACATCGTGGCCGGCCTGCTGCTACCGGCGGCGCTGCTGGGAGGCGTGGCCGGCTCTGCCGCGGGCCGTTTCTCGGCGGTATGGGCGCTGGCGATGACGATGGCTGTGGTGGCGATGCTGCTGCGCCGCCGCGGGATGCGCCGTCCCGAGGCGGTGCTGGTGATCGCGTCGTATCTGGCATTCGCGGCCGTGCTGATCCATGTCGGATGATGACAGGGGTGCCCAGGAACCGGATTGCCGCGGCATCCGTCTGACAAGACACATGCGACTACTACAGCGACTCGCACCGATGCTCGTGCTCGCGGCGCTCGCGACCGCCGGCTGCGGTCAGATGGCCGGGTCGGGATCCGGAACGCAGCCGGGGCCGGCGTCGACCATCTCCGGCCGCGTGGTCACGTTCCATTCGGGTGACGCTGACACGACCGCGCCGCTGCCCCACGTCAAGGTGCGCGCGTTCACGAGGGCCTTCCCGCTCGGCCCGGTGATGGCCGATCCGCCGCTCCCGGTCGCAACGGCGCTCACCGGTGCCGACGGCCGGTTCACGCTGTCGGGGCTGCGGCCGCGCCGCTACTTCCTGGTCGCCGGCACCACCGGGCGCTGGGTGTCGCTGCCGGCGTCAGGCACACCGCCGGTGACGCTTCGGATCTGCCGGGACTGCATGGTGCCGCTGGTGCAGTCGGCCGCGCCTTAGAACCGGATGCGGTCGAACAGCTTGCCCCAGGGGGCACGCGGATCGAGGATGGCGGCGTCGGCGGCGATCTTCAGCAGGTCGCCGACGATGAACACCGTCAGCCCGTAGTGGATCGTCCATCCCCAGTCGAACGGCACCGAGTGCTTCAGCCAGATCAGGCCGGGCACGTACACGACCGCGCTTCCCAGCAGCATCGCCGGCACGGTCGCCATCCAGCGGGAACCGTTCATCTCCCGCAGCCTGCCGACCACGTATCCGGCCGCGATGAAGCCCACCAGGTAGCCGCCGGAGGCGCCGGTGACCTCGCTCCAGCCCTGCGCGCCGCCGGCGTAGAACGGCAGGAACAGGCCCATCCCGACGTACAGCAGCATCGCGGCCAGGCCGCGGCGGCTGCCGAGGTAGGCCGACCCTCCCAGCACCGCCATCGTCTGCAGCGTCTGGGGCACGGGGGTGCCCGGCAGGGTGATCGAGATCTGGGCCGCCAGCGCCGTCAGCAGCGCCACGGAGACGACCGCCACCGTGCTGACGAGCACATCGGTGCGGGGGACGGCGACGGAACGTGACTGCATGGAAGGATCCTTTGGGAGGTTGCGGGCTACCCTGAGCCCCGTGAACACGGCCGAGCTTACCCGAGCGCTGGTCGAGCGAGCGCTGGCATCCGGCATCGCTGCCTGCGGCGTCTGCCGGGCCGAGCCTTACACCGGTACCGAGCGGGCGATCGAGCAGCGGTCGGCGCGCGGCTATTTCGCCGACATGGGCTTCACGATGCGCCGGCCCGACATCTCGTGCCACCCCGAGTCGGCGCTGCGGGACGCGCGCTCGGTGGTGGTGGCGGCGCACAGCTACGCGCGGCCGGAGCCGCCGAAGCCGGACGACCGCCCGCGCGGCCGCATGCCCCGCTATGCCCGGCGCGATGAGTACGCGCTGCTGCGCGATCGGCTGCGGGAGCTGGGCCGCTGGATGCAGGAGCAGTCGCCGGGCGGCCGCTTCGTCGTACACGTCGACAGCAACGGGCACGTCGACCGAGAGGCCGCGGTGCGCGCCGGCATCGCCGTCTACGGCAAGAACACGCTCGCGATCACCCGCCGTCACGGCTCGTGGGTGGTGCTGGGCGTGCTGATCACCGACGTGGAACTGGAGCCGACCAGCGCCGCGCCGGAGCAGCCGGCGTGGGACGCCTGCGGGGAGTGCCGCGCCTGCATCGATGCCTGCCCGACCGACGCCATCGTCGAGGCCGGCGTGCTGGATGCGCGCAGCTGCCTGTCGTATCTGTCCCAGTCGCGGCTGCCGCAGCTGCCGTTCGCCGAGGCGTTCCAGGACCGGGTCTACGGCTGCGACATCTGCCAGGACGTGTGTCCCTGGAACCGCGGCGCCGAGCGCCGCGCCGAGGCGCTGCCGGCCGATCCCGTGGACGACGTGTTCCCGCCGCTGGCCGAGTGGCTGGATGAGTCGCCCGAGCGCCTGGCGGATCGGTACCGGCGGCTCTACATCCCCGACAACGACGGCCGCCACCTGCAGCGAAACGCGCGGGTGGCGCTCGCCAACGTCGAGCTCAGCTCCGGGCGGGCGCCCGCGTGAACGACCGCTGCAGCTTCTTCGCCGCCTTCAACACGCTCTCGCGTACGTGCGGCGGGTCGAGCACCTCGGCGTGGCCGCGATGCTTCAGGACCTCGGGCACCAGCCAGCGCAGCGATCCGTAGCTGACAGCGGCCAGTGCCGAGCCGTCGGTCAGCATCGTCACGTCGCGCCGGCCCTCGCGCTCGTAGCGGGCGCGCTCGGGCGCGAACAGCACGCGCGCGGTGCCCACCTCGCCGCCCAGCTCCGGGTGCAGGTCGGCCATCTCCTCGCGCGGCTCGTAGCTCTCATCCAGCAGCTCGGCGTCGCGCACGTACGAGACCTTGAACGTGCGACGGCCGTCCTTGCTGCGGTCGTAGGCCTCGACGTACCAACCGCGCTGGTCACGCCGCAACAGATACGGCTCGATCACGCGCGTCGAGAACTCGTCGCTCGAGCGCGAGTGGTAGCCGATCCGCACAAGGCGCTGCTGGCGCACGCCCTCGTTGAGGGTGGTCACGGCCGACTCCTCGTCGCCGCCCTGCGGCTCCGGCGTGTCGGAGAGGGTGTACTGCCCGAACGCGCCGGCGATCTTGTCGCGCACGGTCTGCAGCGAGCTGTGGGCCTCGGCGGCCAGCACCGGCGCGACCACGTCCAGCGCCCGCAAGAGCGCCTTTGCCTCCAGTGGCGATAGGCGCGCCGGGCGGCGGAAGGTGTCGCCGTAGAGCTCCTTGTCGACGAGGATCGAGCCGTTGTCGGTGGAGCAGTAGACGGCATAGCAGCCGCCGCCGAAGTTGACCAGGTTGAGCAGGTCGAGGTGCTCCTGCAGCTCCTGCTGGGACAGGTGGAAGCGGTCGCGCATGTCCGCGGATGACACGGTCGCGGAGGACTCATCGCCGCAGCGCTCGAGCAGGAACGCGAGCAGTGCCTGCAGCAAGGCGAACCGCTCCGGCGCCACCGGGCCCTGCGTGCGGGAGAGCGCGCCCGGGGCTTCGTCGACGGCGGCACGGCCGCGCGACGGTTTGGCCGGCCGGCTGGGGTCGCCGGTGTGCAGCGCCACCAGGCGGTCGAGGTCGGACTGCACCATCGCCACCAGCTCGTCCGGCTCGAGCGGCTGCATGCGGCCCTCCATCAGCAGCACGGCCTGGGACAGCGCCTCCAGGTTGGAGTACTCGGTGGTGAGCGTGGCGCTGCCGTCCTCGTGCTCCTCGAGGTCGCCGTGTCCGCCGTACAGCCGATTCACCAGCCAGGTGTCGTCGGCCGAGACCGCCAGCCGCGCGACGCCGGCCGGCTCACGCTCCAGCTGCCACGGCTTGCGATCGCGGTACGCGGTGACGTTGAAGTCGGCCGGGATCCGGAAGTCCCGCTCGCGCCGGGTAGCGAACTTGATCTCGCCGCGCATGCGCGAGATGCGGAACGTCTTTCGGGCCTCCGGGCCCTCCTGGCTGCAGTCGTCGCCGACCACATACCAGACGCCGTGCAGCTCGAACAGGCCGTAGGGGTTGATGGTGCGCTCGGCGGTGGCGTTGCTGCGCGCCGTCCAGTAGGTGAAGCGGATCGTGCGCTGCTTGCTGATGGCCTGTTCCAGCTTGGCCAGCCGCTGCGAGACCTCGGGTGTGTAGACGCTGCCGAGCAGGTCGATGGTGGCGGTCTTGGGGCCGGGGTCGGCCGTGTTGGCGCGCCCCAGCGCCAGGTTCTGCAGCGCCAGGCGCAGCGGCTCGGCGTATGCGAACTGGCCCTCGAGCAGGTAGAAGCTGGTCTGCAGCGCCGCCAGCTCGGCGTCGGTGAGGTCGATCGGCGGCAGGAAGTAGTGCTCCTGGCGCAGGTTGTACAGCTCCTCCCCGGTGAACTCGTCGCGGCCGGACGTGATCGGCACTCCCAGGCCCTGCAGCTCGGAGCGGTCGGCGTAGTAGCGGCGGGCGAATGCCTCGTCGCCCATGTTCGCGTAGCCCTCGACGTTGTTCTTCACGTCGCGGGCTGTGACCGGTCGCTGTTCCGCCATCAGGTAGGCGACGAGCGAAAGCTGGCGGATGAGCTTGTCGGAGTCGTGCGTCAAAGCAGGGATTCAGTCTACCGGTGCCGCGCCACCCAGGCTGCATGGTCGGTGACGATTCTGTCCCGATATTCCGGCAGAAACCGCCGGTATGCTCGGGGAATGATGGCGCATCTCGACCTGGACGCCTTCTTTGCCGCCGTCGAGCTGCACCGCCGGCCGGAGCTGCGGGGCACGCCGCTGGTGGTGGGAGGCGACCCGCGCGGGCGCGGCGTCGTGTCGACGGCAAGCTACGAGGCCCGCAAGTACGGCATCCGGTCGGCGATGAGCTGCGCCGAGGCGCTGCGACGCTGCCCGCAGGCCGTGTTCGTGCGACCGGACCACGCCGCCTACCGCGAGTGGTCGCGGCGGGTGTGGGACACCGTGCGGGCGCACGCGCCGGTGGTCGAGCGGATCGGGATCGACGAGGGCTATCTGGTGCTCGCCGAGGGCGACCCGCCCGAGCAGGCTGCGATCGTCCAGCAGGCGATCCGCGAGCAGGTGCGGCTGTCGTCCTCGCTGGGCG
The DNA here is from genome assembly GCA_035553035.1 of Gaiellales bacterium. Taxonomy (GTDB): domain Bacteria; phylum Actinomycetota; class Thermoleophilia; order Gaiellales; family JAICJC01; genus JAICYJ01. The sequence goes on along the minus strand of DATNEO010000019.1, from coordinate 24,555 downwards.
TGGGCGCCTGCAAGGTGGTGTGCAAGATCGCGTCGGACATGAGGAAGCCGGGAGGGATCACGTACGTGCCGGACGGCCAGGAGGCGGCGTTCCTGGCGTCGCTGGAGGTGCGGCGGCTGCCGGGGGTGGGTCCGAAGAGCGAGCAGCGGCTGACGGCGCTGGGCATCGAGACGATCGGCGCGCTGGCGGCGCTCGACGACGAGCGCATGCGCGAGGCGCTGCCCGGTCGCGGCTGGCTGGAGCTGCGCGACCGCGCGCGCGGGATCGACCCGCGGCCGGTGTCATCGGAGCCGGGCGAGGCGATCTCGATCTCGAGCGAGGAGACCTTCGACGTCGATATCAGCGAGCGAGCTGAGCTGCACCTGCGCGTGCGCGCGATGGCCGCCCCGCTGGCCGGCTCGCTGCAGAGCAGCGGCCGCAGCGCGCGCACCATCACCACCAAGCTGCGCTACCCGGACTTCTCGATCGTGACGCGGTCACACTCGCTCCCGGTCGGTACCGACGACGCCGACCAGATCGGCGAGCTGGCCTGCATGCTGCTCGACCGCGCGCTCGAGCAGCGGCCGGGCGCCCTGCGTTTGGTGGGCGTGGGCGTGTCCGGGTTCCAGGAGCACCAGCAGCTGAGCCTCGGCCTGTAGGCCGGACCCGACGCCGCTACGCGGTTACGTGTGTGCGCTCTTCCAGGTGCTGGTGGGACGGGCAGTACTCACGATCGGGCAGCGGCGTGCGCTGACAGGGCTTGCCCTTGCGCGTGGTCGCCTTGCAGCTGGCCATGCCCTCGCCATTCCGCTCGATCTCCTCGAGGATGTAGGTGACGGCGGCGCTGATGTGACGGTCGATCGTGTTGTAGACCCGCGCCTGGTTCGAGATCGAGAACAGATGCCGGATCTCGTGGAACAGGCTCTGGGCCGGCTTCGCGAAGTAGTGGGGGTCGCGCGCCAGCCGCTCGATCGTCGCCTCGGAGGACTGCAGCACGCGGCGCTTGCCCTCAGGTATGGATACCGTCTCAGGGTGCGGATCGACGAGATCCTTGATTTCGACGAAGATCGCGCGGCTGAATCGGTACATGAAGGCTCTCCAGACTGTCACAAGGTCGGGGACGGGCTCAGCGGCATTATGCCCGTTTGCGGCCTGAGTTCGCGCGTCGAAATGTTAAGTACGCGTTAAACTCGGGGATTATTTGGCCGTTTTGACGCGCCGAGCCGCAGATTTCCTCCAAACAGCATATGTCACAAGCGCCGCTCCCCACCTGTTACATGAGCGACCTGTTCCGGCTGCACGACCCCGGTCCGGGCCATCCGGAGCGGCCGGCCCGCTACGACGCGGTGGCTGCGGCGGTGGCTGCATCGGGTGCGGAGCGGCGGGAAGCGCCGCCGGCGCCGCGCGAGGCCCTGGAGCGCGTCCATTCCCCGGCCCACATCGAGCTGATCGAGCGGTTCTGCGCCGGTGGCGGGGGCGCGCTCGACCCGGATACGATCCTCACGGAGGCCAGCTGGGAGGCGGCGCTGCGCGCCGCGGGGGGCGCGATCGCGGCGGTCGAGGCGGTGGCCGGCGACCCCGGCGTGGCCGCGTTCAGCTGCGGCCGGCCGCCCGGCCATCACGCCGAGCCGGCGCGGGCGATGGGATTCTGCGTCTTCAACAGCGCCGCGGTCGCGGCCGCGCACGCGCGGCAGGCGCTCGGCTGTGAGCGGGTGGCGGTGTTCGACTGGGACGCCCACCACGGCAACGGCACCCAGGCCATCTTCTACGACGATCCCGCTGTGCTCTACGTCTCGCTGCACCAGTACCCGTTCTACCCGGGAACGGGCGCAGCCGCCGAGACGGGAGCGGGGGACGGCGCCGGCACGACCGTGAACCTGCCGCTGGCGGCGGGCACCAGCGAGCCGGCGTATCTGGCCGCGTTCCACGAGCAGGCGCTGCCCGCCGTGGTGGCGTTTCAGCCCGACCTGGTGATCGTGTCGGCAGGCTTCGACGCGGCCGCCGACGACCCGCTCTGCTCGCTCAGGCTGACGGCGCCGGCGTTTGCCGAGATGGCCACGGCGCTGCGCGAGCCGTGCGGCGGGCCGGCGCTTGTGCTGGAGGGCGGCTACAGCCTGTCGGCGCTGGAGGCGGGCGTGACCGCGGTGCTGGCGGCCGTCTGCACGTAGTCCGGCTAGGGGCGGCGCGAGGGGCGCGACCTCGGCGCGGGTACGCTACCTGCGACGACGACACGACAGGAGCGACGATGAGCGACGAACAGGTTCACGGGACGATCGAGCAGCTGGTCTCGGAGGAGCACGAGCTGTGGGAGGCGGAGTCGCAGGGCCGGTCGACGGACTCGGACCGGCGGCGCCTGGCCGAGATCAAGGTGCAGCTCGACCAGTGCTGGGACCTGCTGCGGCAGCGTCGCGCGCTGCGCGAGTTCGACCTCGACGACGACGGCGCACAGCTGCGCAAGTCAGACGTGGTCGAGGGCTACCAGCAGTAGCCGTGCGTCACAGCCGCCGTGACACCGCTGTCACGGCGATGTTGCGTGCGAAAGCCCCTTTTCCGCACGCCGCGGTCACGTCCCGGTCACGCACCTGGCACCAACCTGCAACGCACCCCGAAGCGGCCTCTGAGGCCGGTCCGGGCGCGATCTGCGCAACCGTGCGAAACCCCTGTCACGGGCGCCGTGACACGCGTCACGGCGCGGTCACGAACCCGTGGCGGGGGCGGGAGCGGTGTTTGATCCAATCTGGGCGCGGGCGGCGGTGCGGTCCGTGACCGCCCCGCGACGCGCGTCTCGCCGTCGTTACAGGCTGATCACGATCATCCGCGGCTCGGTCATCTCCTGCACCGCGAACTTCGGTCCCTCGCGCGTGTTGCCCGACTCCTTGACGCCGCCGTAGGGCATCTGGTCGGCCCGGTAGGTGGGCGCCTCGTTCAGCGTGACTCCGCCGAACTCCAGCTCCCGCGCCGCGCGCATCGCCTTCGTGATGTCCTGCGTGAATACCCCCGCCTGCAGCCCGTAGTCGGTGCCGTTGGCGAGCGCGATCGCCTGCTCCAGGCCCGACACGCGCGCCACGGCCACGACCGGTCCGAACACCTCGTGGCAGGCGACGTCCATATCCAGCGACACGTCGTCGAGCAACGTCGGGCGCAGCACGCCGTCGTCGCCCAACTCGCCGCCGGAAAGCAGCTTCGCACCGCCGGCGACGGCGTCATCCACCCAGGCCTTGATGCGGTCGCGGTTCTCGCCGTCGATCACCGGCCCCACCTGCGTCTCCGGATCCAGCGGATCTCCCACCTTCAGCGCCTGCACCTTCGGCACCAGCTTCTCGATCAGCGCGTCGTGCGCGGCATCCTCGACGTAGACCCGCTGGATCGAGATGCAGCTCTGTCCGGCGAACGCGTAGCCGTTGGCGGCGATCGCCGTGGCCGCCTTGTCGAGGTCGGCGTCGGCCAGCACGATCAGCGGCGTCGAGTTGCCGAGCTCCAGCGACACCTTCTTCTTGTGGGCGCGCTGGCGGATGCCCCAGCCCACCTGCGAGGAGCCGGTGAAGGTGATCATCTTGACGCGCTCGTCCTCGGTCAGCACGTCGCCGATCTCGCCAGAGCGGCCCACGATCACGTTCAGCCAGCCGGCCGGCTGGCCGGCGTCGGCGAACGCGCGCGCCAGTAAGAGCGCAGAGAGCGGTGTCGCGCCGGCCGGCTTCAGCACCACGGCGCAGCCTGCCGCGTACGCGGGGCCGACCTTGTGGCAGACCAGGTTCAGCGGGAAGTTGAACGGCGAGATCGCGCCGATGATCCCGATCGGCACGCGCAGGATCAGGCCGGCCTTGCCCTCGCCGGCGGGGTGCGCGTCCATCGGCACCGTCTCGCCGGTCAGCCGCCGCGCCTCCAGCGCCGAGAAGGTGATCGTCTGCACAGCGCGGTCGACCTCGATGCTCGCCGTCGCGATCGGCTTGCCGGCCTCCCGGGCGATGGTGCGCGCGAACTCGTCGCGCCGCTCCGCGAGCAGTGCGGCCACCCCGTCCAGCACCGACGCGCGCTTGTGCGCCGGCAGCGGGCTCTGCATCGCCCGCTCCGCTGCGTCGATCGCGCGGGTCGCGTCGGCGCCGCCGCCGAATGCCACGCGCCCGACCACGCTGCCGTCATAGGGCGACGTCACGTCCTTCGTCTCGCCGGTCTCATACCACTCGCCGTCCACGTACAGCTTCTGGATTGTCTCAGTCATCGCCATTGTCAGACCCCTTCTCCGACCTTCACCAGGTCGGCCAGATTCATCGAAAACTTCCTGTTCTCGCGGTAGTCGATCGGGATCTCCACGACCGATGGAATGTCCAGCTCCAGCGCACGCCTCAGCGTCGGCATCAGTTCGTCGGCGGACGTCACGCGCATGCCCGCGATTCCGAAGCTCTCGGCCAGCATCACCAGATCCGGGTTCGTGAACTTGGTGCCGGCCAGGTGACCGAACTTGCGCTGCTGGTGCACCTCGATCACCCCGTATGCGTTGTCCGACCAGACGATGTTCACGATCGCCAGCCTCAGCCGCTTGGCCGTCTCCAGTTCCTGCACGTTCATCAAGAACCCGCCGTCGCCGGAAATCGTGACCACGCGCCGGTCCTTTGGCAGCACCATCCTCGCGGCCACCGCGGCCGGCAGCGCGAAGCCCATCGCCGCCGCGCCGTTGGAGATCAGTACCGTGTTCGGCTCGTGGGCTGGCCACAGGCGCGAGATCCACAGCTTGTGCGCGCCCACATCCGAGATCAGCAGATCGCTCGGGCCCATCAGCTCACGCAGGTCGCGCAGCGCCCGCTGCGGCTTGATCGGGAACCCGTCGTCGGAGTGTGACTCCAGCGCGTCGCGGATCATCTGGTTGAATGGGGGTGTCACCACCCGGGCCGGCGGCTTGTCCGAGACCAGGTTGCCCAGGTGCGTGAGGATGTGCGAGATGTCGCCGGTCAACTCGACGTCGGGCACGTAGTGCGCGTCGCTCTCGGCCGGCGTCGTGTCGATGCAGATCACGCGGCGGTCGCGGTTCGGGTTCCAGTTCACGGGCGACCACTCGACCAGGTCGTACCCGACGCACACGACCAGGTCGGACCGGCCCATGAACCCGCGCGGATAGTCCTGCGCGCGCAGGCCGGCGGTGAACAGCGCGTGCTCGTCGTCGGCGTCGATCACGCCCTTGCCCATGAAGGTGGTGATCACGCCCAGCCCGGTCTGCTGCACGAAGCGCCGCAGCGCCGGTGAGGCGTTCTGGCGGGCGATGCCGTTTCCGGCCAGCACCACCGGCCGCTCGGCTGCCTGCAGCAGCTCCGCGGCGCGGTGCAGCTCGGCCGCGACCGGCTCCACCAGCGCCGGCGGGCGCCGCGGCACCGGGTCGGCGGCGAGCGGCAGCTCCATCACGTCGGCCGGCAGCTCCAGGTGCGTGGCGCCCGGCTTCTCGCGCTCGGCCACCGCGAACGCCTTGCGAACGGCCTCCGGGATGATGTCCGGGTCGTGAACGCGCGCGTTCCACTTCGTCACCGGCTTCATCATGCGCACCACGTCGATGTACTGGTGGCTCTCCTTATGCATCTCCGACAGGTCGGTCTGGCCGGTCAGGGCGACCACCGGGGCGCGGTCGAGGAAGGCGTCGGCCATGCCGGTCACGAGGTTTGTTGCGCCCGGCCCGAGCGTGCCCAGGCAGACGCCGGCGCGCCCGGTCAGCCGTCCGTAGGCGTCGGCCATGAAGGCGCCGCCCTGCTCGTGGCGTACCGGTACGAACTCGATCGAGGAGGAGCGGTCGAGCGCCTCATTCAGGTCGAGCGTCTCCTCGCCGGGGATGCCGAACACGTGGCGCACACCCTCGTTCTCGAGGCATCTGACGAAGACTTCGGCCGCCGTTTCCATAGCACCGGCAGTGTATCGGTGGCGGACTGGCGGACGTGCCGCCGCGGCTCAGCGAGTCGGGGCTAGCGGATCGCGAAGCACTTGTCGGCGGACGAGCCCGCCAGGATCTGCTGCTCGGTGTCCAACTGAGAGTCGAGCAGCGCATCGAACGGTTGTCGGCCGGAACCGGTGATCGTGAAGTCGGCCAGGCCGTCGCGGGTCTGCACGGGGGACTGCGAGTAGTTCCCGGGCGGCGGCCCCTTCCAACGCACGATCGGTGTGACGCCGGGTCCGTCCATCGTCGCGCGGTACTTCTGGCCGTACCCGCTGGCGTGGTGGCGGCCGTAGCGGTTGGGCCACAGCGTGTCGCAGAAACCGCCGTCGCTGGGCCGGTGCACGAGGAAGCTGTTCTCGCGGCGCCAGCCCTTGCCCCATTTGGGCGGGTTGTACGTATCCACGAAGACGACCCGGCCGAAGCTGTCGGTGGGCGCGCCGGTCCGGGTGTTCGAGAACCCGTACGTGCCGACGCCCTTGTAGGTGGCGCGGCCGAACAGTTTGTCGAGGTGCGGATACTGCGAGGTCGCGCGCGTCCAGTTCCACTTCAGCCAGAGCTGGGCGAGCGGACCCTTCCAGTGCGAGATGTGCAGCTCGCGCTTGCCCTGCTGCGGTGTCTGGCAGCACTTGTACCCGCCGTTCGGCATCAGGCGCTTCCAGCTCTGGAGCGCCCAGTGGGAGCCGTCCGGCATCGTGCAGACCGTCACGGCCAGCGTGACGCCGCTGCCACGCCAGCGGGTGCACGCGTTCTTGACGCGCCGCCAGTAGCCGGAGCCCCAGGGGCTGGCGCTGCCACCCGAGTAGTCGACGTGGAACTTGACCTGGCTATCGGGATGCGCCCGGTCGGGCGGCTTGGCGTTGATCGCGCCCCATACCAGCACGTGGCGGACGATGCCCTTGGCGCGGTAGCTGACCACCGCCCGGTTCTTGGCGTTCACCTTGAGCGTGATGTGCGTCGCGTTGCGGACGATCAGTTTGCTGGCTCCGGCGACCGCCGGGGCCGTGAGCGAGGCCATGACCACCACCAGGAGCAGGACTGTGAATCGTCGCATCTGTTGTTGTATCGGCAGGTCGGTGGTGATCTGAGACACCCGCGCGGGCCTCGCGAGGAGCGCCCGTACGGTAGCCCACGTGGCCGCTGACACTCCCTCGCGGGCGTTTCGTGACGGGAGCCGCCTTGTTCCGTGACGGGCGCTCACGGCAGGCTGGGCCGGTCATCACCAACGCTCGCAAGGAGGGTCATCAATGTTTCATCGCACCGCCGCCTGGTTGGTCACAGGCACGCATCACCTGGCCGAACGCGTGCGCCGCGCCGACGCCGAGCAGGGCCAGGGCACGGTCGAGTACGCCGGTCTGGCCATGGCGATCGGCGTGCTGCTGCTCGCCGTCGGCTCGTACCTCGGCGGGAAGGATCACGGCATCGGCAGTGTGGTCACGGCTGCCATCAAGACCGCCGTCGAGCATGCCACCGGCAGCGGCGGCAAGTAGGGCCGGTCAGCGAGCCGGCCTTTCCGGTGGCGGCGCAGCGTGCGGCTGCGCCGCCACCCCGGCCATGATGCGGTAAGGATTCCCGCAAGAATGGTGCAATCACCACTGATCCGGCCGGCCGTTTTGGCCGACATCGAGGGTTGCCTGGCACTTGCGAATCGGAGGCGGAGCCACCCACCGGTCTGGCTGACGATTTCCCGGGCTGAGCTTCGACGGGAGCCAGGGCATCCTGTTTCGAGCCAGCCTGACCTAATCTCAAGGACAGCGGCGTATACCTCGTCGTCCTGGGCGGGCTACGGCAGCGAGCTGACCGCCTCGCTACCAGCGGTCGTCAGCGCCGCGGCGCGGTCGGCGCCCGAGCCGCTGTATTCCACCAGGCCGAGATGCACGAGGTGGTCGACGTTCTCGGCCACCGACTGGTGCAGCTCGTCGGAGTCGTGGCCCTCGGCCGAGTGCCGCCCCTCGCCGGCGATTGCCGTTGCGATCTCGGAGACGGACGCGCTGCCGCCGCTGAGCTGCCGGAGAATGTCGTCCTGGTACGGGAAACGGTTGATGCTCATGCCGTGACTCCTCTCGCCTGGGAATGCCCAAGCCTACACCCTGCGAATCGCGCGCAGCGGCCGTCAATCAGGCAGCAAACCTGGCCGGTAGCCCGTGTACCGTGGCTCCGGGAAGCGGGCGTATGCAATCCGCTCGTCGGTGGTCTCCTGGTCGACGCCGGCGTCGTGCCGCCGGGCCGCGGCGTCCACCGTGTAGGCACCCCAGTTCGGCCCGGTCGACTCGCTGCGGGCGCCGATGCACAGCACGACCAGGGGGCCGCTGCCGGCGGCCACGATCACGTGCTCGGTGCCGGCCGGGCAGTGCACGAAATCCCACCGCCGCAACGGCCGCTCCTGGCCCTCGATCACGAGCACTCCCTCACCGGCCAGCACCAGGAAATCCTCCTGGTCAGCCTCCCAGTGGTACATCGCCATCGGCTCGCCGGGTGCCAGCGTCTGGAGGTTGATCCCGACCTGCGCGAAGTCCGAATCGCCCTCGAAATCGCAGTAGGAGCCGCGACCGGGCCGCTCCCGCCATCGCGCCTCGGCCGCGTTCAACACGAACCAGCCGTCGCTCGCGGCGACGAGCCCATGCTCGGTCACTTGGAGAGGCTGCTCGGGAACCATCGCTAGCGCGGCTCGACCGGGAACTGCATCTTGACCAGCACGTCCCAGCGGCTGACCTGGCCGTCGGTCACCTCGCAGGTGGTGGAGACGACCTCGATCTTGCGGATTCCGCGCACCGAGCGGGCGGCGGCCGTGAGCGCCTGGCGGACGGCGTCGTCGGAGCTCTCGGTAGAGCTTCCGATCACCTCGATCACCTTCGTTACCGCCATCCGCCGACCTCCACTGCCAACCGCTGATACCGTTGCCGGTCTGTCTGGTGGGGAGGATAGCTATGCGGGTGCTGATCATGCAGGAGGTGTCGCCGGCCGGCCTGGTCGAGCTGGAGGGCCACGAGCTGGTGCGCGGCAACGACCCGTCCGGCTGCGACGGGGTCGTCTGCTACCTGATCGACCGCATCGACGAGGCCTTCCTGGCGACACCCGGCCTGCGCGGCCTCGCGACCGTCTCGGTCGGGCTCGACCACATCGACCTGGCCGCCGCGGAGCGGCACCGGATCCCGATCGCCTACACGCCGGACGTGCTGACCGAGGCCACTGCGGACCTCACGTTCGCGCTGCTGCTGGGCGCGGCACGGAGGCTGGGGGAGAGCGAGCGCTACCTGCGCGCGGGCCGCTGGCAGTCCTGGAGCTTCGACCTGTTGCTGGGCACCGACGTGCACGGAAAGACGCTCGGGATCATCGGTCCCGGCCGCATCGGCCGCGCCGTCGCCCGCCGCGCCGATGGCTTCGGCATGCGCGTCCTGTTCGCCGGGCGTGACCGCGCCGAGCTGGAGCGGGTGCTGGCCGAGTCCGACTTCGTGGCGGTGACCGTGCCCCTGTCGGACTCCACCCGCCACCTGATCGGCGCGGCGGAGCTGGCGCGCATGAAGCAGGGTGCGTTCCTCATCAACACCAGCCGCGGCCCGGTCGTCGACGAGGCCGCCCTCGCCGAGTCCCTCGCCTCCGGCCACCTGGGCGGCGCCGGACTGGACGTGTTCGAGAACGAGCCACACGTGCACCCGGCCCTGCTCGCGTGCGAGAGTGCGCTGATGGTGCCGCACATCGCATCGGCGACACGCGAGACGCGCGACGGCATGGCCCGGCTGGCCTGCCGCGGGCTGGCCCAGATCCTGCGCGGCGAGCGGCCCCCGAACCTGGCCAACCCGCAGGTGTGGCCGGTCGAGGCGGAGTCGCGATGAGCCGCGAGCCGGTCATCGTCGACGCCAGCGCGCTCGGCCCGTACTCGCCGGCCGTGGTGGCCGAGGGCCGCTTCGTGTACGTCGCCGGGCAGGGCCCGCTGCGCGACGAGGACTACACGCCGGACACGGTGGCGGCCGAGACGCGCCTGGCGCTCGAGAACGTGTTCCGGATCCTGGCGGCCGCCGGCGCGGGGCCGGCCGACGTGGTTCGCTGCGGCGTCTACCTGGTCGACATCGGCGACTTTGACGAGATGAACGCCGTCTACGCCGAGGCCTTCCCGACGCCGCGACCGGCGCGGACGACCATTCAGGTGGCAGGGCTGCCGGGCGGCATCAAGGTCGAGATCGACTGCGTGGCGGTGCTGCCGGGCTAGCGGGTCTAGCTGGCTTCCGGCGGGTCGTCGCTGGTGGGCTGGAACAGGTCGCGAACGCCGCTTCTGTGCGGCCGCTCGACCGTCACCTGCAGCGGCTGGTCGAGCTTTTCGATCACACCGTCGACGCCGCCGCCGACCTGCTCCACCATCGCCGCCAGCGTGGCGATGTCCTGGCGCAGCGCGGCCATGCCGGTCGAGATCAGGTCGACCACCAGCTCCAGGTCCTCGACGCGGCCGAGGCGCTCGGCCAGCAGGTCCAGGTTGACCTGTTCGACCTGCCGCGACAGCCCGCGCACGAGCTCTCGCAGCTCGTCCGCGCGGCGCGCGTCGGAGTGCTCCGACATGGCCCGCTCGACCGCCCGTTCCACCTTCGCCGGCAGGCTCTCCTCGAGCGAGGCGGCGGTCGTGCGCAGCTCGTCCACGTGCGTCTCGGCGCGAGCCAGGATGGTGCGCAGATCCGGCATCGTGGGACGCGCTTCCGCCACCACATCGGGCGCCGGCTGGTCACCGCGGGCGCGGGTTCGCAGCTCCTGGATTCGGCGGTAGAGCTGTGCCTCCGCCTCTTCCATCGGGGTGCGACCGGTCTCCATCGCTCATGAGTCTACCCGGCGGCGTCCGCGGCCGCTGCTACGCTCGAACAGCCGTCCCAGGGAGGTCACTGATGCACGCATTTGACGACGAGGTCAGCTACACACGAATCATCGATCCGGAGCCTGCGGGCGTGGATCTGGTCATCCCTGCCAAGGGCGAGCGGCCGTCGCTGGTGTGGCGCCCGCGCCTGGGCGAGGATCAGACCTACGAGCTCAGCGGCCGCCTGACCAAGCTCGGCCGCCACGACGAGAACGACGTGGTGTTGGCCGGGCCGACCGTGTCGGCGCGCCACGCCACCGTGCGGGTGGAGCCGATCGGGGTGGTGCTCGAGGACGAGGGCAGCCTGAACGGCACCTTCGTCAACGGCGAGCGGATCGAGCAGCGGCTGCTGGAGGAGGGCGACCGCATCCAGGTCGGGCCGCACCTGCTGCTGTTCGTGCCGGCGGCCTAGCCGTCCGTGTACTGCAGCTCGGCCCACGACGGCACCGGGGCCAGCTCGACCAGCGGCGACTGGTCGCTGGGCATGCGGTATGCGAATCCGCCGGATGCCTCGTCGAAGGCCACGTCCAGCAGCCCGGCCTTGACGCGATGATCGAGCCAGGCACCGCGGAAGACAAGCTTGCGCAGCCAGTAGCAGAGCGTTTCGGCGTGCAGCTGGTCGATCGGGCCGGCCTGGTCGCGCAGGTGCTCGCCGAGCCGGCTGCGCGGGTGGGCGGTGGTGCCGGTCGAGGCCAGTTCGACCAGGTCGTCGGCCTCGTCGGCCGTCAGGTCGCGCTGCGGCACCAGCTCCAGCCGCACCGCCGCCGCGACCACCCGCTGGCCGAAGTCGGTGCGCGAGAACCCGTAGCGGTAGTCGAGGAACTCGACGACGAAGTCGTCGCCCGAGTGGTAGTCAGCGTCCACGGAAGGGAAGTGTAGGTGCCGCGGATCCGCCTGGAACGAGGGCCGGTGGTGTGCGAGCAGGGCGTGCTCGCGACCACCGCGTGGACGCGCACCAAGGGCCTGCTGGGCCGGTCGGGCATGCCCGAGGACGAGGGTCTCTGGATCCAGCCCACCAGCTCCATCCACATGTGGTTCATGCGGTTCGCGATCGACGTCGTGTGGGCGGCCGACGACGGCCGCGTGATGAAGCTGGTGGAGGGGTTCGAGCCCTGGCGCATGTCCTTCTGCCGCGGGGCCAAGGTGGCGCTGGAGCTGCCGGTGGGCGCGATCGCGCGCAGCGGCGTCGAGGTGGGGGACTACCTGGTGATCGAGCGCTGAACGGGCCTACGGCTGGGCCGGGCCGGTGGCTGTAGGCGGCAGGGCCATCGACGCGCGCAGGCTGACGAGCGGCCCGTTCGGGACGGTGATCAGGCCGCGGGTGGGGCGGTCGAGGTCGAAGCTGACATACAGCAGCATCGTCACCAGCCCGGCCGCAATCAGCACCGTCAGCAGGCCGCGACCGAGCACCGCCAGGTAGAACGCGAGCATCGCCACCGCCGCGGCCGCGCCCACGATCTCGAGCACCCACACCTCGGTCGGCACCCGGTTGTTGAGCCCGGCCACGCGCACGCCCTGCGCGTCGATCATCTCGTTCAGGGTCTCGACGTAGAGCCTTGGAGCGGTGTCCACCGGCGAGGCCGCGACCGCCTGCCCGGCCAGCGCCCACAGCCGGCGCTGCAGCACCTCCTCCGTGGCGATGATGCGCTGGGCGTTCGCGCTTTCCGGAACGTCCGAGCTGAGCCGGATGGCCTGGTCCGTGTACTGCATCAGCAGCGCCAGCGACCTGCTGCGCACCGGCTCCGCCAGCATCTGCGCCCGCAGGTAGGTGGTGCCGATCGCGTTGGCCTCATCGACCACGGCGGCGCGGCGATCCTGGTAGCGGCCGACGGCCAGCGACAGCCCGAAGGCGAGGATCAGCCCGACCACGCCCAGCAGCGCACCCTGCAGCACGGCGAACGGCTCGCGCATCTCCGAGTGCTCGCGGTGGCGGCGGCCGAGCAGCACAGCGATCCCGGTCGCGCCGAACACGATGGCGGCGAGCACCAGGCCCAGCTCAACGCTGTTGAGGCGAAACAGCACGGCGCGACGCTAGCCGATGCCGGCGTGCGGCGCTGGCCGAGTCGAGAAATGATAAAGAGCGTTGTCTGGATCGTAAATCACGGACAGATCGCGGAAAATTCGTCGAATATTGGACAAAAGTGCAACGGATTCCGTGACAGGTCTTCCAATTGTCAATATCGTGACCTAGGATGCGAGCCGTGCCCCCTGGCGGCGGGTGGCATACAACCGACCCCCGCCGGACCCGGGCATCCAAGCGCCCACTCGCGATCCGGCCAACTCTGAAGGAGCCAAGTAGACGTGGCTGGAACAACCGTGCTCGTCGTCGAGGACGAGCCCCGAATTGTGGAGTTCCTCGTCGAGAACCTCCGCGCAGATGACTACTCGGTGCTGACCGCCGGCACCGCCGAGGAGGCGATCGAACTGCTCGCGCAATCGCAGCCCGACCTGATGCTGCTGGACGTGGTGCTGCCCGGCATGAGCGGCATCGATCTCTGCCGCCGTGTCCGCGGTGGCGACGGCGTCAACGAGCCGTGGGATCCGGACCTGCCGATCATCATGCTCTCGGCCAAGGCGGAGCACACCGATCGCGTCCGCGGCCTGTCGCGAGGCGCCGACGATTACGTTACGAAACCCTTCCACTACCCGGAGCTGCTGGCTCGCATCGCCGGCCTGTTGAAGCGCGTGTCGCGGGTCGACGAGCGCCATCTGCTGGCGGTCGGCGAGCTGGTAGTGAACACGCTGTCCAAGCAGGTGAAGGTGGGTGGCATCGGAGTCCAGCTGTCGGTCAAGGAGTTCCAGCTGCTGGCCACGCTGGCGGCTGAGCCGGAGCGGGTGTTCTCGAAGCAGGAGCTGCTGGAGCAGGTCTGGGGATTCAAGTCACCGGGCCGCACGCGAACGCTCGATTCCCACGCCAGCCGGCTCCGGCAGAAGCTGGCGGCTTGCTCCGACAGGGCCTGGATCGCCAACGTGTGGGGCCACGGCTACCGCGTCTGCGCACCGGAATGAGGTTGGGCGGCTACTGGCTGCGGCTGGCGACCCCGTTCGCGTTGATCGTGGCGGGGGTGGTGGCGGGCGCGGCTCAGCGAAACGATCCACCGATGCTGTTCGCGCTCGCCGTCACCGCCTTCGCGGCGACGGTGATCACGAGTGCTGTCCAGGCGCGCCGGGTGGTTGCCCTCGTCCACGAGATCGGCTCGTTCGCCGAACAGGTCAGCGCCGGTGAGTACGGTGCGCGCGTGTCCGCCCGTGGTCCGGCCGAGATCGATGCGCTGGCCGCGAGCGTCAACACCATGGCCGCCCGGCTGGCCCGAGAGGGTCATGCCAGGGCCAGCTTCATCGGCAAGGTCTCGCACGAGCTGCGCACGCCGCTGACCGTAATCAAGGGGTACGTCTACACGCTCCGCCGAGCCGAGGACGATCCGGTCAAGGCCGATCGGCTGGACGTGATCAACGGCGAGTGCGAGCGACTCGCCTACCTGGTCGAGGATCTGCTCGAGTTGTCGCGGGCGCAGGCCGGCGAGCTGCGCGTGTCGGCGGAGACGTTCCCGCTCCGCGACTGCGTCGAGGAGGTCGCAAAGCGACTGCGTGGCGTTGCCGAGCAACGCCACGTCAGCATCGACCTTGCCTGGAAAGGCAACGGATCGTTGGTGATGGGGGACGAGAACCGGATGCGTCAGATCTTTGCGAACCTGCTGACCAACGGCATCAAGTACGCCCCGCCCGGCACATCCGTCCGGATCGAAGGCGACAGCACTGGTCACGAGCTGCGGGTGTCTGTGTCCGATGGCGGCCGCGGCATCCCGCCCGAGGCGCTGCCGCGCATCTTCGACGAGTTCTACCAGCCCGACGGCGCTGAGCCGGGTGCCGGTCTCGGCCTGGCCGTCGTGCGCGAGCTGACCGAAGCGCACGGAGGCCATCTCGAGGTGGAGAGCTCGGTGGGGGAGGGCACGCGATTCACGGTCGGCCTGCCGGCGTGGGAGGTGGCGTCGTGACCGTCGGTCGCGCCGCCCCCCTGCGCCTGGCCCACGTGGAGCAACGCCCCGAGGTGGCCGTGGCGGTCGCGCCGGACGAGCCGCCTCCGGGACGCGATGCGCTGGTCGTTCAGCCCGCCCTGGCGGGCGTTGCGCGGATGGGCACTCCGGGCCGGGCAGGGGGCAGGATCGTCGTGCGCGCGTCGCTGCCGGGTATCGGCGGCCGCTACCTCGTGCAGGTTGCGCGCAGTGCCGCCGCGGGAGGATGGGCCGCCGAGGAGCTGGCCGCGCTGGTGGTCGAGCTGGAACGCCGGTGCACCTATCTGCTGCTGGCATCGACCGTGGCCACCGTGGTCGGGTCTCGGTCGCGCCGGCCCGGCGTGCACAGACCGCGACGGGCCGTGGCGTGGGACGGCGGCGGGTGGTCGGGTGCACACACGCGTGACCTGGCGCCCTCCGCGCGTACGGTGTCCGGACGGGGCTACCTGTGCGCGGCCGCCACCTCGGGATCGGCGCCGCCGCGCAGCGTGGCTGCAGCGTTGGCCGAGCTGACCGCCTCGGGAGTGTCGGTGGGGCGGATCACCCACGGTGTTGCCGCCGCCCTGGGCGCGTCGTGGGCCGTCGAGCTGCTGGGCGCGCCACCGCTCTCGGCCGCCCAGTTGCAACGGCTGCGCGAGCAGTTCGGGGTCGCGCCACGATGCGACTGGTGCGGCCTGCCGGTGGTCGGCCGCCAGTGCCGCCGCTGCAGCCCGGGCAGGCAGTCGTGAGCCGGCACCGCCGCCGCAGCGTGGCGTTCGGGGCGCTGGCGCTCGTACTGGCGCTGGCGGCGTTGTACGGGTTCGGCGGCAGCTCCGGCCGCCCCTCACTCGAACCGATGCAGCGAGTGGTATCGATGCGCCGCCCGGTGGCGCCAGGGCAGCGGATCGCCCCGGCGGACCTGGCCACGGGAGCGGTGCCGGTGACCTGGGCGAACCCGCACCAGCTAGCCGATCCCGGCGTCGCGGTGGGCCAGCTCGCAGCCGTGGCGCTGCCGGCGGGTGCTCCGTTGATGGACTCCGAGCTGGCCCGCGTGCCGGCCGGTCAGGACGGCCGGGACGTCTCGCTGCGCCTGGACGACTCGGCCGGCCTGCCGCTGGATCCTCCCGACGGGCTGACCGCCGACCTCTACCTTGTGCGGGCGGGCCGCATGCCGCGCGTGCAGCTGGTGCTGGCCGACGCGCTCGTGATCGCCTCGCGGACGGCGGACGGAGCGGCCGTCGCCACCCTGCGGGTACCTGCGCGCGACGTCCCGGCGCTGATCCAGGCCGAGTCAGCCGGGTCGCTGCGCCTGGTGGGGCGGAGCGGGCCGTGAGCTCGGAGCGACGATGCCTGGTTGTCGGCGGCGATCCTGCCGTGGCGGCGGGCGTCGTCGCGGTGATCGAATCGGCTGCAGGCCTGGTCTGCGGCGGCGTGCTGGAACCGGCCGCCGCGATATCCGGGCTGCGACCCGTCTGCGATGTGATCCTGGCCTGCGACGCGGCGGGACAGACCGCGATCGAGCTGGCCGCGCCGCTGATCCGTACGTGTGGCGGAGTGCCCGTGATCGTCGCGACGGCGGCCCCGGACATCGCAGCCCACCGGGCGGCGCTGGCCGTGGGCGCCCGGGGCGTGATCGGCCTCCCGCCCGATGCGGACGAGCTTGTGCGGTCGGTCGGCAGCGCCGCCGGTGCCCGCCTCGAGCAGGAGTCCCGCAGGCAGGCGGGCCGGGTGGTCGCGATCTGCGGAGCGAAGGGTGGCTGCGGCGTCAGCGCACTGGCCACGAGCGTCGCCCGTGCGGGTCGCGGTCTCCTGATCGACATGGCCGGAGGCTTCGACGACGCCGCTCAGCGACTGGGCTGTGCCCCACGCAGGAGCCTGGCGGACGTCGCCGGACTGGATGACGCGCTCAGCGCCGACGCGCTGCGATCGCTCGTCTGCACCCATCCTGACGGGATGCAGCTGGTGGGACGGTCGGCCGACGCGGGCGCGACCGAGATGGTGTCGCCCGACCTGGCCCGGGCACTCGTCCGCGAGAGCAGGGCAGTGGCGGCGCTGACCTTGACGGACCTGGGGGTGGCCACCGGCGAGCACACCCTGGCGGTGGCGGTCAGCGCCGACCGTTCGCTGCTGGTGGCGACACCGCACCCGGCCGTCGTCGACTGCGCAGCGCGCGCGGCATCGTGGCTCGATCGCCAGGGCGTTCCCGGTGGGTCGGTGGGGCTCGTGGTCAACCGGTGGTCGCGCGGCGGCGAGATGTCCCTCCGCGGGATCGAACGGTCGGTGGGCGTGCCTGTGGTCGCGGTCGTGCGCGAAGGCGTGCTGCCGGGATCGGAAGGGCGACCGCATCCCGCCGTGGAGGAGCTGCTCGGGGAGCTGGTCGCGTGACCGATCCGGCCGCCCTCGTTGCGCGCTACCGCGACCGCATTCGCCGTGAGGTGCTCGAGCACGGAGTTACCGGCTCCGATCCGCGGGCCGCGCTGGCCGCGCGCACGCGAGCCTTATTGCGCAGCGAGGTGGCGCTGCCGCCGGGTGACCTCGATCGACTGGTCGAGGCCATGCTCGACGACGCGCTCGGCGCGGGGCCGCTCGAGCCGCTGATGCGCGACCCAGACGTGACCGAGGTGATCGCGAACGGGCCAGATCACGTGTACGCCGAGCGGCGCGGGTTGCTGCGGCGGGAGCAGATTCGGTTCGAGGACGAGGCGCACCTGCGCCATGTGATCGAGCGGATCGTGACCGCGGTCGGCCGGCGCGTCGACGAGTCCAGTCCGATGGTCGACGCGCGCCTGCCCGACGGCAGCCGCGTCAACGCGGTGCTTCCGCCGGTCGCGCTGGACGGGCCGCTGCTGACGATCAGGCGGTTCGCGGCCGAGGGTCTTTCGATCGACGACATGCTTGCGCGGGGTTCGCTGACGCCGTCCCAGGCCGAGCTGCTGGGCGCGTGTGTGGGGGGCCGGCTGAACGTCGTTGTCAGCGGCGGCACCGGAACCGGCAAGACGACGCTCCTGAACGCAATGGCGGCATACATCGGGCGTGACGAACGCATCGTCACGGTTGAGGACGCGGCCGAGCTGCGTCTGGCCCAGCCGCACGTGGCGCGCCTGGAGACGAGGCCGGCGAACGTCGAGGGCAGAGGTGCGATCGAGCTCCGCGCGCTGGTGCGAAACGCGCTTCGCATGCGGCCCGACCGGATCGTGGTCGGCGAGGTGCGCGGTCCCGAGGCGCTGGACATGCTGCAGGCGATGAACACTGGCCACGATGGGTCGCTGACGACCGTGCACGCCTCGTCGCCGGCGGATGCGATGCGGCGGATCGAGACGATGGTGTTGATGGCCGGGCTGGAGCTTCCACACGCCGCGGCACGGGAGCAGGTGTTCGCCGCCGTCGACGTGGTCGTGCACGTATCTCGTGCCGCCGACGGGAGGCGGTTCGTGCGGTCGCTGGACGGGCACGATCGGGCGGAAGGGGAGCTGCGGCGGCTTGATGTCGAGCTGCTGGCACAGCTGCGGGAGCTGCGATGCGGCTGCTGACCCGCCGGTCACAGGCTCGGCGCGAGCGGGCGGTGGCGGGTCAAATGCACCTGGTGGCGGTGGAGCTGGCGGCGCACGTACGAGCCGGTCGCACGCTGGCCCAGGCAATCGGCGACGTGACGGAGGACATGCCCGAGCCGGCGCGATCGGAGCTCACCGTCGCGGCTGCGGCGATCAGGCTCGGCATGCCCCCGACCGAGGCGCTGACCGGGCTACGCGGCGGCCCGGACGCGTCGGTGCTGGCGTCGGCGGTCGCCGTTCAGTTGCGCGTCGGCGGCGACCTTGCGACCCTGCTCGACGGCCTGGCGGAGGCGCTGGTTGAGCGCGATGCCCAGCGGCGGGCGGCCGAGGTGGCCACGGCGCAGGCGCGCGCCACGGCGCGCATGGTGGCCGCGATGCCCCTGGTGTCGGTGCTGGGTCTGGGCTTGATCGACTCATCTGCGATGGCGGCGCTGCTTGCCTCGCCGCTGGGATTAGGCTCTCTGGCCGTCTCCGCGGCGGCGACCGCGGCGGGTCTGGCGGTGATCGGCAAGCTGGCCGAGGTGGCGCCGTGATCCGCTGGCTGCTGCTGGCCGCGTGCCTGGTGGCAGCGGCGGAGGCGCGGGCCGCGTGGCGGCGCGATCGACAGCTGAACGGCCGCGATGCGCGCCGGGTCACGCACCGGCTGGACGCGCTGGTGGCGGCAGGCCAGGCCTGCCGGCAGCTGGGTCTGCGTTGCCCGGCACCGCCGTTCCGGCGCGATCGGCTGATCGAGCGATCTGGCCTGGGCGCCCGGTTGGGCGAGCAGGACGTCGACGACGCACGGCTGGGCTCGCTGGTGACGTTCGCGTCGGTGGGTGCGGCCGGGCTGCTGCTCCTACAGTCGCCTATCGGCCTCGTAGTTGCCGCGGCCTGCGCCGGGTTCGGCTGGCTGTTTCCCGACCTGTGGCTGCGCTCTGCGGCGACGCGGCGTGCGGATCAGATCGAGCGGCAGGCGCCGCTCGCAATCGACCTGATCGCCTCGGCGGTGGCGGCGGGCATCTCGATCGACGATGCGATCCGGGGGGCGGTCACCTCGGCATCGGGGCCGCTGCGGGCGGAGTTGGAGACCGTGTCCGCCAACCTGGCGCTCGGGAACCGCCGCGCGGCGGAGCTGCGCGACCTCGGCGAGCGCACGGCGTCGCCGTCGCTGAAGCGGCTGGCGACCGCGCTTCGGATCAGCGATCGGCTGGGTGTGCCGCTGGCCGCGGGACTGCGCCGTCAGGCCGCACGGACGCGCACCGAGCAGGCCCGGGCGGTGCAGGAGCGAGCAGCAAAGGCGGCTCCTCGGATCCTGCTGGTGGTGGTGTTCCTGCTGGTGCCGGCGGCGATGTTGCCGGTGATGACGGCGCTGGCGCTGGCAGCGTCAAGATCCGTTGGCACGTTCCTCGCCGGCTGAAAGACTCACCGCGGTCCGGCGGCGTCGAGCAGGCCCGTGATCACGGGGTCGATGGGGACGCCGACGGTCGTGTGTCCGCCGCCCGGCATCTCGTCGAGCCGTGCGCCCGGGATGTGAGCCGCCAGCCAGCGGCCCTGGGCGATCGAAACGAAGCCGTCCTCGTCGCCGTGCCGGACGATCACCGGCACCCGGATGTCGGCCACGTCAAATCCCCAAGGGCGCGCCCAGGCCAGGTCATCGTCCAGCCATCCCCAGATCCCGGAGGACACCGCTGATTTGATCGACTGGGCCAGCCACTCCGCGACCTCGGGCACCTCGATCAGCGCGGCCTTGTCGGCGGCGCTCTGGTTTTCCGAGAGCGTCAGTTGCTCACCGGTCAGCGCGGCAAACCCTTTCGCACCCTGCTCATACTCGGGCACCAGTTCGGCTGGAGGCTTCGTCGTAAGCGCCCGGATCTCCTCGACCAGTGGCGGCGGAAACCACGTCGTCCAGACGTCGCCGGCCTCGTCCGGCGGAGCGGTGCCGGCCATGGTCACGGCGGCTCGCACCCTGTCGGGGAGCAGGGAAGCACAGGCCAGCGCGGTGGAGCCCCCGCCCGACCAGCCGGCCACCAGGAAGCGCTCCGCGCCCAGGTGATCGGCCAGCGCCGCTGTGTCGGCGGCCGCGTCCGCCACCGTGCGTCCCTCGTTGCGCGTCGATCCGCCGTACCCGGGCCGTGAGCAGATCACCGATCGCAGGCCGCGGGCTGCGGCGGCCTCTGCGACGTAGGGAAAATCGACGACGGCGCTCGGCGTCCCGACGCAGAAGACCAACAGCTCCCGGTCTGGGTCGCCGGCCGCGCTGTACTCGAAGACGCGGCCGTCCGGCAACTGCATGCGCTCGACGCTCATCGGGCGACCCTAGCGAATGCAGCCGTCGACCGGCGTTGTTGCACACTCGTGACAGGTCGTCCCGCGCACGTGACGGTTGCGTCCATACGGTGGACCGCATGCAGCGTGGTCAATCGACGGTCGAGTACCTGGCGCTGGTGCTGCTGGTGCTGGTTGCCGCGTGTGCTCTCGTGCGCTTCCACACGCCGGTCGAGGGCATGGCGGTCGATCTGGCGCAGGCCGTCTCGGGACATGGCCGCCGCCACCGCGTCCACCAGCAGCGGGCACCGCGTCATCACGAGGGTCACCGGCGGCCGGCCGATCGGCGCTGCGTCTGCCCGTTCTCCGTGCAAAGACGCCCAGGGGGCGGGGCGTAGCGACCGACTCGGCCGTCAGGCTGCACCTGTGCGTCGGGAGGCGCGGCGACCATCGAGGGACGCGGTCCCGCCACCCGCCCACAGCAGGAACAGGGTGACCGCCAGCAGCGCCGGCGTCAGCAGCAGGTGCACCGGGCCGCCCTCCGTGCGTCCTGCCGTGATGATCGCTCCGATCATGTTGCAGGCCAGCAGGAAGGCGAAGGGGCGCACGAACAAGCCGAGCAGCAGGGCCACCCCGCCGATCAGTTCAAGACCGCCGATGAGGTAGGTCGCGGCGTCGGGAAACGGGATCTCGTAGCGCTCGAACGCGTCTCGTTCGGACTCGTGGCGAAGGAACTTGCCGAGCCCAAACCCGACGAAGACCGCACCCGCCGCCAGTCGCGCGAGCAGCGCAAAGAGGTCCCACCTTGGCCGTCGTTGCAGTCCCTGGGTCAGCCAGCGGTGCATGTGCGCCAGTATCGTCGACCGCGGCCGCGTACGCTCGACTCCCATAGCAGGCCAGCCCGCATCCTTTGTAGACTCCGCTCCTGAGCCGTTTGTGGACGACGAGAGGGAGCGCGTGAACGAGTCATTGTCTCGCTGGTGGGTGCTGCTGATGGTGGCGGTGCTGCTGTTGCTGCTGGCCTTCGTGGTCCACGTCTCGAAATAGCTGCGGCCGCGCGATGTCCGCCACGTCGGCCGAGATCGTCAGCGTCAACCCGGCGTCGCCCGACGACGTGGTGACGACCGTCACCCCGGCCGGCGGCATCGAGGTCGACCGGGCGGTGGAGCACGCGGCGGCGGCCGCCCGCGGGTACGCGCGCACTCCGGCAGCGGCGCGCGGGGCCGGGCTGGCGGCCGTCGCGGACGCGCTCGAGGCAAAATCGCAGGAGCTGGCAGCACTGGTCGTGCGCGAGGTCGGAAAGCCGATCACGGAGGCGCGCGGCGAGCTGGCGCGGGCGGTCGCGATCCTGCGGTTCTACGCGCAGGTGGCGCTCGATCCGGACGGCGAGTCGTTCCCGCCGGCGGACGGACGCTCTCTGCTGCTGACGCGGCGGGAGCCGCGGGGAGTGGTGGGGCTGATCACGCCCTGGAACTTCCCGGTGGCCATACCGCTCTGGAAGCTGGCGCCGGCGCTGGCGTACGGCAACGTCTGCGTGTGGAAGCCGAGCGAGCACGCGCCGGCGTGCGCGGCCGCGGTGTTCGAGCTGCTGCGGGACGCACTTCCCGATGGCGTCGTCGAGCTGACACAGGGTGCCGGCGAGGCGGGCTCAGCGCTGGTCGCGCATCCGGGAGTTGCGGCCGTCTCGTTCACGGGCTCGGAGGCGGTCGGTCACGGCGTGGCGGTGGTGCTGGCGGAGCGGGGCGCAGCTGCGCAGTGCGAGATGGGTGGCCAGAACGCGGCAGTGGTGCTGGCCGACGCGGACGTCGAGGCGGCAGCCGGCATGATCGCGTCGGCCGCGATGGCCTACGCCGGTCAGAAGTGCACGGCCACCGGGCGGGTGATCTGCGAGCAGCCGGTGCTGTCGGACATGCGTGACGCGCTGGCCGACGCGATCGGGCGGATGGTGGTTGAGGGGCCGGAGGATCCCGGCTGCCAGGTGGGGCCGCTGATCACGTCGGCGGCGCGCGAGCGTGCGTTGGATGCCATCGATCGAGCGAAGGACGCGGGTGGCCGCCTCATCACGGGTGGAGACGCCGTGGACGCTCCCGGCAACTACCTGCAGCCGACCCTGATCGAGACCGACGACCCCGCCGCCGAGGTCGCCCAGCAGGAGGTGTTCGCCCCCGTCTGCGCGCTGCTGGCGGCGCCGGATGCCACCGCCGCTGCCGAGATCGCTCGAGGTGTTCGCTACGGCCTTTCCACCGGCGTCTACACGCGCGACCTCGACCGCGCGCTGGAGCTCGCCCGCAACCTCGACACCGGGCTCGTCCGGATCAACCAGCCCACCTCCGGCGTCGACTTCCACGTGCCGTTCGGTGGCGAGAAGGCCTCCGGCTTCGGGCCGCGCGAGCAGGGCCGGGCCGCGCGCGAGTTCTACACATCGACCCGCACGATCCTGATCTCTCCCTCGCGGTAGGGCGCGGGCGCAACGCCGGCGCCTGGCACCGGCGTTGCGGTCCAAACTACGAAATTCGTAGAAAACAGGCCCTGATTCTACGAATTTCGTAGTGAGACGCCGATTTGCTATCGGAATTCGTGCAACACCGGTGCCAGGCGTGGGTGTTGCACGGCGGGCAGGCCGACGCCCGAGTTGCTAATATCGTCACGAGGTCTATAAGTGGTCAGCGACCCAGCACATCCGAAGGTGGCCGCCGATGTGGCGGCGTTCGCCTTTCTCGAGGGCGCCATGCAGGTGCTGCTCGTGCGCCGGCGGTATGAGCCCTACGAGAGCTACTGGGCGCTGCCGGGCGGTGGCCTGCACCCGGACGAGACGCTCGAGCAGGCCGCCGAGCGCGAGCTGCGCGAGGAGACCGGCGTCTCGGACGTTTTCATGGAGCAGCTGGCCACCTTCTCCGAGCAGGACCGCGACCCCCGAGGTCGCGTCATCTCCTGCTGCTACCTGGCCCTGGTGGACGGCGGCCGCGTCTCGCTGCGTCCTGGGTCGGACGCCCGCGAGGCGGCCTGGCGCCCGCTCGAGGAGCTGCTGGCCGAGATCGACAGCGGCCCGGTGTTGGCCTTCGACCACGACCGCATCCTCCAGTACGCCCGCCGCCGGCTGGCCTACAAGCTCGAGTACCAGAACGTCGCCTGGAGCATGCTGCCCGAGCGGTTCACCATGACCGAGCTGCGTCACGTCTACGAGGCCGGCATCGGCCGGGCCTTCGAGCCCAACAACTTCCGCCGCATCGCGCTGGGGTGGGGCGTCTTGGCCGAGGCCGGCGAGCGCCCCACAGGTGGCCGGCCGGCCACCATCTACCGCTTCGCCGAGCGCGAGCCCCGGATCCTGGCCGAGAGCGCCCGCTACCGGCGCGCGACATGACGCTCTGCCCGCCACCCGAGCTGCTGACCGACCGCTACCAGCTGACCATGGCCGCCTCCTACCTGGCCCAGGGCACCGCCTCCGACCGTGTCGCCTTCGAACTGTTCGTTCGCGAGCTTCCCCGCGACCGCGGCTACCTGGTCGCCGCCGGCCTCGGGACCGCCGAGCGCTACCTGCAAGAACTCCATTTCGACGACAGCTCGCTCGACTACCTCGAGCGCTCCGGCACCTGCGTGGGGCCGCTGCTTGACGAGCTCCGCGGGCTCCGCTTCGACGGCGACCTCGACGCCATGCCCGAGGGCACCGTCGCCCACGCCACCGAGCCGCTACTCCGCATCGAGGGCCCGCGCCTCGTCTGCCAGCTGGTCGAGTCCTACCTCCTCAACCAGGTCAACTTCCAGACCCTGATCGCCACCAAGTCCGCCCGCATCGTGCAGGCCGCCGCCGGCCGCCCCGTCTTCGACTTCGGCTTCCGCCGCGCCCACGGCGGCGAGGCCGGCGTGCTCGCCGCCCGCTGCGCCTACATCGGCGGCGCCGTCGCCACCGCCACCGTCGCCGCCGGCATGCAGTGGGGCATCCCCACCACCGGCACCATGGCCCACTCCTACGTGATGAGCTTCCCCACCGAGCTGGACGCCTTCTGTGCCTTCCTGCGTGACCAGCCGTCCCGGCCCACGCTG
>DATNEO010000018.1:0-9114 GCA_035553035.1 Gaiellales bacterium | reverse complement strand
CTGCGCCACGCCGCGTCGATCTACGCGCTGCTTGCTCCGACGGTGAACTGCATGAAGCGCCGCCGCACGCACACGTTCAGCCCCACCAACGTGTCCTGGGGGCTGGAGGATCGCTCGGCGCTGATCCGGATCAAGGGCGGCACCACCGAGTCGCGGCACATCGAGCACCGTGCGCCCACCGGCCTGTCCAACCCCTACCTGGTCGGGGCTGCGATCCTGGCGGCCGGGCTGAACGGGATCGAGGATGGCCTCGAGCTGGAGCCGGCCGCGCATCCGCCGGCCGAGGAGGACGAGTCGCGGACGAAGCTGCCGACGTCCGTGCGCGAGTCGCTCGAGACGCTGGAGGCGGACGAGCGGATCGCCGGCGCCCTGGGCGAGGACTTCGTCACCGCCTACGGCGTGATGCGGCGCCACGAGCTGTCTCGCTTCGACGATCACGTCACCGACTGGGAACGCAACGAGTACGTCGAGATCTACTGACCCGCGTCGCGCGGGCGGGAACCGGCCGTGAGGGTTTCGGTCTTCATCACCTGCTTCAACGACACGCTGTTCCCGCAGACCGGCAGGGCGATGGTGGAGCTGCTGGAGCGGCTCGGGCACGAGGTCGAGTTCCGCCCGGAGCAGACCTGCTGCGGGCAGATGCACATGAACAGCGGCTACCGCGACGAGGGCCTGGAGCTGGCCGCGCGGATGCGGCGCGTGTTCGACGGCGCCGAGGCGATCGTGACGCCGTCGGCCTCGTGCGCCGGGCACGTGCTGGAGCATGAGCCGGGCCTGCCGGTGCACGAGCTGTCGCAGTTCTTGACCGGCGTGCTCGGGGTCGAGGACGTCGGCGCCCGCTACCCGGCACGCGTCGCGTATCACCCCACCTGTCACTCGCTGCGCGCGCTGCAGGTGGGGGACGGGCCCGGCCGGCTGCTGGCCGCCGTCGAGGGCCTGGACCTGGTCGAGATCGGCGAGGCCGATCAGTGCTGCGGCTTCGGCGGCACCTTCGCCGTCAAGAACGCGGAGGTGTCGATGGCGATGCTCGACGACAAGCTTTCCGCCATCGAGCGCAGCGGCGCCGAGGCCGTCACCGCCGTCGACAACTCCTGCCTGATGCAGATCGGAGGCGGGCTGTCGCGGCGCGGCTCGCCGGTGCGCACCCTGCACCTGGCCGAGATCCTGGCGGCGACGTGAGCAGCGCCAGGCGCGGCGGCGCGACCTTCCCGCAGGCCGCCCACGTGGAGCTACGAAACGCGCAGCTGCGGCGGAACCTCGGCCACGCCACCCGCACGATCCGTGCCAAGCGGGCGGCGGTCGTTGACGAGCTCGACAACTGGCAGCAGCTGCGCGAGGCCGGCGCGGCGATCAAGCGCGACGTGATGGCCAACCTGGACACCTACCTGGTGGGGTTCGAGCGGGCCGCGACCGAGGCCGGTGCGACCGTGCACTGGGCGGCCGATGCCGACGCTGCGAACGCCCTGGTCGCGGGCATCGTCGCCGGCCACGGCGAGCACGAGGTGGTAAAGGTGAAGTCGCTCACGACCGACGAGATCGGGCTCAACGACGCGCTTGCTGCGCGGGGGGTGGAGGCGCTCGAGACCGACTTCGCGGAGCTGATCCTGCAGCTCGACGGCGACTGGTCGTCGCACATCCTGGTGCCGGCCATCCACCGCAACCGCACCGAGATCCGCGACCTGCTCCGGCGCACCATCGGCCCCGCCGAGCTGTCGGACGATCCCGCCGCGCTGGCCGAGGCGGCCCGTATCCACCTGCGCGAGCGGTTCCTGCGCGCCCGAATCGGCATCAGCGGCGCCAACTTCGCGATCGCCGAGACCGGCACCCTGGTGGTGCTCGAGTCGGAGGGAAACGGCCGCATGTGCACCACGCTTCCGGAGGTGCTGATCAGCGTGGTCGGGATCGAGAAGCTGCTGCCCCGCTTCGAGCACCTGGCCGTGTTCATGCAGCTGCTGCCGCGCAGCTCCACCGGCGAGCGCATGAACCCCTACACCTCGCTGTGGACGGGCGTGACGCCCGGCGACGGCCCCGCCGAGATGCACGTCGTCCTGCTCGACAACGGCCGCAGCGACGTGCTGCGCGACCCGGTCGGTCGCGAGGCGCTGCACTGCATCCGCTGCTCGGCATGTCTGAACGTGTGCCCGGTCTACGAGCGCACCGGCGGCCATGCCTACGGATCGATCTATCCGGGGCCGATCGGGGCGATCCTGACGCCGCAGCTCGAGGGCATCGGCGCGGCCGCCAGCCTGCCCTACGCCTCCAGCCTGTGCGGGGCTTGCTACGAGGTGTGCCCGGTCAAGATCGACATCCCGCGCGTGCTGGTGCATCTGCGCGGCCTGACGCCCAAACGCGGGGCCGAGCGGCGGGCGATGCGCACGCTGGCCTGGCTGTTCGCAGACGCCGGCCGCTACCGGCGGGCGCAGCGGCTGGCCCGCGTGCTGCCGGCGCGCGTGGCCGGCGCCGGCCCGATGAGGGCCTGGACGGCCGGGCGCGACCTGCCCGCCGTGGCCCCGCAGAGCTTCCGGGAGTGGTGGCATGAGCGACGCCCGTGAGGTCGTGCTGGGCCGCATCCGCGCGGCCCTGGCCGACCGGCCGCAGCCGTCAGCCGCCACAGTGCCGCCGACGCCGCCCGCGCCGGCCGACCCGGTCGCGCTGTTCGCAGAGCGGGCGGGCGAGTACCGCGCCGCCGTGCACCGCGTCAGCCGGGCCGGCGTGGCCGCGCTGGTCGCCGAGACCTGCGCGGCGCACGGTGCCCGCCGCCTGGCCGTGCCGCGGGATCTGCCGGAGGGTTGGCTCCCGCCCGGGGTGGAGGCGACGGGTGATGCGACGGTGCCGGCGCTCGATCGGGTGGACGGCGTGCTGACCGGGTGCGCCGCCGCCATCGCTGAGACCGGCACCATCGTGCTGGACGGCGGGCCCGGTCAGGGCATCCGCGCGCTGACGCTGGTGCCGGACCTGCACATCTGCGTGGTCCCTGCCGAGCTCGTGTGTGCCTCGGTCAGCGAGGCGTTCCAGCGGGTGGAGCCGTCGGTACGGCGGCGCCGCGCCCCGCTGACGCTGATCTCGGGGCCGTCCGCCACCTCCGACATCGAGCTGTCGCGAGTCGAGGGCGTGCACGGCCCCCGCCGGCTGGAGATCGTGATCGTTACGTGAGCGGCCAGTCCGGCCGGTCGCGGATCGAGTCGAGGTCGCTGTCGCCACCCGCCCAGTTGCGGACCGCGTCGGGGTCGCCGGCAAAGGCCTGCGACAGCAACTCGATCGCCTCGTCGCCGTGGCCGGACAGCGCGCGGTAGCAGGCCGCGTTGTAGAGGATCGACGTGTTGCCGGGGTGCTCGGCAAGGCCGGTCATCAGCATCTCGTAGGCCGCATACGGATCTCCGCCCTTCGCGACCGCGTCGGCCGCGAAGTAGTGCTCCCACGCCGAGGGCGTGAAGGCCTCGCCCGGCTTTCCGCCGATCGCGAGCACGGTCGTATTCGGCTCCGCCGCCACGGCGTGGCGCTTCAGCGCCGGATCGGCCAGGTACACGAGGGAGCGGGCGGGGACGTCGCTGGTCTCGCCGTCCACCGTGAAGGTCGCCCGGCCGGTCAGCACCAGGTAGATCTCCTCGTGCCCGAGGTGCGTCTCGGTGTGCTCCTCGACCACCTCGTCGCCGGCGTTGGTCGCCGTGTAGGCATTGATGCCGAAGGCGCGCACCCCGAGCGTGCGGCGCAGCGGCCGCCATTGCAGCGTTCCATTCACCACCGCCAGTGGCGGGACGTCGCCGATCGCGAGCACCTGATAGCCGTCGGTCACCTCCGCACCGTACCCAGGATGCCTGGCGGGCGCACAGATGTTGGGCTAGAGTTCGTTGCGATGTCAATCACTCTCTACTCAGCGGACATCTGCCCGTACTGCGTGCGCACCCGCCTGGTGCTGAACGGCAAGGGCATCGAGTACGACCTGGTGCAGGTCGACCTGCCCGACAAGCCGGCCTGGCTGCGTGAGCTGAACCCGCGCAACCGGGTGCCCGTCCTGGACGTGGACGGACAGGTGCTGTGGGAGTCCGAGGCGCTCGACGACTACCTGGACGAGACGCATCCGGAGCCGGCGATGATGCCGTCCGACCCGGCCGAGCGCGCCCGCGTGCGGATGGTACTGCGCCGGTTCGAGGATCTCGCCGACGCGTTCTACGCAGTCCGTCGCGAAGAGGACGGGGCGATCGAGGCGCTGCACGCGGAGCTTCAGTGGGTGTCGTCCCAGCTCGAGCACAGCGACTACCTGGTCGGCGACAGCTACACGCTGGCCGAGCCCGGCGTCTGGCCCTGGATCACGCGTCTGTACCGGGTCGGCGTCGACATCGGTCAGTACCCCGCCATCGCCGCCTGGTGCGACCGCCTGGCAGAGCGGCCCGAGTACGCGGCCGAGCTCAGCCTGCTGGCCGCGTAGCGAACCGGGCGAAGCGTTCGGCCAGGGTGCGGCCCACCTGCTGGTGGGTCTCCAGGTGCTGATCCAGCGACTCCAGGAACCGGTCGCGGGGATAGCCGTTCGCGGCCAGGTCGTCGCCGCCCATCTCCAGCCAGGTCAGCAGCACCGGCCGCGTCACCTCGATGTGGAACTGGGTGCCCCACGCGGCGTCACCGACCCGCAGCGCCTGCAGCGACACCGGGTTGGTCATCAGCTCCACCGCCCCGTTGCTGGGACGGCAGGCGTAGTAGTGCCACTGCATCGCCTGGAACCGCAGCGGCAGGTCGTCGAACAGGGCGTCGCCGGCGGCTGCCGCCGTCAGCTCCACCTCGTGCCAGCCGATCTCGTGCGGTTCGCACCGGTAGACGGTGCCGCCCGCGGCCTCGGTCAGCACCTGTGCGCCCAGGCACAGGCCCATGTACGGGGTGCGCCGATCGAGCGCCTCGCGCACCAGCTCGATCTCCCGCGCCAGCCAGGGGTGCTCCCCCGCCTGGTGCGTGTCGACCAGGCCGCCGCCCGCGACCAGGGCGTCGATCCCGTCCAGCGACGCGGGCAGCTCGTCTCCGGCGTAGGGGTGCAGCGTGTCGACGGTGAATCCGTGCTGTTCGAGCGCGTCCACGAACAGGCCGGCGGGATCGGTCGACTCGTTCTGGATGTGCAACGCCCTAGCCACGGAACTTGGCCGCCTCGCGGTACGCCTCCTGCTCGCGCCGGATCAGGTCGGGGTTGACGCCACGTGCGACCGCCAGCTCGTGCGCCAGCCACTGCACCGCCGGGGCCGTCGCCAGCAGCGCCTCGGCCGCGGCCGGAAGCGCATCCGCGACCGGCGTGGCCACGTACCCGGCGGCGGCCATGCCCGCGTCCGGTGCCTGGCGGCCGATCACGGCGCACCGCACACCCACCCGAGCCGACGCCTGCAGCACCATCTGGCCGAGCTCGCGGCGGGGGCCCGAGCGGCGTCGGTCGTGCTCGATCAGCACCAGCCCGGTGCGCTCGTCGCAGGCCGGCAGGTGGCCGTGCAGGAACGTCTCGAGATCCCGCATCGCGGTCGGGATGTGAGCCGCCTCCTCGATCTTGAGGGTCAGCTCGCGGGCCGCGATGCGGTCTGCGCCCGAACCGACCACGATCAGGTGGTCGCAGCCGTTCAGCGCATCGGCCACGGCCGTGACGGAGGCGCGGTCGCTGACTCCGGCCGTGGCCAGCGTTTCGACCACGCCGGGCGACGGCTTCGCGGCCAGGGCCAGCGTGGCGGCGATCGGCGACGTGTAGCCGACCGTGTGGCACCAGCTGCGGTCGACCATGGGCGTGACCAGCACCGCGTCGGCCTGCTCGGTGGCCTTGCTCTCGCCCCTCGCGGTGATCAGGGCGGTGCCCGATCCGGCGCGGCGGGCCGCCTCGAGCGCCTCGATCGTGGCCCAGGTGCCCCCCTCGTGGGAGATGCCGAGCACGGCGCCGCCCTGCTGTGGGTCGAGTGCCGCCTCGTACGCCTGCCGTGATCCGGCCGGCGTGCCGGCCTCGGTCAGGATCTCCGCCGCCGCCAGCGCCGCGTGCTCGCTGGTGCCGCAGCCGACGATGGTCAGCGGGCCGTCCACCTTCAGCAGCAGCGCCAGCGCTGCCGTGTCGCTGGTGGTTGCGATCCGCTCGAGCAGCGGTGGTTCGGCCTCGATCATCTCCTGCATCACCCAGGGCGGGTGCGGGCGCAGCTCTGGGAAGTCCTCGGTGTGCCAGTCGTCCGTCATGGTGCGCAGTCTATGCGCGCCCGGTCACGGCCCGGCGCCGGCTGCCAGCACCGTCACGCGGCCACGGCCGATCTCGACCTGGCCGGCTCGCTGCAGCTCGTGCAGAACGCGGTTGACCGTCAGCCGGGAGGTGCCGGCCAGCCCGGCCAGGTCGTCCTGCGTGAGCGGGATCGTGGCCCGTCCGGAAGGTTCGCGGTATCGCTCGGCGAGCCCGTCCAGCATCAGCCGGACGCGCCGCGGCGCCGGTGTGTAGAGGGCCTCGACCAGGCGCTCGGTCAGCTCGGCCACACGCTGCCCGAGCAGCTCCACCAGGAACGCGTCGATCTCCCGGTGCTGCGCACGCAGGCGGTCGAGGTCGGTACGGGACAGCGCATAGGTCTCGCTGGCCGAGATCGCCTCGACCTTGGCGCTGCGCACGTGCGCCCCGCCCAGCAGCGCCAGTTCGCCGAAGCACTCGCCCGGCCCCACCAGCTGCAGGGTGGCGACGCTTCCCAGCGGGGTGATCACCCGCACCGCCAGGCACCCGCTGCTGACCAGATGCAGCGTGTCCGCCGGGTCGTCGCGGTGGAAGACGACCTCGCCGCGCTTGAACCTGCGCCGTCGCGCCGACGTCAGCACTCCGCGGGCCTCGTCGTCGCCGAGTGCGCTCAGGATCGCCCAGTCGGACACGCCACGCCCCTTCCGCTTGTGTATCGGATCATACATTGTGCGCGTATCCCGGGAGGTCGCGGGCAGGCCCGCGGGGTGCCTAGGTTGCTCCCATGACGTCGAGTCGCACATCCACGAAGAAGGAGAGCACTCCCATGCGCACCACCTCTCGCCTGTTCCGCATCGTTCTCGTGGCCGCCGGCCTGATGGCCGTGTCCGCCACCGCCGCCCAGGCGATGCCGTCGGGCACCGCGAACATCACCGACCGTGATCCGCTCGGCTTCACGGTCGCTCACCATCAGCTGCCCGTCGCATCGCATATGTCCGGCGGCCCGGTGGTTCTCCACAGGTCGGGCTTCGTGCTCGGCCACCAGCTCCAGACCGCACCGCCGGTCGTCGCCCAGCCCGTTTCCGCGCAGTCCGCGGACAACGGCTTCGACTGGGCCGACGCCGCAATCGGCGCCCTCGTGGCGTCCGTGGTGCTGATCCTGGCGGCCGTCGCCGCGACCCACGTCCGGCCTCGGCAGACCGTTCAGCTGTAGCTGCCGTTCATGCGCTCGGTGGGGTTTTCGAGCCCCACCGGGCGCTTTTCTGTGGTCCGGCGACCGGCGCGCCTATGTATCGAGCAATACATTGCGGGCGTATCCCGGGATGTCGTCGGGCCGCTGCGGTCGGCCTAGGTTGTGCCCATGACTTCGTGCCTCACATCCACCCAGAAGGAGAGCACTCCCATGCGCACCACCTCTCGACTCGTCCGCATCGTCCTCGTCGCCGCCGGTCTGCTGGCGGTCTCGGCATCGGCCGCCCAGGCCATGCCCACCCGGCAGTCCAACGACGCCACCGACTCGGCCGCCGCCGCGGCGGCCAACCGCACGATCGTGTTCCACCGCACCGGCTTCCTGCTCGACAACAAGCTCCCGGTTCAGGGAGTCAGGACCGGGTCGGTCATGCAGCCGGCCGCCGACTCTCCGACCAACCAGGCGCTGGTCTCCGTCATGCAGCCGGCCGCCGATTCACCGACCGACCAGACGGTACCTCTGGTCATCAGCCAGCCCGTTCCGGCCGTCACCACCGTCTCCGCGAGCAGCGGTTTCGACTGGACTGACGCCGGCATCGGTGCCGCCGTGGCCGCACTGCTGCTGATCCTGGCAGGGTTCGCCGCGACGCGCGTGCGACCGCGTCAGACCGCGGCTCTGTAAGGGCTGAGCTCGCGCCCGGTGGGGGTTGTCGGGACCCCCACCGGGCGCTGGGGTGGTCCGGCTCAGAACCGGACAAGGTGTAAGATCGCTCCCGATGCGACCAAGGCTCCTTCTGCTGATAGTGGCCGCTGCTGGGGTCGCCCTGCTGTCGGGGACGAGCCGTGCCGGTGCCGGCACCGCCGCCTGCACCGCGACGGCCACGGGCAAGCACGTACGCACCCAGCTGCTGAAGGTGCACCTGGCCGGAACCTGTCCGGTGACCGGCGTCGCGCACGGCACGCTCACGTTCAGCCAGTGGCCGCGCATCCACGCCGATGGCGTGTTCGCGCTCGACTACGCGGCCGGAACGCTGTGGCTGCGGGTGCCCCGCAGGCTCTCGATGAAGCCGGCGTGGACCGCGCACGCGGTCACGACGGCGCTCGACGTGTCCGTCCAGGCCTCGCCGCGGCGCCGCCTCAGCGGCCGCGGCCGCTACTCGATCCGCGGCGGCTTCAAGGCGTCGAACGGCGCCGTGGTGCGCTGGCACCAGACCGTCACCGCCACGCCCAACCGCATCACGCTGGGATCGGTACAGGTCAGCGCCAGCCTGCCCGGGACCGGCTCGATGGTGGTCGCGGTGCACGAGGTGCGTCAGTTCTGCGCCACGAACAAGACCTGCCCGTTCGGCCTGAAGACGACCACCGACCGGGTTGCCTTCCCCGCCGCCTTCACGCACGTCACCGTCAGCTCGCCGCTGTGGTTCGTGACGGGGGATGGCACGCTTCTCTCCGGGCGTGAGCAGACGACGATCCTGCTGCGGTCGAAGCGGACACACCGCATCCTCGGTCGCTCCGACTTCCAGGCCACCGTCCGGGTCCCGTGATCCGGCCCAGCCCCTAGACTCCTTGGATGGATACCCGCCCGATCGGCGTCTTCGACTCCGGCGTCGGCGGCCTGACGGTGCTGCACGAATGCCTGGTCACGCTGCCCCACGAGGACTTCATCTACTTCGGTGACTCAGCGCCGGAGCGGTTCCCGTACGGCACCAAGCCGTCTGCGACCATCCGCCGGTTCGCCCACGAGGTCGCCCAGCACCTGATCGAGC
>DATNEO010000017.1:0-9195 GCA_035553035.1 Gaiellales bacterium | reverse complement strand
GCTCGTACCGACGTGGCCGCTGTCGGCCTCAAGGGCCATGCCGAGCGGTTCAACGTCGGGGTGCGAAGCCATCACAACTGGCTGGAGCTGGCGCGCTTCTGCGTCGTGGGCGGATCCGGCTACGTCATCAACGTGGGGCTGTTCACGCTGTTCTACCGCAGCCTGCCCTACCCGATCGCATTCGTGCTCGCCTTCGTGGTGGCGGCGACCAGCAACTTCATCTGGAACCGGGTGTGGACGTTCAAGATCGAGCACGGAGAACCGCACGTGCAGTACGCCAGGTTCCTGGCGGTCAGCCTGCTCGCGCTCGCCATCGACCTGGCGGCGCTGGCGTTCCTGGTCGAGGTGGCGGGGCTGCACAAGCCGGTTGCCGCGGCGATCGCGATCGTGGTCGCAACGCCCATCAGCTTCCTTGGCAATAAGCTCTGGAGCTTCGCCGCGTAGTTGTGGAACCGATCATCTAAGGGCGTGATCGCGGTCGTGCTGGCGCTGCTGCTGGCGCCGGGTGTCGCGCACGCCGACGCCAAGCCGCATTTGACGGCGGCGCGGGTGATCGCGATCGCGGCCAGCGACCCGGCGGTGGGACCGCTGCTCGCGGCCCACAAGGGCACCCACTGGGAGGTCGTGTTCGATGCGCCCAGCGGGACGTGGACGGCGGTGCTCGAGCCCCGCGGCAAGCACACCGTGCTGGCCTCGTTCAAGATCGACGACTCCACCAGCGCGATCCTGAACACGACGGTGACGCCGAAGCTGGGGCCGCCCCGGCTGACGTCCGCCGAGGCGATCACGCTGGCGCGGCGCTCAGGCGCGTTGCGCAGCTGGATCGCCCAGTACCCGGGCGTCGAGGCCACGGCCACGCTCGGCGACGACCGCGTGTGGACGATCGCGTTCGACGACCGCGACGGCGCGCAGGTGGCGGCGGCACGCGTCAGCGACACCGCGATGACGCTGACGAACGTCCGCACCGGGCCACAGGTGGACTGGCAGCTGGCCCGCGGCGAGCCATCGTCGTACGGGCGCCTGGCCAACCGCTGGTGGGTGTTCCTGCCGCTCTGCGCCCTGTTCCTGGGCGGGCTGGTGGACTGGCGTCGGCCCTTCACCATGCGCACGCTCGACCTGCTGGCGCTGCTCTCGTTCGGCATCTCCCTGCACTGGTTCAACCAGGGCGACGTGTTCATCTCGACGCCGCTGATCTACCCGCCGCTGGTCTATCTGCTGGTCAGGATGATCCGCCTGGGCAGCAGCCACCGGCCGCGCGGCGTCGACATCGGTGCGACGCATGCGCTGGTGCTGGTGGCGCTGTGTTTCGCCCTGGTCGGCTTCCGGTTGGGGCTGAACAACCGCGACTCGAACATCCTCGACGTCGGCTACGCCGGCGTGGTCGGCGCCGACCTGCTGCTGAACGGCAGCCAGCCCTACGGCAACATGCCGACCAGCCAGGGGACGGCCTGCGCCGGCCGCTACGCCAACGGCGATCCGATCGGCTACGTCCAGTCCACCAGCGGCCGCTGCGAGTCGCCGGTCTCGAGCGGTGACACGTACGGGCCGGCGGTGTACGTCGCGTACATGCCGTTCGTGGCGCTGTTCGGCTGGAGCGGGCTGTGGGACGATCTGCCGGCCGCGCACGTGGCCGCCTGCGCGTTCGACCTGCTGGCGATGGCGGGCCTGTTCGTGGCCGGCTGGCGGTTCGGCAACCCGCGGCTGGGCACGCTGCTGGCGTTCGCCTGGGTGGCCAACCCGTTCACGCTCTACGCGCTCAACATGAACACCAACGACGCGCTGGTGGGTGCGCTGCTGGCCTGGTTCATCGCAGCGCTGTCGGTGCCGTGGCTGCGGGGCGGGCTGATGGCGGCGGCCGGACTCGCCAAGCTCGGCCCGCTGGCGCTGGTGCCGCTGCTGATGTCGCTGCGGCGGCGGGTGGCGACGCTGGCCGGGTTCCTGCTGACGTCGCTGCTGCTGCTGTCGATGCTGGCGCGCCAGAGCGACGGCCTGCACGTGTTCTGGGAGCGCACGTTCCACTACCAGCTGAACCGGGTGACGCCGCTCTCGATCTGGACGCTGGGTGCATTTCACCCGGGGTGGCCGACCCTGCACTGGCTGCAGCAGGCGTTGCAGGTGGCGGTGGTGCTGGGCTGCCTGCTGCTGGCGGTGCTGCCGCGGGGACGCAAGGACGCGGTGGCCGTGGCGGCGCTGGCCGCGGCCGCGCTGATCGCGACCCAGGTGGTCTCCAGCTACTGGTTCTACCCCTACATCTGCTGGTGGCTGCCGCTGGCGCTGTTCGCGATGCTGGTGCCGCGGCGGCCACCGTCACCGGAACCGCTCAGCCCGCGCTGAACCGGAACGTCTCGATCGAGGAGGCGCGGCCGCTGGCCGGATCGCACTCGATCAGCGCCCCCTCGATGCGCACCTCGTTCTCGGCCGGTTCGAACCGCACCGGCAGCCCGGTCTGGAACCGCCGCAGCACCAGCTCGGTGCGGACGCCGATCACGGAGTCGTGGGGGCCGGTCATGCCCCCGTCCGTGAGGTAGGCCGTGCCGCCCGGGAGCACCGCGGCGTCGTTGGTCTGGATGTGGGTATGAGTGCCGATCACCGCGGTCACGCGACCGTCCAGCAGCCGTCCCAGCGCCACCTTCTCGCTGGTGGCCTCGGCGTGGAAGTCGACCAGCACCACCTTCGCCCGCGAGCGCGCGTCGGCGACCAGCCCGGCGGCCACCTCGAAGGGGCTCTGGGCGGCGTCCAGGAACAGCTGGCCGATCAGGTTGATCACGGCGACGCCGGTGCCGTCGGCGGCTTCGACGACCGTCACGCCCCGGCCCGGGGCGTTGGCGGCGTGGTTGGCGGGTCGCACGATCCGGTCGTCCGATTCCAGGAACGGGTAGACCTCACGCTGCCGGTAGGCGTGGTTCCCCAGCGTGATCGCGTCCACGCCGGCCGTGTACAGCTTGAGGGCGATGCGGCTGGTGACGCCGACGCCGTCGGCCGCGTTCTCGGCGTTCGCCACCACCAGGTCGACGCCGTGCCGGGCGCGTAGCTCCGGGAGGTGCATCTCCACGGCGCGACGGCCGGGCGCTCCGAAGATGTCCGCGATGAAGAGGATCCGCACGGCCGGATCGTACGGCACGCGGCCGTGGCTACAGCAGCGGGCTGGCTCCCGGGGCCGGGCTGACCTGCATGGAGACGTGGTTGCCGGAGTCGGACGTATAGTTCGCGACCGTCTGGTGGAGCAGCTTGGACAGGTCGACGATCTTCCCCAGCAATGTCTGCGACGCGTGCACCGGCGAGCCCACGTCGACGGCCAGGTGCTGATCGAGGTTGCCGACGGTCACGATCACGGCCGCCAGGTCGCTGGGCCGGATCTGCACGATGCTGCCGCGCGCCCTGCCGTTCAGGACGTAGGGCTGGACGCTGACCACGGTTCCGTCCACCGGCGAGTAGACGTCGGTGCCGGCCGGTGCGCCCACGTCCACCGACCCGGTGTCGGCGCCGTCCCCGCTGCTGTCGATGTAGTAGGACGGGCCGCCGCCGCCGCCGCTCCCGAACAGGCGGTTGCCCAGCCGCGCCAGGAACCCGGCGTTCTTCTGGGTGCCGGCGGGGCTCAGCGGGATCGCGTTGGTGGCGCCGGTGGCGTGGTAGACGATGGCGGTGATGCGTCCGGCGGAGACGGGAACCTCGAGGCTGAGGCCGCTGACCGTGGCCAGCGTCTGAGGCGGGCTGGGCGGCGCGTTCGGTGCCAGCTGCGGTGAGTGCGGCGACGCGATGCCGCTGGTGTTCCGCGACGACGATCCGGAGTGGAGGACGACGACCACCACCGCCGCGAGCACGATGGCCGCTGCCACGGCCACCAGCCGTCGCTGCCGGTGCGGGTCGCGCCGTCGGACGGTGCGCCGTCGCCGGCGCTGTCGCTGACGGGTCGCGATCACCCGTCCAGATTAGCCCAGGCCGGGTGCCGGGGGGACCGGTTGCTAGGATGGCCGCAATGCCGCCCGACACCCCGCGGATGGTACGGATCCCGCGCTGGGTCCAGCTGGTAGGGCTGCCGCTGATCCTGGTCGGGGCCTGGCAGTTCATGTCCGCGGTCAGCCATGCGATGTTCATCTTCGTGGTGGCGGCGCTGATCGCGATCCTGCTGAACCCGATCGTGCGCGCCTTCTGCGCGCTGCGGATCCCGCGCGCGCTGGCGGTGTTCCTCGTCTACCTCACGTTCGCGATCACGTTCGTGGCCCTGGGCGTGCTGGCCGGGACGGTGATAGCGACCCAGGTGCAGTCGGCCAGCACCGTGGTCGAGAACGAGTTCAGCACCGCGCCCGGCCAGACCCAGACGCCCGCCGAGATGAAGCTGGACGACCTGCAGCAGTGGCTCGACGACCACGGCCTGTCGCAGGTGAACGTCCGCCAGTTGGGCGACAAGGTGCAGCAGAAGGTCAACTCGCTGGACATCGAGAGCGTGTCCGGGCAGGCGGTGGGAGTCGCCCAGGGCGTGCTGCTGGGCGTGGCCGAGAGCCTGTTCAACGTCGTGCTGGTGATCGTCGTGTCGGTCTACATGCTGCTCGATGCTCCGCGGCTGTCGCGGTTCCTGAGACGGCTGTTCCCGCACGCCGAGGGGGAGGACGACCTGATGGTGCGCCTGGAGCGGGCGCTGCTGTCCTACGTGCGCGGCCAGACGCTGGTGTCGCTGGTGATCGGCGCCACCGCCGGCGGACTGATGTGGATCCTGGGCGAGCTCGGGATCTTCCACGGCGGCAGCAACTACGCGATCGCCTTCGGCGCGTTCGCCGCGCTGACCGAGGTGATCCCCTACGTGGGGCCGTGGATCGGCGCGATCCCGCCGATGGCGGTGGCGCTGGCGGAGTCGCCCACGGCTGCGATCGCCGTCGCGCTGGCCTTCCTGTTCATCCACCAGGTCGAGGGCCACATCGTGATCCCCAAGCTGATGGGCGGCGCGGTGGGGGTGCATCCGCTGCTGGTGATCTTCGCGCTTTTGGCCGGCCAGCAGCTGTACGGCTTCGCGGGTGTGTTCGTGACGCTGCCGCTGCTGGCGGTCGGCCGCGAGCTGTTCCGGTTCCTGCGGGAGCGGATCGGGCTGGAACCGTGGGGCAACGGGCCGGTGCCGGTGGAGGTGCCGGTCGAGGTGCACCGCCCCGCGCCGCCACCGCCGCCCACGGTGCCGCCCGGCGGCGGCCCGGCTACTGCGGGCTCGTAGCCGCCGAGCTGCTGACGTCCGACTGCGGCGTCGGCGCCATCGCGTCCTGGTTGGACGGCGCCAGGTCGGCGGCCAGCTCGAACGCCTCCAGCGCGGCCTCGGCGCGGCCCATCCGCTTCAGGAACTTGCCGTACCAGCGGTAGGCCTTGGCCAGCTCGCGCGTCCAGCCGTTCTGCTGGCGGATCGCGTCGATCGCGGCCGTGAAGCCCCACTCGGCCCGCTCCGCGTCGCCCAGCTCGTCGTAGACGCGGGCCAGCACCAGGTAGGCGTCGCCCAGCTGCCCGGGCAGGGCGCCGTTTCCGAGCAGTTCGACGCCCTCCCGAGCCTTGCTCGAGGCCAGCTCCGTGTCGCCCTTCTGGAGTGCGCAGCGCGCCTCCTCGACCACCACGAATCCGAGGTCGAGCGGGCTCGGACGGGCGCCCAGCAGGCTGCGCGATGCGGACAGGTGCTCCTCGGCGCGGGCCGTTTCGCCCGCGTCCAGCAGATTCTGCGCATACAACAGATGTGCATCCGCCAGAGCGTCATTGTCGTCCATCAGCTCGTAGATCGCGAGCGCGCGGTCGGCGTAGGCGATGGCCTGGCCGACCTGGCCGGTGCTGGCGTAGAGGCGCGACAGCGAGTAGTAGGCACGGGCCCGGCTCTGCAGATCGACCTCCTCGGCGCCGTCGCGCAGGGCGGCGGCCAGCACGGTGCCGGCGCTGCCGTAGTCGCCCGCGTCGGAGTAGGCCTGGCTGAGCAGGAGCGTGTAGCGCACCAGCTTGGCCAGGTCGCGGCCGGGCTGCTGCCGCAGCTGCTCCGCGCAGTCGTTCATGAGCGCGATCGCGCGGGCGGCGTCGCCGGCGCCGATGTGGAGGCGCGCCATCTCGATGTAGAGGTCGGGCCGCTGCGCCGGGTGCGGCGGATCGCCCACCTCCAGCGCCTGCTGGAACAGCTCCAGCGCCTGTCCATCGCGGCCGCGACGGGCCGAGATCAGGGCCAGGCCCTCGTAGCACTCGCTCATGCGCTCGGCGTCGGCGTCGACCTCGGCCTCGCGCAGCACGCCGCGCAGCAGCTCCTCGGCCTCCTCGTACTGCTCGAGCCGGATCATCATCATGGCGTCCAGCACCTCGAGCGAGCGGGTGCGCTGCTCGTTGGAGACCTCTCCTGTCAGCTCCTCGGGCGTGACGCCGAGGCGGCGGGCGATCTCGACCAGCACGCGCGGGCTGGGCCTGCGGTCGCCGGCCTCGATGCGGGCCAGGTAGCTGTAGGAGCAGCCGTCGAAGGAGAGGTCGCGCTGGGTCATCGCGCGCCGGCGGCGGAGATGCCGGATCCGGGCGCCGAGCTTGCGCAGGGCCTCGTTCGAATAGTCAAGCTCGTGATCGTTCTGCAGCATGCCGGCCTTTCCCGCGGAGTCCATTCGTGGCAATCCTATTCGCACGTGATGGTCATGTAAAGGCCCGGCGATACAATCTCAGCCATGTCCTTTCCGGCCACACGCCTGCGCAGGCTGCGCCGCACCGATGCCCTGCGGGGCATGGTGCGCGAGACGCGCCTCTCGGCGGCCGACCTGATCCAGCCGCTGTTCGTGCGGGCGGGAAGCGGGCCGGCCACGCCGATCCCGTCGCTCAGCGAGCAGTACCACCATTCGATCGAGACGCTGGTCGAGGAGGCGCGCGCGGTGCACGCGACCGGGGTCCCGGCCGTGATCCTGTTCGGCATTCCCGATCACAAGGACGAGGCGGCCAGCTCCGCCTACGACGAGGAGGGGATCGTCCAGCTGGGGCTGCGGGCGATCCGGCTGGCGGTGCCGGAGCTGGTGCTGATCACCGATGTCTGCCTGTGCCAGTACACCTCGCACGGGCATTGCGGGGTGCTGCGCGACGGCGACGTGGACAACGATCTGACGCTGGAGCTGCTGGCCCAGACGGCGGTGTCGCATGCCGCCGCCGGGGCCGACATCGTGGCACCCAGCGACATGATGGACGGCCGCGTGGCCGCGATCCGGGCGGCGCTGGACGCCGACGGCCTCACGTCGACGGCGATCATGGCCTACAGCGCCAAGTTCGCGTCCAGCTTCTACGGCCCGTTCCGGGAGGCCGCCCACTCGACGCCGTCGGAGGGCGACCGGCGCGGGTATCAGATGGATCCGGCGAACGCCAATGAGGCGCTGCGCGAGGTGCTGCTCGACATCGGCGAGGGCGCTGACATGGTGATGGTGAAGCCGGCGATGCCGTACCTGGACGTGATCCGGCGCGTGCGCGAGGCGTCGCTGGCGCCGATCGCGGCCTACCAGGTCAGCGGTGAGTACGCGATGCTGACGGCGGCCGCGCGCGACGGGCTGCTGGACGAGCGGGCGGCGGCCTTGGAGGCGCTGACGGCGATCAAGCGGGCCGGCGCCGACATGATCATCACGTACCACGCGTCACGGGCCGCCGGTTGGCTCTCGTAGGAGGGCCGCAGACCGAGGTCGAGTCCCAGCGGCTGTACCGGGAGGCGTGCCGCCTGATCCCGGGCGGGGTGTCGAGCCCGGTGCGGGCGATGCGGTCGGTGGGGCGCGAGCATCCGCTGTTCGCGGCCGCCGGTGAGGGCGCCTGGCTGATCGATGCCGACGGCAACCGCTACGTCGACTGGGTGCTGTCCTGGGGGCCGCTGATCGCGGGTCACGCGCACCCGGCGGTGGTGGAGGCGGTCGGCCGGGCGGCGGCGCGGGGCACGTCCTTCGGGATGCCGACGGCGCTGGAGGTGGAGCTGGCGGCGGAAGTGGTGGGGGCGGTACCCTCGCTGGAGATGGTGCGGTTCGTGTCGTCGGGCACCGAGGCGACGATGAGCGCGGTGCGGCTGGCGCGCGGATTCACCGGCCGCACGAAGGTGCTGAAGTTCGCGGGCGGCTACCACGGGCACGTGGACGCGCTGCTGGCGCAAGCGGGGTCGGGGCTGGCCACGCTCGCGATCCCGGCCACGCCGGGCGTGCCGGCGGCGGTGACGGCGGACACGCTGATCGCTGAGTACAACGACCTGGATGCGGCGCGGGCGCTGGCCGAGATGCACGGCGACGACCTGGCGTGCGTGATCGTGGAGCCGGTGGCGGGCAACATGGGAGTGGTGCCGGCCGCGCCGGGGTTCCTGGAGGGGCTGCGGACGATCTGCAACGGCACCGGGGCGCTGCTGATCGCGGACGAGGTGATCACCGGGTTCCGGGTGGCCTACGGCGGCGCGCAGGAGCGGCTGGCGTTCCGGCCGGATCTGACCTGCCTGGGCAAGATCCTGGGCGGCGGCCTGCCGGCGGCGGCTTTCGGCGGCCGTGCCGACGTGATGCAGCAGCTGGCCCCGGTGGGCGACGTCTACCAGGCCGGCACGCTGTCGGGGAACCCGC
This sequence comes from Gaiellales bacterium, assembly GCA_035553035.1. Classification (GTDB taxonomy): domain Bacteria; phylum Actinomycetota; class Thermoleophilia; order Gaiellales; family JAICJC01; genus JAICYJ01. Next base: position 643 of record DATNEO010000017.1, on the reverse strand, counting down.
TGGCGATGGCGGCCGGGCTGGCGACGCTGGCGCTGCTGCGCGAGCCGGGTGCCTACGACCGGCTGGAGGCGACGTCCGCGGCGGTGGGTGTCGGGCTGGAGCGCCCGGGGGTGACGGTGAACCGGGTGGGGGCGATGCTGACCGGGTTCTTCGCCGAAGGGCCCGTGACCGACTTCCCCGCTGCGATGGCGAGCGACACCGACCGCTACGCCCGGTTCCACGCCCACATGCTGGAGCGGGGCGTGTACCTGGCGCCGTCGCAGTTCGAGGCGATGATGCCGTCGCTGGCGCACACCGCCGAGCAGCTGGAGATGACCGCCGCCGCGGCGCGGGAGTTCGACGGCTGATGGCCTCACTGATGGATCAGATCCGAACGCGCGCGGCGGCCGACAGTCCGCTCTGGGAGCGGGCGCTGCTGCCCGGCGAAGCGCCGGCGCCGGAGTTTGAGGGCCGCTGCCCGCAGCCGTACCTGCTTGGGGTGGAGATGATCCGCGAGGGCTACCTGCTGCACAACGGCCGCGCGCGGCTGTTCGCGCAGGACGACGCCGACCTGGCGCTGCTGACCGGGGACTACCTGTACGCGGCCGGCCTGGTCGAGATCTGCGGCACCGGCGACCTTGACGCCGTGACAACGCTGGCTGGG
>DATNEO010000016.1:0-4816 GCA_035553035.1 Gaiellales bacterium | reverse complement strand
GCATCGGTGATGCCGCGGGCGGCCTCGGCGCAGACGTAGTCGAAGTGCGGCGTCTCGCCACGGATGACACAGCCCAGCGCGATCACCGCGTGGTGCCCGCCGGCCTGCGCCAGCCGCCGGCAGGCCGGCGGCAGCTCCCAGGCACCGGGCACCAGCACCACGGTGATCCGCTCGCGCACAATCCCGTGGCTCTCGAGCTCGGCAACGGCGCCGTCCAGCAGCTTCTGCACGATGTCGGCGTTGAACCGCGACGCCACGATCGCGATGTCGAGCTCGGACTGCGGCCGCCCCGCGATCCAGTTGCACCCGTCCGGCACCACGATGGTGCCGACCCCGAACTCGCTCACGGTCCGAACGGTCCTTCCGTGAACGGGGCGGGCACGGAGGTGTCAAGCTGGCGGCCCTGGTGGGTGATCGTGTGGCCCATCCGCTCGACCTTGGTGCGCAGGTAGTCGGCATTCACCGGGTTGGGCTCGGCCACGATCGGCACCTGCTCGGTCACCGTCAGGCCGTAGCCCTCGAGGCCCACGAGCTTCTTCGGGTTGTTGGTCATCACCCGGATGCTGGTCAGGCCGAGGTCGGCCAGGATCTGGGCGCCCATGCCGTAGTCGCGCGAATCGACCGGCAGTCCGAGCGCGATGTTCGCGTCGACCGTGTCCATCCCCTGCTCCTGGAGCTCGTACGCCCGCAGCTTGTTGAGCAGGCCGATGCCGCGGCCCTCCTGGGCCAGGTACAGCAGCACGCCCCGTCCCTCCAGTGCGATCTGCGAAAGCGCCCGCTCCAGCTGCTCGCCGCAGTCGCAGCGCAGCGAGTGGAACACGTCGCCGGTGACGCACTCGGAGTGAACGCGCACCAGCACGTCCGGTGCGTCGCGCACGTCGCCCATCACGAGGGCCACGTGGTGCTGGCCGTCGATCATCGAGCGATAACCATGCGACACGAAGTCGCCGTAGCGGGTCGGCATCTGGGCGCTCGCGATCCGCTCGACCAGCTTCTCGCGGCGGTGGCGGTAGGCGATCAGGTCGGCCACGGTGATCATCTTCAGGCCGTGCTGCTCGCAGTAGGGGATCAGATCGGGCAGCCGCGCCATCGATCCGTCCTCGTTCATGACCTCGCAGATCACGCCGGCCGGCGAGAACCCGGCCAGCCGCGCGAGATCGACGGAGGCCTCGGTCTGGCCGGTGCGCTCCAGCACGCCGTAGGGCTGCGCGCGCAGCGGGAACACGTGCCCCGGCTGGACGAGGTCGTCCGGGCGGGACGCCGGGTCGACCGCGACCTGGATGGTGTGCGCGCGGTCGGCGGCCGAGATGCCGGTGGACACGCCCGAACTGGCCTCGATCGAGACGGTGAAGGCGGTGCCGAACTGGGTGCGGTTGCGCTCGGTCATCATCGGCAGGCCCAGCTCATCGCAGCGCTCCGGCGTCAGCGCCAGGCAGATCAGCCCACGGGCATGGCGGGCCATGAAGTTGACGGCGTCTGGCGTGATGCAGTCGGCCGCCATCACCAGGTCGCCCTCGTTCTCGCGGTCGGGCGAGTCGACCACCACGATCATGCGGCCTGCGCGCATCTCGTCCAGGGCCTGCTCGACCGCCGCGAACGGCGAGCCCACGAGGTCGGGGTAGAGCCTGTGGTAGGTCTCATCCACGGTCATCGCCGTCAGCCTATCACCCGGTTTGTGACGCTCGGCCGGCCTGCATCCGTTCAACGTACTTGCCGAACAGGTCCGCTTCCAGGTTGATCTGGTCGCCGGGGGTCAGGCGACCCAGATTGGTGACCGCCAGCGTGTGCGGAATCACCGACACCGAGAAGCTCTCGTCGTCGAACGCGGTCACGGTCAGTGCGACGCCGTTGACCGTGATCGAGCCCTTCTCGATCACGTAGCGCAGCACCTGCTCGGGTGCCGCGAAGGTCATGTTGACCGCGTCCGCCTCGGCGGCGACGTCACGCAGCGACCCGACCGCGTCGACGTGGCCCTGAACCAGGTGGCCGCCCATGCGGTCGCCGGCGCGCAGAGCGGGCTCGAGGTTGACCTCGTCGCCGGGCTGCAGGCGCCCCAGGTTGGTGCGCCGCAGCGTCTCGGGCACGGCGTCGAACCCGAGCACGACACCGTCGACCTCGGTGACCGTCAGGCAGCAGCCGTCCACGGCCACCGAGTCGCCGAGCGCGGCGTCGGCGGCGATGCCGGGCGCGCGCAGCCGCAGCCGAGGCGGTGGCTCCGCCACCACGCCCTGCTCGATCACGATACCGGTGAACATCTCTGCCCCTCCTCAGACCTCGTGCACGTCGGCCACAAGCAGCGTATCCGGGCCAACCGGGCGGCTGCTCAGCTCGAGCTCCCGCTCGCCCAGCCGCATGGCGGGCCAGCCCTCCAGCGCGTTCGGTCCCGCACCCAGCACCAGCGGCGCCACGAACAGCGCCAGCCGGTCGACCAGGCCCTCGCCCTGGAGCGCCGCGGCAAGGGTGGGGCCTCCCTCCAGCAGCACCGTCGCCACGCCACGGCGCCCAAGCTCGGCCAGCGCCTGGCCGGCGTCGCTCGCCTCGATCGCCTCGACGCCGGCCGCGGCGAGGGCGGCGATCCCCGGCGCGCCGGGCCGGCACACCACCGCCACCGCACCCTCGCCGGCGCTCCGCACCAGCGCCGACCCGACCGGCAGCCGCGCCGCGCGGTCGAACACGACCCGCAGCGGCTGGCGCTCCGCCGGCGGCACGCAGTCTCGTGCGGTCAGCGTCGGATCGTCGGCAAGCGCGGTGCCGATGCCGATCGCGACGGCGCCCGACCGTGCCCGCCACTCGTGCACCAGCGCGCGGCTCTGCGGCGAGGAGATCCAGCGCGGCTCGCCGCCGGGGGCCGCCACGCGGCCGTCGACGCTGACGGCGGCCTTGTAGGTGAGGTGCGGGCGCCCGAGCCGCACCAGCGCGCGGAAGCCCGCGTTCTGGCGGCGGGCCCGGCGCTCGATGTCGCCCGTGGCCAGTTCGACCTCGACGCCGCCGGCGCGCAACCGCTCGATGCCCTGTCCGTTGGTGCGGGGGTCCGGGTCGATCGACGCGATCACCACGCGGGCGACCCCGGCCGCGACCAGGGCGTCGGCGCAGGGCGGCGTGCGGCCGTGGTGCGCGCACGGCTCGAGACTGGCGTAGGCGGTGGCACCGGAGGCGTCGCCCGCCGCCGCCAGAGCGTTCATCTCGGCGTGCGGCAATCCCGGGCGCTCGTGCCAGCCCTCGCCGATGACGGCCCCGTCGCGGAGGAGCACGCACCCGACCATCGGGTTCGGCGCTGTGGTGCGGGCGCCCAGCTCGGCCAGCTCGAGGCAGCGGTCCAGGTACCGGAGATCCTCCGGGCTCATCAAACCCGGCTGTGGCCGGCCGCGAGGGAAACCAGCTCGCGGTAGGCGTCGCCCGGCACCGGCGTCGAGAAGACGGCCGACCCGGCAACCAGGATGTTGGCGCCGGCACGGTGCACGTCGGCGATGGTGGTCGGCCCGACGCCGCCGTCGACCTCCACCTGGACGGGCTCGGATCGCGCTTCGGCCAGCTCGCGCATGAGCGGGAGGCGGTCGAGCGTCGCGGGGATGAAGGCCTGTCCGCCGAATCCGGGGTTGACGCTCATGCACAGCAGCACGTCCGCGTACCGTGCGGCCTCCTCGAGCGCCGCCACCGGGGTGGCCGGGTTCAGCGTCACGCCGGCCCGGCAGCCGAGGTCGTGGATGGCGTGGAGGGTGCGGTGCAGGTGCGGGCAGGTCTCGACGTGCACCGTGATGCTGTCGGCCCCGGCGGCCGCAAACTGGTCGATGTGGCGCTCCGGCTGCTCGATCATCAGGTGCACGTCCGCGAAGCCGCCATGGTCGTGGATGGTTTCGGTGATGTCGGCCACCATCTTCGGCCCGAAGGTGATCACGGGGACGAAATGGCCGTCCATCACGTCGATGTGGATGACCCGGGCGCCCGCATCCAGCACCTCGTCGACCTGTTCGCGCATGCGGCCGAAGTCCGCCGACAGGATCGACGGAGCCACCTCGACCGAAGAGGGCCACTCCCGCATGCGCTGGCAGGATAGTGAAGCGCTCGGGTGCGATGCGCAGACACGGCTCAGGCGCAGCGCTCGTGACACCTCGGCGGCCACCCTGTGACCTCGGCGTTGGCAACACCGGTGCCAGGCGCCGGTGTTGCGGTCCCGCGCGGGCGTCGCCGCTATGGACGCAGCCATGCGGGCCTGCCGCGATCGCGCACGGCGGCCGTTTCATTGCCGCAACCCGGCCGCAGGCAACGGAGGCGTCACGCAGGCCGTTGCATTCGGCGTCGCCGAGCCGCCGTCGCTCAGGCGCCGGCGGCGGCTATGTAGAAGCCGTCGCTGCCCTCGGCCTGGGGTAGCAGGTAGTCCCCGCCGGGCAGCACTTCCTCACACTCGTCGCGGCGGAGCGTGCAGACCGAGTAGACGAGCGTGCCCTCGGGTGCCAGCAGGCCGCGCGCGTGTCCGAGCATCGCCCGCTGCAGCCCTGCCAGCTCAGCGGCGTCCTGCGGTGTTCGCCGCCAGCGCGCGTCCGGGCGTCCCGCCAGCACTCCAAGGCCGCTGCAGGGCGGGTCGAGCAGGATCCGGTCGAAGCCGGTCTCGGCGAACTCCAGCACGTCGGACCGCACCACCCGCGCGCAGCTGGCGCCGAACCGTGCCAGCGTGCGATCGAGCTCCGCGGCCCGTCCGGCGTGGCGTTCGACGCAGACCAGCTCGCCGCGGTTCTCCATCAGCGCCGCCAGCTGCCCGGACTTGCCGCCCGGTGCCGCACACAGGTCGAGCACGCGCATGCCCGGCCGTGGATCGAGC
>DATNEO010000015.1:0-9683 GCA_035553035.1 Gaiellales bacterium | reverse complement strand
GCACGGAGCCACGCAGCTGTAGCTCAGGCTGAAGCCAGCCCCGTGTCCTTATGGGTCGCCTTCGTCGCGCCCGCGATCGGCAGCGCGATCGTGAACGTCGCGCCCTCGCCCACGACGCTGGTCACGCCGACCGATCCGCCGTGGGCCTCGGCGATCGCCTGCACGATCGCGAGCCCCAACCCGCTGCCGCCGCTGCGGCGGGCGCGCGACGCATCCACGCGGTAGAAGCGCTCGAACAGGTGCGGCAGGTCGTCGGCGGCGATGCCCGGCCCGGTGTCGCTGACCTCGACCGTGCGGTCGTCGCCCGCCGTCGCCAGCGTCACGGCGATGCTGGTGCCGGGCTGCGTGTGGGCGCGGGCGTTGGCCAGCAGGTTCGCGACCGCCTGGCGGATTCGCAGCTCGTCACCGACCAGGTCGGAGCCGCCGCTCGAGCTGAAGCTGATCGGCCAGTCGGCGTGCAGCATGGCGTGATCGGCCACCATCTCGGCCAGCACCGCCTCCAGGTCGAACTGCTCCTGCCCCAGCGGCCGTCCCTGGTCGAGGTTGGCCAGCAGCAGCAGATCCTCCACGATCACGCCCATCCGCTCCGCCTCCGACTCGATCCGGCTCATCGCAAGCGCCAGGTCGTCGGGCCGGCCGGCCGCGCCGCGGTGGAACAGCTCGGCGAAGCCGCGCACCGATGTCAGCGGCGTTCGCAGCTCGTGCGACGCGTCGGACACGAACCGCCGCAGCCGCTCCTCCGACTGCCGCCGCTGCTCGAAGGCCTGCTCGATCTGGGCCAGCATCGCGTTCAGGGAGCGGGCCAGGTCACCGATCTCGGTACCGGGTGCCTCCTCCGGGACGCGCTGCGTGAGGTCGCCGCCCGCGATCGCCGCGGCCGTGTCCTCGATCCGCACCAGCGGCCGCAGCTCGCGGCGCACCAGCCAGAACGCGATCGCCGCCACCACCGCCAGCACGATCAGGCCGACCAGCAGCTCCAGCATCGCCAGCTGGTTGAGCGTCGAGTTGACGTCGTGAAGCGGTGTCGCGATCGCGAGCCGGACCGGGGTGGAGCCGCCGTCGGCCTGGCCGGGCATCACGTACACGCGATAGTCGTCCTGGGTGGACGTCCCCAGCGGCGCCTGGGTCGCCTCGTGCTTCAGATTCGCGGGTACCTGACCCTCGTCGAAGTACAGAGATGCCAGCGCCGAGCCGTCGGGGGCGACCACCGCCGCGTAGCTGCCGCGCGGCAAGGCGTTCTGCACCTGCTGCTGTGCACCGTGGTCGGTGTCGCCGCGCAGGAAGTAGAGCGAGACGGGGCCGGCGGCGGAACGCAGCTGGCTGTCGACCCGGTCGATCAGGAAGCCGCGAAGCTCGTAGCGGGTGGCGATCCCCGCCGCCAGCAGGCCGGCCGCGACCAGCACCACCGCCAGCATCGATAGCCGCAGCCGCAGCGTCATGCGCCGGGGCGAGCGCACGTCAGCCGGTCCGAAGCCGGATCGCGTAGCCGAACCCGCGCACCGTCTGGATCAGGCGCGGCTCGCCGGGCTGGTCGATCTTCTTGCGCAGGTAGCTGATGTAGGTCTCGACCACGCTCGAGTCGCCGCCGAAGTCGTAGCGCCAGACGTGGTCGAGGATCTGTGCCTTGCTGACGACGCGGCCGGCGTTCACCAGCAGGTAGCGCAGCAGGTTGTACTCGGTCGGCGTCAGCTGAACCAGCCGGTCGCCGCGGCGCACCTCGTGCGCGTCGTCGTCGATCGAGAGGTCGTGGTAGGCGACCCGCGACTGCGACCCGCCGGCCGCGTCCGGTTGGGTGCGGCGCAGGATCGCACGCACGCGCGCGACCAGCTCCTCCAGGCTGAACGGCTTGCCGACGTAGTCGTCTGCGCCCAGCGTGAGCCCATGCACGCGGTCGGCGCTCTGGTCCTTCGCGGTCAGGAACAGCACCGGCACGCGCGGCTCGGTCGCCGCCATCCGCCGGTAGACCTCGAAGCCGTCCAGGTCGGGCAGCATCACGTCCAGCACGATCAGGTCGGGCCGGAAGCGGTCGGTCAGCTTCATGGCCGCGCGGCCGCTGGCGGCGCACTCGACCTCGAAACCCTCGTAGCGCAGCACGGTCGAGACCAGCTGCGTGATCGATTCCTCGTCGTCGACCACCAGTATGCGGGGTGTCTCGTTCTGCATCCTGTCTTCAGGCTATGAGCCGAACCTTAGGGTTTCCTGGGAACCGCCTAGGGGCGGGCGAGGAGGGCTTCGTCACGATCGGCGGCATCTGGCTGGCCCACCACGCCATCTTCCGGCGCCGGCGGCCCAGGCGGTGCGCGATGGGCCGGGGGCCGGACGGAGGCGTTCAGCGACGGCGTATTCGCGATCGCGGTCACGCTGCTGGTGCTCGACCTGCACGTGCCCGAGTCGGCGATGAACGACCTGACGCGAACGCCGAGCGGGTGGCGGTGATCTTCTACGGCGCGTCGCTGCTGCTCGTCTCGGTGGCGCTGGCAGCGCTGTGGCGCACGGTCGTGCGCGACCCCAAGCTGCTGCGGCCAGAGGTCACGGAGGAGGAGATCCGCGCGATCACGAACCGCTCGACGCCCAACATCGGCCTCTACGTGGGCGCCACCGTGCTTGCGATCTTCGCTCCCAACGCCGCGGCCGGCTTCTACCTGGTGATCGCGCTGGTCACCGTGGCGCGGGCACGCGGCGATTCGCCGGCGCCGGAGCCGAGCCGGGTCGCCTGAGCCGGACCGTCAGCAGAACTCCTCGTCGCTGTCGCCCGGCCGCCGCGTCAGGGTGCCGCCGTCGTCCGGCTCGTAGAAGCCCATCTCGCCCAGGGGCGGCGAGTAGGCGTGCAGCGACGCGGCCGGATCGCCGGCGGCGTGCTGGACGTCGTGGATGTGCGACGCGCCGAACGAGAAGCAGTCGTCTGTCCGGTACAGCGAGCGGGGGTGCTCCCCGCCGATGTTGGGCAGCGTCTCGGTGAGCATGCCCTGCACCACCGCCACCGCGCCGCGGCTGCCGCCGTGGTCGTGGAAGCCCGTCTCCAGGGTCGGGCACCAGCAGATCAGCCAGATCTCGACGTGCGCGTCCAAGAACATCTGCACGTAGTGGCGCTCGTCCGGCGATCGGTGCAGCAGGTGCCGCCACAGCTCTGGGTGTGCCGAGAGGTCCTCGACCAGCAGTGCGAGCTCGGAGCGTGTGAGATCTCCCCTGCGGTCGTGGTGGCGGTACCAGCGCCGCAGCATCAGCTCGTCGGCGTGGATGACGGAGCTCTGCCCGATCGCGATGTCGGGATTGCGCCCGAAGCGGAAGCGGGCGGGTACCACGTTGGGGGAGCTCGACATGGGATGCCTCCTGGTAGGTGCTCCCAGGAAGGTTATCTCCCTTTGTCTGTAGGTTTAGTTAAGAACTGTTCAGGCGCGACGCGGTGGTTCCGCCGCCGAGCGGGCCTCCGGCTCGTTGTACTCGGCGCGTAGCGATGGTGATCCGCACCGAGGATGCGCCGTTCGGGAGCGACCAGAGCGCCACGGACGCCGAGGCTGCGGCGGCCGCGCACTGATCGAGGGCGGTCAGCGGTGACGATGCAGCAGACGCACGTCACCGCGACCGCGACTCGCTGAGCGAGCGCTCGGGCGTGCTCACCGGCTTCCGCGCCGGCGCCGGTTGGTCGGCCCGGCCGGGGACGCCGCCGCGGGCCAGCGACGCCGCCGCCGCCACCAGGCAGGCCGCGATCGCGAACGTGAACGCCGCGTGCAGGCCGTCGCGGAACGGGCCCGAGATCAGATCCGGGAAGAACGAGTGGCCGACCAGCACCGCCTGGTCGTGCGGCGACAGCGCGGCCACGGCGTGTGAGCCCAGCAGGTGCTGGATCGGGTTGTAGCCGAGGAACGCGGCGAACAGGATCGAGACCGGCGGCAGGTGCGCGATCCGCTCCGCCGTGGTGTGCGGGACGCCGTGCGCCTGCAGGCCGCCCAGCATCGTCTCGGGCAGCGTGGAGGCCAGGCCCAGGATCATGAGCGTGAAGAAGATGCCGATCGAGAGCACCTGCGCCGAGTTCTGGAAGGTCTGATTCATGCCGCCGCCGGCGCCGCGGTCGCTGGCGGGCAGGCTGTTCATCACCGCGGCCCGGTTGGGCGAGGCGAACATGCCCATCGAAAGGCCGTTCAGCAGCAGGATGCCGGCGAACGTGGGATAGGAGAAGTTGGTCGGAAGCAGCATCAGCAGGCCGAAGCTGATAGCCGCGCCGATCATGCCGGCGGTCGCGAACGGGCGCGCGCCGAAGTGGTCGGAGAGGAACCCCGATGTCGGCCCCGCGATCAGGAACCCGGCCGTCAGCGGCAGCATGAAGATGCCGGCCCAAAGCGGCGTCTGCTCGAAGCTGTAGCCATGCTGCGGCAGCCAGATGCCCTGCAGCCAGATGATCAGCATGAACATCAGGCCGCCCCGCGCGACCGCCGACAGGAACGTCGAGAGCGTGCCGAACGTGAACGCCCGGATCCGGAACAGCTGGAGCCGGAACATGGGATGTGCCACGCGCCGTTCGATCATCGCGAAGGCGATCAGGCTGACCGTCGCGCCGGCCATCAGTGCCAGCACCTTGGGGCTCGTCCAGCCGGTGGGGTGACCATTGGCCGGGCGGATGCCGTACGTGACCGCCACCATCACCAGCACCAGACCCAGCGCAAACGTGACGTTGCCCCACCAGTCGATCGGAGCCCGCCGCGGCACGCTTCGCTCCTCCAGCTTGAGGTACGCCCAGACGGTGCCGAACAGGCCGATCGGCACCGAGATCAGGAACACCAGCCGCCAGTCGATCGGCGCCAGCAACCCGCCCAGCACCAGCCCCACGAACATGCCGCTGACGCCGACGATGTTGTTGATGCCGAGCGCCAGTCCGCGCTGGTTGGCGGGGAAGGCGTCGGTGATGATGGCGGCCGCGTTGGCCAGCAGGCAGGCGCCGCCGATGCCCTGCACGATCCGGAACCCGATCAGGTAGGCGGCGCCGGAGGTGCCGGTCATCCAGTCGATCGCGAGCAGCAGCGAGGCCACGGTGTAGATCACGAAGCCGAGGTTGTAGATGCGCACGCGGCCGTACATGTCGCCCAGCCGCCCCAGGCTGACGATCAGAACGCTCGTCACGACCAGGTAGCCGAGGATCATCCACAGCAGGTAGAAGCTGTTTCCCGGCACCAGCGGATCGAGCTTGATGCCGCGGAAGATGTTCGGCATGGCGATCAGGATGATGGAGGCATCGAGGGTCGCCAGCAGAACACCGAGCGTGGTGTTGGACAAGGCGATCCACTTGTAGCGGTCGGAATCCATGCGTCGAAGTCTACAGGCAAACTGTTAAGATAGGCTGTAATGATGATCGAGCCATCGATCCTCGCAAGCGACCTGCGGGTCGTGATCGGCCAGCTGATCCGCCGCCTGCGGGAGGAGCGGCGCGACCTCACGCTGAGCCAGGTGACGGTGCTCGGCCGGCTCGACCGGCTGGGCCCGGCCTCGATCAGCGACCTCGCGGCCGACGAGCGTGTGCGGCCCCAGTCGATGGCGAGCACCGTCGCCTGGCTGGCCGACCGCGGGCTGGTCGAACGCGGCCCCCACGCCGTCGACCGGCGCCTGGTCGTGGTCACGCTGACCGAGGCCGGCCGCAGGGCCGTGGCGGAGGATCGCCGCCGCCGCGAGGGCTGGCTGGCCAACGCCATCGAGCGCGACCTGACGGAGCGCGAGCGGCGCCTGCTGGCCGAGGCGACGCTGCTGCTCGCCCGGCTGGCGGAGAGCGATCAGCGGCGGCCGCGGTCGTGATCGGTTGTGTATCGGTGGGCCAGCCGGCTTTGTGCCGGTCGATACTGCCGGTACTCTATGGCGCGTGGCCAGCATCACCAGCAGACTTCGCGCCCCGGTCTCCGCCGTGGTCATGGCGGGCATGGTGGCCGTTGCGGGGGCATGCAGCAGCGGCATGACGGCGGGCGCACCGCCCCAGGCCGGGGGCGTCTCGGCGCCGCCGGCGACCCCGGCCGTGCAGTTCTCGATCAAGCCGTCCAACGGCCACCGGCGGGTGCCTCCGGGCAAGACGGTGATGGTCAGCGTCACCAACGGCAGGCTCACCGGCGTCACGGCCGGCGCTCCCGGCGACCCGCTGACCGGGAAGCTGAAGCATGGCCACACGGTCTGGATCAGCCGAACCACGCTGCACACCGCCACCCGCTACACCGTGCACGCGACGGCGGTTGACGCCGCCGGCCACACGGTCACCGCGACCAGCAGGTTCCGCACGCTGGCGCCGCGCCAGGTCGAGAACACCACCATCTTCGAAGCCGCCCACGGCACCTACGGCGTGGGGATGCCGATCACCCTCACGTTCGACCACCCGGTCACGAACCGGCGAGCGGTCGAGCGGGCGCTGCACGTGACCGCGTCCAAGCCCGTCACCGGCGCCTGGTACTGGGACGGCGACAGCACCGTCTACTTCAGGCCCCGGAACTACTGGCCCGAGCACACGACCGTGCACTTCGAGGGCGACCTGGACGGCGTCGAGGCTGCTCCCGGCGTCTACGGCACGCATACGCTGAAGCAGGTGTTCACGATCGGCGACTCGCTGATCGCGGTCGCCAGCACGACCGAGCACCACGTCCAGATCTACCGCCACAAGAAGCTGTACGCAACCTGGCCGATCAGCACCGGCAAGCCCGGCGACGACACGCCCAACGGCACGTACCTGACCATCGAGAAGGGCAACCCGGTGGAGATGAAGGGACCCGGGTACGACCTGATGGTGCCGTTCTCGGTCAGGTTCACGTGGTCGGGCGACTACATGCATGACGCGTACTGGTCGGTGGGCGAGCAGGGCTTCACGAACGTCAGCCATGGTTGCGTGAACCTGTCGCCGGCCAACGCCGAGACCTACTACAACTGGGCGGTACCGGGCGATCCGGTGACGGTCACCGGCAGCCCCCGCGGCGGCGCCTGGGGCAACGGCTGGACGGTCTGGTTTCTGACCTGGAAGCAGCTGGTGCAGGGCAGCGCGCTGCACCGGGCGATCCGGGTGGGCAAGCACGGCGACCGGCCGGTCGACCCGTCCACCTTGAAGAAGAAGACGCTCCCGTCGCCTGTGCTGACGTCGCAGCCGGGCAACGCCGATCCGGCCTGAGCTCGCGATCGCGCCCCGCTTGCCGTAGGCTGGGAGGCGGATCCGGCGAATACGGAACCGGGTGATCCGCGCCGTCCCCTGCCGGAGTACTGGTGCCACTGAACGCCAGGACCTCCTAGCGCGTTTTACGAAGGGCGCCGTCAGGCGGACGCGCCGGCCGGCTTGGGCAGCGGCTCGATCGCCCGCAGCGCCCGCTGGATCTCCTCCTCGGGCAGCTCGAAGTCCTCCAGGCTGCCGTGCAGGTACGACTCGTAGGCGGCCATGTCGAAGTGCCCGTGCCCGGACAGGTTGAACAGGATCGCCTGCGAGGTGCCCGACTCGTCGGCCCGCTTGGCGGCGTCGATCGCGCCCTTGATCGCGTGTGAGCTCTCCGGCGCCGGGATGATGCCCTCGCTACGGGCGAACCGCAGGGCGGCGGCGAAGCAGTCGTTCTGCGTGTAGGCCTCGGCCCGGATCAGGTCGTCCAGCAGCAGCTGCGAGACGATCGGCGCCACCCCGTGGTAGCGCAGCCCGCCGGCGTGGATGCCGGGGGGCACGAAGTCGTGGCCGAGCGTGTGCATCGGCACCAGCGGCGTCAGCTGGGCGGTGTCACCGAAGTCGTAGGCGAACGGCCCGCGGGTCAGCGTCGGGCAGGCCGCCGGCTCCGTCGCGATGATCTCGATCTCGGCGCCCGCGATCTTGTCCCCCACGAACGGCAGCGCGAGGCCGGCGAAGTTGGAGCCGCCGCCGACGCATCCCACCACCACGTCGATGCCGGTCTCGCCGGCCAGCGCCAGCTGCCGCTGTGCCTCCTGGCCGATCACGGTCTGGTGCAGCAGCACGTGGTTCAGCACCGAACCCAGCGAGTAGCTGGTGTCCTCGCGCGTCGCGGCGTCCTCGACCGCCTCCGAGATGGCGATGCCGAGGCTGCCCAGCGACTCGGGGTCGCGCTCGCGGATGTTGCGGCCGGCGTTCGTGTCCGGCGACGGGCTGGCGACCACCTGCGCGCCCCAGGTCTCCATCATCACCCGCCGGTAGGGCTTCTGCTGGTAGGAGATGTTGACCATGTAGACCTTGCACTCGAGGCCGAAGGCCTGGCAGGCGAAGGCCAGCGCGCTGCCCCACTGGCCGGCGCCGGTCTCGGTGGCCAGGCGCGTGCGGCCGGCGCGGGCGTTGTAGAAGGCCTGCGCGACGGCGGTGTTGGGCTTGTGCGACCCGGCCGGCGACCCGCCCTCGTACTTGTAGTAGATGCGCGACGCGGTGCCGATCGCCCGCTCCAGCCGCTTGGCGCGATGCAGCGGCGTCGGCCGCCACAGCGACAGCACGTCCAGCACCTCTTCGGGGATCGGGATCTCGCGGTCGGTGGAGACCTCCTGCAGGATCAGATCCATGGGGAACAGCGGCGCCAGGTCGTCGGGCCCGATCGGCTGGCCGGTGCCCGGGTGCAGCGGCGGCTGCGGCGGGTGGGGGGCGTCCGCGAGGATGTTGTACCAGCTGCGCGGTATCTCGCTGTCGGGCAGAACGATCTTCGTGTCGGCCACGAGACGCATCCTTTCGAAGAGGCGACGGGCCGCCAAGGATACCGCGGCACGTGGTACAAACCGCAATGCACCGGCCGGGCGCCGGACCAATACCTAAAGGAGCGTGTGCATGATCCTGAGCCTCGGAGAGTTTCTCTGGTCGCTGCTTGTGATCTTCTTCATGGTGATCTATTTCATGATGCTGTTCCAGGTGATCGTGGACATCTTCCGCCGGCACGACGCCTCGGGGGGCAAGAAGGCGGCGTGGCTGCTCTTCCTGCTGTGCATCCCGCTGATCGGCCTGCTGGCCTACATGATCACCAACTCGGAGTCGATGGCCCAGCGCAACGTGCAGAGCGTGCAGCAGTCGCAGGCCGAGTTCGACAGCTACGTCCAGAACGTGGCCGGATCCGGCGGCGCCGCCGCCGAGATCGCAAAGGCCAAGGAGCTGCTGGACAGCGGCGCCATCAACCAGTCGGAGTTCGACGCCCTCAAGGCCAAGGCGCTGGCCTGAGGTTCCGGGGGCGCCGCCGCACGGCGGCGCCCCCGTGGTTCCCTCGTCAGATGCGACCGACTCTATGGCTCAGCTGCCGCGGGCCGCCAGCGACGCGAGGTCGGTGACCTGCGAGGCGGGCGGCGGCGTGATGTGCACGGGCGCGCCGAAGTGCGACAGCTTCATGGTCATGTCCATCGACGACTGCGCCACCGGCATCGGCACCGACATGTGCATCTGGCGGACGTAGCCGTCCGCGTCCACCCACACGTCCACCGGGTAGCTGGTGGTGCCGCTCTCCTGCAGCAGGGTGCGGTACGTCGAGCGGACGGCCTTGCGCTGGCCGACCGGGGCGCGCGCGACCATCACCCGCATCGCCCTGGAGAGGTCGATGTCGGCGTGGTAGTGGGTGGTGGCGACGCCCTCGACCGTGGCATGGCCCAGGTTCACGACGGTGTGGGATGTGGCGTCGAGGTACGTCAGCACCTGTGTCGGATCGCTGTTGCCGGAGTTCATCAGCGCCGCGAAGTCGATGCCCTGCTGCTTGCCGATCCGCTCGAGGTCG
>DATNEO010000014.1:0-42631 GCA_035553035.1 Gaiellales bacterium | reverse complement strand
GCGACGCGTGCCGGATCGTGCGCTGGATCGAATGCCCAGGCCACACGTGCCAGGTCGCAGCGGATGCGGTGCCGGAAAGCGCCAGCAGCGCTGCGATGGCAAGTGCGAACGTGAGTGCCGTTCGTCTCATAGTTCCCCCTTGTGGAGCCGTTGCCGAGGGGAGGCTACGCCCAGTACGGCCGACTGTAAAGGCTAGAGGCACAAATACATTGGACTATGTAGCATTTCGTACTAATCTTGTCGTGCCGTAAGCGAGGCCCTACACTGTGGGTATGAAGGTCATAGCGCTGTTACGGAGAGTCGGACGCAGGTTGCAGCCGCCGGGGAACCGCGGCTCGCTCGAGACGGAGTATCGGCAGCCGAACATGGATCCCACGCACTCTCAGTCCGAAGGCAGTTACGTCGCAAAGATGAACAGCGGCAGGTAGTTCGTCGCGACCCGGTAGGTAGGCCGAGCAGAAACCCGGAAAGCTTCGAGACCTTCGGGCCGGTCAGGCCAGATCGGGGTGCGAACCCGCGACGTCGGTCACGTACTGAACGATGCGTCTCGCCTCCGTACCATCGGGATCCTGCTCCGGGTCATAGATCGCGATGCTCCATCCGGCACAGCCGCCGCATTCGAGCGCGGCGCGTGTGAGCTCGGTCAGCTGTTGCCAGTCGAGACCACCCGGCTCGTCCTCGTCGTCGGGCACCCGGCCGGCGGTGAAGATGTCCTGCGCGAGCACGTCGAGGTCGGTGTGCAGCCACCATGCCGGCGCGGAGTGCCGAACATGCGCGACGGCCTCGCGCGCGGCTTGGGCGGGATCGGCCGCAATCGCATCGTGGCCACGTAACGACACGCCGCGGTCGGCCAGGCTTGCGAGATTCAGCGTTCGGCGCAGGGCATGGTCGCGGGGACCGAGCATGGCCAGCGCCTCCGGTTCGAGCGCCGGCAGATGGCGGCGCAACCGCGCGGGCGCGAGCTGCCCGGTGATGCCCAGCAGCAGCCCCACCTCCATGTTCGCCGCCTCACCGTCGGGCGATACATCCAGCGGCGTCGTGTCCTCATGACCGTCGACAAAGACCAGGCCGGCCCGGCCGTTGCGGTCGCGCAGGGCGGTCACAGCGCCCAGCAGCACCGAGCACTCACCGCCATAGACGATCGGGAAGCGACCGGCGGCCAGCGCCGTGCCAACGTGCTCGTGCAGCGCCTCGGCCAGCGACAGCAGGGCCGCCTCGTTCATCAGCCCCGATCCTGCGGCACGACCCGGGTCGGCGGCCGGCAACGCGAGCTCGGTGCGCCCAACGTCACGCTCACCGAAGGCACCTTCCAGGCCGGCGTCGCGCAGCGCCTCGGCAGCGCGGGCCTGGTGCCCAACCCGACCGAAGCCGTCAAAGGGAGCGCCGATCAGCTGAATCAACAGCTGATCCGAACCGTGCCGGAGTCATCCACGGCGAACACCATGCCGCTGCCGTTGGCGCCATGGTAGATCCCGTTCATGCCGGCCTTCCACGGGTCGTTCAGCACCTGCGTGAAGCCACCCGGCCCGGCCTGCGGGCAGTGCACGGTCAGCGGCACAGCCAGGTCGTCGGTTGAGAACGTGCGGGTGCCGCGAACGACCACCGAGTGGTAGGGAGGGCCGGCCGACGTGCTCCCGGCGGACGCGCCGCCCCCGGTCGAGTCGGCTCCGCTGCCACCGCCCAGGCCGCATCCCGCCGCCACCGCAGCCACGGTCACTGTCAGTGCCACGCTTCGCCACATCTCCGAACGGACGGTACACGCCACCGGGGCGCCGGCCGGCCGGCCCCGCGATGGGTATGGTCCGGCGGTGAGCAGCTCACGTCACTTCCGCCAGAAGACCGGCGAGGAGCAACGGGCGACCTGGCTGGAGCTGTTCTTCGACCTGGTGTTCGTGTTCGCAGTGACGCAGCTCAGCCATCTGCTGCTGCACCACCTGACGCTGCACGGTGCCGTGCAGACGCTGTTCCTGCTGCTGGTCGTTTGGTGGGCCTGGATCTACACGACCTGGATGACCAACTGGTTCGATCCCGAGTCGGTGCTTGTGCGGCTGGTGCTGCTGGTGGTGATGGCCTCCAGCCTGCTGATGGCGGTCGCCATCCCCGAGGCCTTCGGGAGGCTGGCGACGCTGTTCGCCTGCTCCTACGTCCTGCTGCAGGTGGCGCGAAACGCCTTCAACGTCTACGCGACGCCACGCGACAACTCCTTCTACATCGTGTTCCGCAGGATCCTGGCCTGGAGCCTGGTCTCGGGGGTGCTGTGGCTGGCCGGCGGGTTCGCGCCGTCGGGCGCCCGCACCTGGCTGTGGATCGCGGCGCTGGCGGTCGACTACGTAGCACCGTCCGTGGGCTACTGGACGCCCCGGCTGGGGCGCTCCGGGACCACCGAGTGGGAGATCGAGGCGGCGCACTTCGCCGAGCGGTTCCAGCTGTTCATCATCATCGCGCTGGGCGAGTCGATCGTCGTCACCGGCGCCACCGCCTCGTCGCTGGTGCTGGACTTCGCGAACGGGGCGGCGCTGATGGTGGCGTTCGGCACGTCCGCGGCGCTGTGGTGGCTCTACTTCGACGAGGTCGGATGGCGCGCGCAGCGATTCCTCTCGCAGTCTCACGACAGCGGCAGGCTGGCGCGGGACGCCTACACCTACCTGCACATCCCGATCGTGGCGGGCATCATCGTCGTCGCTGTAGGCGACGAACTCGTGATCGCACACCCCGGCGCCTACCCGTCGGGCGTGGAGCTGGCCGTGATCCTGGGAGGCCCGGCGCTGTACCTGGTGGGCCACACCCTGTTTCGGCTGCGCATGATCCACAACATCAGCCGCAAGCGGGTGGTCGCCATGGTTGCCGTCCTCGCGCTGGCGTCGCTCGGGGGCACGCTCACATCTCTGGCGCTCGCCGCCTGCGTGCTTGCGATCCTGGCGGTACTGGCCGCGGACGAGACGCGACACCGCCTGTCCACAGCAGCCACAGCATCAAGTCCGTAGGCCTACCGATGACGCCGCAGCCGGCCGCCCCCGGCGCCGCCCGCGATCAGCTCCGGCGTGGATCGCTCGAGCGCGTCCCACCCGCACTCCGAGTAGCGGATCCGCTCCTCCTCCGCGGCGCCGCCGCGGACGCCGAACAGCCGTTTCGAGAACAACAGGTAGCCGAGCACGGCCAGGTTGATCACGGTCGCTCCCACCTTGAGCACGCTGGGGCCGCTCACGAGCTCGCTCAGCTCGTAGGGCAGGAAGGCGCCGGTGGCGATGAACGTCAGGTACTCGGCCCAGCGTTTCATCAGCCACAGCCCGACCGCCTCCACCCCCTCCACCAGCGCGTACAGGCCGAGCCCGCCGGCGATCAGGTAGAGCGTGTTCGAGTCGGCGTGAAACAGCCTGTCGGCCTCTCCCAGAAGACCATGATGCCGGGGCAAGGGCCCGTTGTTGACGCCTTCGATCGCCCGCAGCGCCGTGTCGTAGAGGCGGCGCAGGTGGGCCTGGTCGTTCGCGAACACGAACACCGCACCCGCCAGCGCGGCCAGCACGATGAAGTGGATGAAGCGGTCGATCGCGATCAACCGCAACACGATCAGGTCGCGCATCGCGCGGCCCCGCGGCGGCAGCTCGATCTCTGCGTGAGCCGGCACCCGGTCGCGCACAGGGGCGTCGGGAGGCGCCAGCGGCACCCAGGCGTCGCAGCGCAGGCAGCGGTGCCAACGCACGCCGTCTATCTCGCGCACGATCACGCTGTCTCGCTCGGTCACCTCGCGGACGTCGGTGCCGACCAGCACGTGTCCACGGGCGCCGCAGGCCAGCAGCTCCCAGTGGAACCGCGGCAGGTAGCGGGCCGGGTGGTAGAAGGGCTTGGGTGCGATCACCGCCATGTGGGTATGTCTGTCGGCGCGGGGGCGAGGTCGCGCTTAGCGTCCGCAGCCCACCCGGTCAGGACTCGATGGCGCCGGCCGGCTCGTCGGGATGCAGAAACAGCAACCGTGCCGCCGGCCGCGGCATCCACCAGTTCCACTCGCCCATCAACCGCATCAGCGAGGGCACCAGCAGCGCGCGGATCACGGTCGCGTCGAAGATGATGCCGGCCGCCAGCCCGATGCCGAACTGCTTCACGTCCACGCCGGGGCTGCTGGACAGCACCAGGAACGAGAACATCAGGATCAGGGCGGCGCTGGTCACCAGCTTGCCGGTGCGGGCGAGGCCGAGCTCGATGGCGCGATTGGTGTTGCCGACGTCGTCGTAGATCTCGCGCATGCGCGTCAGCATGAACACCTCGTAGTCCATCGAGATGCCGTACAGGAACGCGAAGATCATGAGCGGGATCCACGAGATGATCACGCCGGTCGGGTCGATGTTCCAGATCGGCTTGCTGCCATGACCTTGCTGGAAGATGAACACGATGATCCCGTAGGCCGCCGTCAGCGAGATCAGGTTCAGGATCACCGCCTTCAGCGCCAGCACCAGCGAGCGGAACGCGCGCGCGAGCAGCAGGTAGGTGAGCACCACCACGAACAGCAGCAGGTACGGGAAGTTGTCGTAGACGGTGTGCTCGAAGTCGCGCGACTGCGGCGGCCCACCGGCGGTACCGAGGCTGACGCCACCACCCAGCTGCCGTTCCAGCCCCGGCAGCGTGGTGTTCTCGAGCGTGGCGATCGCGCCGTAGGCGTCGGAGCTGGCGGAATCGGTCGCAGGCACGGCCTCGATCACGGTAAGGCCGTTGCGGCTCCACCCCTGCGGCGCCGAGGCGCCGGCGATGCCCTCCGACTTGCCGACCGCCGCGACGATCGTCGGGATCTGTGCCGGCGTGGCGCCCTGCACCGTGATCGCGATCGGGGACAGCGCACCCGCCGAGATGCCGGCGGCGACGAGCTGGTCGCGCCCGGTGATCGCCGGCCCGCTTCCCGGCATGTTCTTGGCCAGCGCGTCGCCGGGGTTGAGCGAGATCGCGGGGATCATCACGATCACCACGATGGCGATGCCGAGCGTGGCCATCACACCCGCATGGTGGGTGACCAGGCGCGCCCACCGCGCCCACGGGCCGACGTCCGGGTCGGCCTGAGAGATGAAGCGGCGCGGCATCACCCGCACCCGGTTGATGCGGGTGCCGATGATCGCCAGCATGGCCGGCAGCAGCGTGCAGGCGGCGATCACCGACACGATCGGGATCAGCAGCCCCGCGACGCCGATCGAGCGGATGAACGGGATCGGCAGTATCACCATGCTCAGCAGCCCGATACCGACCGTCGAGCCGGATACCACCACCGATTTACCGGCGTGGATCATCGTCTCGACCAGCGCGTGCTCGGTGGAGCGGCCGGCGGCCAGCTCCTCGCGGAAGCGGAAGATGAACAGGAGCGAGTAGTCGATGGCGACGCCGAGACCGACCAGCGCCACCAGGAACTCCACGATCACCGACACATCGGTGACGTAGGTGAGCAGCAGGATCAGGGTGAAGGTGTTCAGGATCGACGCCATCGCGACGATCAGGGGCATCGCCACCGCAGGCAGCGTGCCGAACACGAACAGCAGGATGATGAGGGCGCCGAGCGCGCCGATCGCGACCTCGACCAGGATGCTGGGACCACCGCTGGCGCCGTTGCCGGCGGCCTGCTCCAGCGCGTCCAGGCCGCTGACCGATGCCTGCACCCCGGACGGGGCGTTCGCCGCGATCGCCTGCTGGGTGGCCGCGATCGTGCCGCCCGAGCCGAAGCCGTTGGCACCGACCGGGTAGATGGCCGCGAACATGGTGTGCCCGTCCTTGGAGACGTACACATGGGAGTCGGCGCCGGTGTTGAAGTACGAACTGACCCGGGCGCCGGGGTTCTGCTTGAGCGCGGCATCGATGGCGGCCTGGATGCCGGGGGCCTGCGTGACGTCACCGGACGGGTCGTGGAACACCAGCACCATCGGGTTCTGGTCGCCGTTGCCGAACGTCTGGACGATCCGCTGGTTGTGCTGGTAGGACTGCGAGCTTGGGATCGAGAAGGTCGTCAGCAGCCGGTTGGCGGCCTTCGGGGCGGCGAATCCGCCGATTGCGGTCAGGACGACCCAGACCGCCACGACCAGCTTGCGATGGCGCAGGATGGTATGAGCCAGGCTTTCCAGCATCAGGCTCGCATCCTAGATCGGCGCGCGCGTGTCCGTCGAGGACGGCGCACCCCTCGCGGGATCACGGCCTACCCGCGTGCGAAGACGCCGTTTCGCTCGAACCCGATGGCACCGCCGACGGTGGTCTGACCGTGTCCGACTGAGGTGTAGACGACGTCGCTGTGGTCGTCCTTGACACGGAACTCGATGGTCACCTCGCAGGGCACGAACTCCCCTTCGAAGCCGAACGTCCTGTCGCGTATCCACTGTTTGTCGTGCGGGTCTCCGCGCCAGTGCACGTCAAAGCTGACGTGACCCGGCTGTGAGGCCGGCGACGGCGAGACCGCGTTCAGGAAGTCGTGGAAGTCGGGAACCGCCAGATGCCGCCGGTGAAACCGAGCTCGGCCGGTTCGCACGTGACCCTCCATCGCGTCGCGGGACATCGCGATCGTCCAGAACAGGCCGGATGCCCTGATGCCCGGCTCGAAATCATGAACCTGTGTCGTCAGGTCGCCCACGGCGCCCGTGAAGAGATCGATTCAGACGAAGCCGAACGACCCGACGCGCCTGCGCCCATCGCGAGCGACGTACGTGCCCTGCATGAAGCGCATGTCGGCGTCGAACGAGTAGGTGGTGCCGTCGCTGCCACGCGCGGTGCCCTGCGTCTCGCCGGCGGCGATCCTGCCGCGAAAGTCGGTGATGGTCGACATCTCGAATCCCAGAGCCGGGGGCAGCACGTGTATGAACGGGTGCTTCGGGACGAGGTTGAAGTTCTCGTCGAAGCCACCCGGGATCGGGCGCGGCTGTGCTCCCCAGTGCGCGAGCGCCGGAGCGGCATCCAGCAACCCCACCGCCCCCACGGCGCCGACCGCCGCAGCGCCTCGCCGGAGTGCCTGGCCACGCGACATCCGCACCGTCGGAGCCCGCTCGACCATCCCGGCCAAGCCCTGCTTCGTGAAGCCATCCTGCCAGTGCGACACGGTTCCCCCTCTCGTACCGAACCGCACAACCTTACAGATTGCCAGCAGCCGTTTCAACCGGCCGCTCGACCGGTTCCGGGCTTTCCTGCGGCTACGCGGCGCAGGCCGTGGCGTCGCCGAACCGCGACTCGATCGCGACCAGCGTGTGCAGCGCCCGGATCGGGTGGCTGCCGTCGTACAGCGGCGACGTCGCTCCGTGCGTGAGCACGTGCCGCAGCTCGCGCAGCGTCCCGGCATCCACCGTCCGGCGCTCGTCGCGCAGGGCGTCCGCCAGGACGTGCAGCTCCTCGCCGCAGGTGGCCAGCACGCTACGGGGAATCGGCACCGCCGTGATCCGTCGTCCATACAGCTTGTGAGGCGTCAGAGCCACGTCGATGAAGTGGGCGAGCCGTTGCCTGTTGGTGGCGGTATTCATGCCGTGAATTGTAGGTGGCCGCGAGCGCCGGACGGTACGGGTATCCCCCCAAATTCGTGCGGCGAACTGCACCGCCGCCCGCGTCGCGCCTTCGGGGCGCGACGCGGGCGGAAGCTCGACTACACGCGTGTGCGGTGCGCGGCGTCGGCGGCCTGGGCCAGGTCCATCAGCGTCCGGAAGAAGGCCGGCGTCTGCCCCTGGAACAGGTTGTCGGCGGTGAGCGCGCGCACCGCCGCCGCCGCGCCCGAGTTCTGCGTCGTGGAGGGCCGGATCACGGAGCAGGCCGGAAGTCCCTTGTCCAGGAAGTCGCACGGCTCCGGGAAGATCAGGTTGGTCTGGAACAGCTCGCTGTCCCGCGCGTTCAGGTCAGGGAAGTGGGTCCCGGTCTCGGGGTCGGTCACACCTGCCAGCGGCTGCGCCACGGCGTTTCCGGCCTTGTCGTGCCAGACCGCGAAGTGATCGACCTCGACTCCGCCGATCGAGACGATGATGCGGAGCACCTCCAGCGACGAGGCCTTCAGGCTCATCGTTGTGTAGAGGCTGGAGCCACCCTGCTCGATCATCGCGAAGTGGAACCCGGCCGCGTTGGCGATCGCCTGCATGCGGCGCGCGTGCCTGGTCGTCGGCGGCACCGGCTGACCGGTGCCGGGCGGTGTGTCCTGGTCGCTCAGCGGGATCGCGGGCTGGTTGTGGATGTTCACCGCCTGCGGGAAGCTGGCCCCGAAGTCGGGGTTTTTGGTGCTGCGGTAGCGGGTGTACCAGCTGGTGTCGACGTTCAGCGACATCAGGTTGGTGAGCCGGCCGATCTGCTTCGCGCCGGTGGCCTTGCTGCTGGGCAGCGTGCGGAAGCGGTCGAGGTTCACCGGCGGCGCCCCCTGCGAACGCAGGTAGGCGTTCAGGAACGCGGCGTGGCTGCGCTCGTCGTCGGTGTTGTCGCTGATGTACTGGGGCATGTCGCCGTCGAGGTTCTCGAGTGCGAGCATGTAGGAGCTGTTGCCGCCGTTGACCCCGCCGAGCTCCTCATACTGCTCCCAGAGGTCGGCCTCGAGGATCTCCGCGGCACAGAGGAACCGCAGGATCGCGATGTCGCCCGCGGTGGGATTGTCGACGCTGGCCGCGGCCCCGGCGGCCAGCAGCCCCGAGCCCGCCAGCGCGGTGGCACCGGCCACACCGGCGCTACGAAGAAACGCGCGGCGGCCGATCACCCGGTTCCAGTGCCCGCCCAGATCCTCCTCGGCAGGGCTGGCCACGGGGCCCTCGTTGGTGGTGGTGGATGTGTCTTCCAGCATGGGTCGTCCTCCCTTTCCGATGGGTATACACAACCGATCGCGGTTAGCCGCCCGACCACCCGAGGCGCCGCGATCCCCCTATTACGGCCCTGGGCGGGACCGGTTTCTGACACGTGACCGAAGTCACATTCTTAGTTCACGGGAGAACCGTCTACCGTTTCAGCGTGACCAGTCCAGCGGATCGTTTTGCCCGCCTCGAAAACGGCGAGGACGCCGAGCGCGGCCGCGAGGCGCGAGGCAGCGCGCCACGTTCAGGCCACGCCGACTGGGCACCCGCGCGCACGCGGCCCGACCCCGTGCAAACGCTGCATCGTCAGACGGCGTCACGGCTGGCCGAGCTGGTGCCGATCCGGTACGGGCGGATGCTGGCCACGCCGTTCACGTTCTTCCGCGGCGCGGCCGCGGTGATGGCGGCCGACCTGGCGGACACCCCCAGCTCCGGCCTCGTGGTGCAGGCCTGCGGAGACGCGCACATCTCGAACTTCGGCGGGTTCGCGGCGCCGGATCGTCGCCTCGTGTTCGGGCCCAACGACTTCGACGAGACGTTGCCAGGCCCCTGGGAGTGGGACGTCAAGCGGATGGCTGCCAGCATCGAGATCGCCGGCCGCGACATCGACCTGCCGCCCCGCCGGCGACGACTGATCATCGAGCGGGCGGTCTGCGAGTACCGCGAAGGGATGCGCGAGTTCGCCCGGGAGAGCTTCCTGGACGCCTGGTACGAGCGCCTCGACGCCGACGAGCTGACCGCGCGGTTCGGCACGAAGCTCGACGCCGACGGCCACCAGCTGTTCGTCCGCACGTTCCAGAAGGGGCGGCGAAAGACCAGCGCTCGGGCCGTCCAGAAGCTGACCGAAGAGATTGACGGGAAGCTGCGCTTCGTGAGCGTCCCTCCGCTCTTGACCCCCCTGCACGAGCTCTACGACGCCGGACCGAACGAGCGCCGGGCGTACGTGCTGGGACTGCTGGAGCAGTACATCGACGGGCTCCACGCCGATCGCCAGCACCTCGTGCGCTCCTACGAGGTGGCCGACATGGCTCGCAAGGTGGTCGGGATCGGCAGCGTCGGCACCCGGGCATGGGTGATCCTGCTTGTCGGCCGCGGCGGACAGGACGCGGTCATGCTCCAGGCCAAGGAGGCCCAGGCGTCGGTGCTCGAGCCGTACCTGGGCCGGAGCGAATACGCCACGCACGGCGAGCGGGTGGTGCGCGGCCAGCGGATGATGCAGGCGGCGACCGACATCTTCCTGAGCTGGCAACGCAGCCCAGACCTGGAGGGCGTCGAGCGCAATTTCTACGTGCGCCAGCTGTGGGACTGGAAGGCCTCGGCCGACCTGTCACGCATGACGGAGCACGGCCTGCTCACCTACACCCGGGCCTGCGCCTGGTCGCTGGCACGATCACACGCCCGGTCGGGCGACCGGCTGGCGATCGCTGCCTACCTCGGCAAGGGCCGCAGTTTCGACCGGGCCATCGCCCGGTTCTCATCTCTCTACGCCGATCAGAACGAGCGCGACCACCGCCGGCTGCGGGAAGCCGTCGATGCCGGGGAGATCGAGGCCGCCGAGGGGATCTGACAGCCGTGCGCCGCGCTGGGCGGGGAAGCGCCTTCCCCGCCCAGCCGGCACGCCGTTCGGGTCAGCCGACCCGGATCAGCTTCTTGTTGACGAACTCGTCCGCGCCGTACTTGCCCAGCTCGCGCCCCGAGCCGGAGCGCTTGACGCCGCCGAACGGCAGCTCGGCGCCGTCGGCGCCGACGATGTTGACGTACACCATGCCGGCGTCGATCTCGTTCGCCACACGATCGGCCTGGTCGGGGTCGGTCGTGAAGAGGTAGGAGCCCAGCCCGAACGGCGTGTCGTTGGCGAGCTTGACGGCCTCCTCCTCAGAGCCGACCTTGTACACGACCGCGACCGGCCCGAACAGCTCCTCGCGGTAGGCGTCGTTGTCGGGGGTGACGTCGGTCAGCACCATCGGCGCGAAGAAGTTCCCGTCGCGGTCTCCGCCGACTACGACCCTGGCGCCACCCTTGATCGCCCGGTCGAGCTGGTCCTGCAGCCGGTCGGCGGCCGTGCTGGACGACAGCGGGCCGAGCGCGGTGCCGTCGGCGGAGGGGTTGCCCGGCTTCCACTCCGACATGGCGGCGGTGAACTTCTCCAGGAACGGCTGGTACAGCTCGTCGATCACCACGAACCGCTTGGCCGCGTTGCACGACTGGCCGGCGTTGTCGAGCCGGGCGTTCACCGCCGACTCGACGGTGGCGTCGAGGTCATCGGTGCTGAGCAGGATGAACGGATCGGATCCGCCCAGCTCCAGCACGACCTTCTTCAGGTTGCGGCCGGCGATCTCGGCCACGGCCGCACCGGCCCGCTCCGAGCCGGTCACGGACACGCCCTGTACGCGCGGATCGGCGATCACGTCTGCGATCTGATCGTTGGTGGCGTAGATGTTGACGTAGGCGCCCTCGGGGAAGCCGGCGTCGAGGTAGATCGCCTGCAGCGCCGCGGCCGTCTCGGGGCACTGCGGCGCGTGCTTCAGGAGCACCGTGTTGCCGATGATCATGTTGGGGCCGCCGAAGCGCGCCACCTGGTAGGTCGGGAAGTTCCACGGCATGATCCCCAAGATCACGCCCAGCGAGCTGCGCCGGATGATCGCCGAGCCCTCGCCGGCCAGCAGCTTGATCGGCTCGTCCTTCATCAGGTCGGGGCCGTTGTCGGCGTAGTACCCGTAGATGTCGGCACAGAAATCGATCTCGCCCAGCGCCTGCTCGGTGGGCTTGCCCATCTCGCGGACGGTGATGGCGGCCAGCTCCTCACGCCGCTCGCTGTGCAGCTCGCCGACGCGGCGCACCAGCGCGGCGCGCTCCTCCACGCTGGTCGTGCGGGCCCACCGCTGATGGGTTTCGTGCGCCAGCTTGATGGCAGCAGCGAGCTCCTCGTCCGTGATGGTCGGGAAGGTCTTGACCTGCTCCCCCGTGGCAGGATTGATCACCGCATAGTCGGTCATGTGTCCTCCTCCAGTCAAAGTACTCACAGCCGCCCCCTTTCCGGGTTGCCACCCGGGTGGTCAATGATCTCGTAGCCGTGAGAATAGTGCCCGCTCCATCCGGGTGCATGCCGACCGGAACCCGGGCTCGCGCGCTCAGGCCGCGACCGGCTCCTCGACCAGGCCCTCGTCGGTGACGACCGTCGCGCGCGCCGACCGCATCGCCGGCACCAGGATCGCAGCCGCCAGCACGCAGCCGAACGCGGCCATGAGGTACGCGCCGCGCACGCCGAGCAGGTTGATGACGAACCCGGCGGCCGGGAACGACAGCGAGAACGCGCCCATCGCGGCCGCTTCGCCCGCCGAGTTCACCCGCGACCGCACGCTGTCCGGAGTACAGCGCTGGATGATGGTCTGCTCGGCGACGCTGACCGCGCCCTCGGCGACGCCTGCCAGGATCATGCCGGCCATCGCCACCACGAACACCGGCGCGCCGCTGACGACGGCGAACCCGGCGCCGATCAGGAGGCAGCCCCAGATCATCGTCCTGCTCTCCCACCTGCGCCCGGTCACGCGGCCCAGGAAGGAGCCGGCGATCGCTCCGCCGCCCCAGCAGGCGGCGATCATGCCGTAGCCGGCAGCGCCCTGGCCGAACTCGTGCGCCAGCGGCAGCTCGGCCACCAGCACCGGGCCGAGCAGGAACAGCAGCACCATCCAGGCCACCGTCATGCGGCGCAGCACCGGTGAGTTCCAGACGAATACGAACCCGGCCCGCAGCTGACGATCATGGTGCTCGGCGCGCTTGCCCGAGAACCGGCCCGACACCGACGCCACCAGCGCGCCCGAGATCAGGAACCCGACCGCGGAGATGCCGAACACGGCCGCCGAACCGACGGCCGCCGCCGCGACGCCGCCGACCAGCGGTCCCAGCAGCTGGCCGACGTTGCGGCCGACGGCCAGCGTCGAGTTGGCCCACTCCAGCCGGTCGTCGACCACCAGGTTGGGCACGGCGGCGCTGGACGCCGGCATGAACGGCGCCTCGGCCAGCCCGACCATGGCCGCCAGGGCGACCAGCAGCCATGGCGCGTGCGCGACCACCATGGCCGCCGCGAACGCGGCGGCCGCCAGCTCGGAGACGATCATCACCCGGCGGCGGTCGTAGCGGTCGCCCAGAGCACCCGCGACCGGCGCCACCAGGCTGGAGCTGGCGATTGCTGCGAACAGCGCCGCCGACATCCACACCGTCGAGTGGGTGCGCGCGTAGATCGCAACCATGAGCGCGATCCAGCCGGCCTCATAGCCGGTGACCGCGATGGCGCGGCTGACGGCGAGACGGCGAATTGCGATGGTGGGTGCAGTGGTCACGAACAGATCTCCAGACGGACAGGACGGCGGATAACGGGCGGCACGCGGCCGCGTGCCAGTCAGGTGAGGAGATCGGGTGCCACGATCTGAGTCTAGCACAGGGATTCGACGGAATCCCCGGCGAGCCTCCTGCTACGCAAGCACGTCCAGAACGCGCTGCGGCTGCCCGAACGGGGCCACCAGGTACGCGCCTGCAACCAGCTCGCGGGCCTCGGCCAGCAGATGCCGCGCGACCGCCACGCCCTCCCGCGCCGCCTGTGCCTCGGCGGCCGCGAACCGCGCCAGCACCGCGTCCGGCACGGTGATGCCGGGCACCTCGTTGTGCAGTCGCAGCGCCAGCGCGTGGCTGGTGATCGGCCACAGCCCGACCAGGAGCGGGATCGGCGACGTCCCGCCCAGCATCTCCAGCATCGCGCGCAGCGGCTCCAGGTCGAACAGCACCTGCGTCATCGCGAACCGCGCGCCCGCCTCCACCTTGCGCCGGAACCGATCCAGCTCGAGCTCGATGTCATCGGCGGTCGGATTGACCGCCACGCCGGTGAAGAAGCCGGTGGGCGCGTCCAGGATCTTGCCGGCACGGTCGGTGCCCCCGTTCAGCGCCGACACGATCTCGACGAGGCCGATCGCGTCCACCTGGTAGGCGGCGTCGGAGCCGCCGTGGTCGCCCGGTGGCGGGTAGTCGCCGGTCACCGCCAGCAGGTTTCGGATTCCGCCGGCGTGCGCCCCCAGCAGCTGCGATTCGAGGCCGCGAGCGGTGGTGTCACGCGGAGTCAGGTGCGGGATCGTCTCCACACCCAGATGCTGCTGCACCAGCGCCGAAGTCATCAGGGAGCTCATCCGCGCCCGCGCCATCGGGTTGTCGTTGATGTCGAAGAACTCGACGGAGCCCGCGGCATGGATCTCGGCCGCCGTGCCCAGCAGCCGTTCGAGGCTGCCGCCCTTGGGCGGATCCAGCTCGACCGAGACCACCCACTCTCCGGCCGCCAGCCGCTGCGCCAGGCGGCTCGCATCGGCCTCGGGAGCGGCCGGCGGGGGCGGCGGCGGCTCGCGGAGCGCGAACGTGTAGCGGGCCGGAAGGTGCTCGTCGACCGCGCGCCGGATGGCCGCGACGTGGTGGGGCTGTGTGCCACAGCAGCCGCCGACCAGCCGCGCGCCCAGCGCCACCGCCTGCGCGGCGAACTCGGCGGCGTAGGCCTCCGATGCGTCCGGGTAGAGCACCCGGCCGTCGCGGTACATGGGCAGGCCGACGTTGGGCTGAACGGTCAGCGGCGTCGCCGCCGAGCGGCACATCTCGCGCAGGCCGGCCAACGCCGACTGCGGTCCCAGGCTGCAGTTGACCCCGACGGCGGCCGCGCCGATATCGCCCAGCACCCGGGCTGCCTCCTCGCCGCCCGTGCCGGTGACGGTCTCGCCATCGTCCTGGACCGTGAGCTGCGCGATCACCGGCAGGTGCGTCTGGGCGCGCACCGCATCCAGCGCGACCGTCAGCTCCTCCAGCGAGGTGAACGTCTCCAGCACGATCAGGTCGACCCCGCGGCCTTCCAGCACGGCCGCCTGGCGGCCGTACAGCCCGGCGCCGCTGGAGCTGGTGCCGCCGACCACCTCGACCGACGTCCCCAGCGGCCCGATCGATCCGGCGATCAGCACGTCGCGGCCGGCCACCTCACGCGCGTCGCGGGCGATCTTCGCGCCGGCCGCGTTGATCTCGTCGACCTGATGCTCGCACCGGTGCGCACCCAGCTTGACGGGGTTGGCGCCATAGGTATTGGTCTGGATCACGTCGGCGCCGGCCCGGATGAAGCCCACGTGCGCGGCCAGCACCGCCTCCGGCGCGGATAGGTTCGCCTCCTCCGGGAAGCGCAGCTCGGGGAGCTCGAGCGATAGCAGCGAGCCCATGCCGCCGTCGCCGACCAGCACCCGCTCCGCCAGCCGGGCCGCGACCGTCACACGAGGCGCCTGACGCAGACCGCTGCCAGCGCAGCGACCACCACGACAAGCAGGATCCGCCGCTCCCGCGCGCCGGCCGGACGGCCGCGCACGCTGTCGGCCGAGCGCGCCGAGAGCAGCGAGCGTTTGGACGCGTAGGACAGCACCGACCCGGCGGAACCGGCCGATCCGATCGAGAGCATCGATCCAGCCGAGCCGATCGACAGGATCGAGCCGACTGATCCGACCGAGCCGATCGACAGGATCGAGCCGTCGCTCGCGATCGAGAGGATCGAGTCACGCGACCCCAGTGACCATTGCGAGCTCATGGTGGGACTCTAAACGTCTTTGCGACCCGCGCGGCCCCCGCGATCAGCTCACCTACGCGCCGTACTCCAATGCGTGGCCCTTCAGCCTGTCGTACTCCTCCTGCCCGATCACTCCCGCCTCCAGCAGCCGCTTGCTGTGCTCGATCTGGGCGGCCGCGCTGCGGTTGTAATCGGTCGCGCGATCGTAGGTGTCGAGCGCCGCCTGGCCCTTCCCGGTGCGGTCGAACGTGCGCTGGGCGATGCCGTCGCCGTGGACGTACAGGTAGGCGATCAGGCTGATGATCGGAAGCACCAGCCAGAACACGAACCAGGCCGCCTTCTTCGGGCCCGACACGTCGTGACGGTGGAAGAGGTCGACGATCACCTGATACAGCATGATGAAGTAGACGATCATGAAGAACAGGATCAGCAACGACCACAGCAAGTTTGCGAGCGACAGCACCGCCATCGAATCCGCCTTTCGAGTGTGAGACCCGGATGTTTCCACGAATCGCGCGCGCGTGCCTCCTCCGATCTGGATGAAGGGGCGACCACCGCCAGCCGCTATGGTCGCAGGCGGACATGCTTCTCCTGCTCGCCTTCGTGCTGCTGCTGTTCCTGCCAGGGCCGTGGAACGTGATCGGATTCGTGGTGGCGCTGGCGCTGTTCATCGGCGAGATCGCGTACTGGAACAGCACCGTCAAGGGCCGCCGCGCCCGGGTCGGAGCGGAGACGCTGATCGGCAAGACCGGCACCGTGATCTCGGAGTGCCGGCCGGACGGGCAGATCAAACTGCTGGGAACGATCTGGGCGGCCCATTGCGCGACCGGCGCCGCGCCCGGCCAGACCGTGCGCGTGATCGCGCGCTCGGAGCTGGTGCTCGACGTCGAACCTGAAGGGATGCCATGAACACCTCTGAACGACGTGCCGGCACGATCCTGATCGTCGGCTCCTATGACCACGACAGCGGGGCGGCGACGGCGCTGGCCGGCATCCAGTCGCTGGTCGACAACGAGTCCGCCCAGGTGCACGGAGCGACGGTCGTACGCCGCCACCACGACGGCAAGATCAGCGTCGACGGCGGGCCCGAGGAATCCGGCAAGGCACCCGTGGGATGGGGTGCACTGGCGGGGGTGACGGTGGGCATCCTGTTCCCGCCCTCGCTGCTGGCCGGCGCCCTGGTCGGCGGCGGCGTCGGGCTGGGCGTGCGGTCGAAGCGCAATCGCCGCACCAAGCAGCTCTCGGACGCTATCCAGAACACGCTGCCACCCGGGTCATACGGCGTGATCGCGATCGCTCCGACCGACCAGATCGATGCGCTCGACCGCGTGCTCCGCGACAGCGGGCGGGTTACCAAGAGCGAGGTCGACGACTCGCTGGTGGCCGAGCTGCACGCCCATGCCGGTCAGCCAGGCGCCGGGGCCTGACCGGCCGCCTGGAATGCGGCGACCGCTGCGGGTAGATCCTCGTAGACGCCGTCGCCGAACAGCTCGGTCAGCCCGAACGTGTCCATCTCGGCCCGCACCCCGGGGTTGACCTCGGCCAGCACCAGCCGCACACCTCGTGCCGCCAGCTGGTCAAGCGTCTCTCGCAGGGTCTGCGCGGCCGAGTAGTCGATGTCGCCGATCGCCTCGGCGTCCACGCAGATCCAGCGGGGGGCATCACCGGCGCCGCCCAGCGACAGCGTACGCACCTGGTCGGCGAACCGGTTCGCGTTGGCGTAGTAGAGGTTGGCGCCGAAGCGGTAGACGGCGAGGCCGGGCACGGCCTGTGCGGCCTGCTCGAGCGGCCGCTCCTTCCACGAGCCGTCTGCGTCGCGCACCAACACCGCATCGTTGGGCTTGTAGCTGAAGCGCAGGTGGTCGAGGATCGACAGCACGATCGCGAGCAGGATGCCCTGCTCAACGCCCACGACCACCACCACCACCGCGGTAATCGAGGCCACGATGAACTCGTCGGGCCGCAGCCGGTAGATCTGCTGCATGCTCCTGACCGCGATCAGCTCGATCCCGATCAGGAACACCACCGTCGAGAGCACCGCCTCGGGCATGTACTGGAGCGGCCTGGTCAGGAACAGCAGCACCACCAGCACGACACCGGCACAGGTCAGCGATGCCAGCTGGCTGCGGCCGCCGGCACCGTCCACCATCTGCGTCTTTGTGGGGCTGCCGTTGACCACGAAGGTGCCGGACACCCCGGCGGCGGCGCTGGCCAGACCCAGGCCGACCAGGTCGACGTCCTCGCTGAACCGGTCGCCGTACTTGGCGGCAAACGCGCGCGAGGTGGCGGCGCTCTGGGCCAGGATCACGATGAAGATCGAGAACGCGGTGGCGGCCAGCGCCGGCGCGTCGGTGCCCCAGTTCACGTCGGGCAGGCCGAGGTTGGGCAGGCCACCGGGAACGTGTCCGAGCACCGCCACGCCGTGGCTCTGGAAGTCGAACGCCTTGCTCAGCACGATCGAGCCGACCACGGCGATCAGCGCGCCGGGCACGACCTTCTCGACGTACTTGGTGCCCAGGATTACCACCGCCACGCCGATCGACACGCCCAGCGTCCAGCCGCTTGTGTCGCCGGCGTTCTGGAGCGTTCCCCACAGCTTGTGCAGCGTGCCGCCGGTACCGGAGGCGACGCCCAGCATGCCCCCCACCTGGCCGGCGGCCACCTGGATCCCGACGCCGGTCAGGAAGCCGACCAGCACCGTGCGGGAGAGGAAGTCGGCCAGGAACCCGAGGTGCACGAGCCGGGCGACGATCAGGTAGAGGGCCGCCAGCAGAGCGACCAGGCCGGCCAACGCCACGTACTGGGCGGAGCCGGTGGCGGCCATCCCGGCCAGGCCGGCGGCCAGGATCGCAGCCGACGCCGAGTCGGCACCCACCACCAGATGGCGCGACGAGCCGAACACCGCGAACACGGCCAGCGGCAGCAGGATCGTGT
Organism: Gaiellales bacterium; assembly: GCA_035553035.1. Taxonomy (GTDB): domain Bacteria; phylum Actinomycetota; class Thermoleophilia; order Gaiellales; family JAICJC01; genus JAICYJ01. The sequence continues at coordinate 24,358 of DATNEO010000014.1, read as the reverse complement.
AGAGCCCGGTGATCACCGGCGTCCCGGCGATCTTGGTGTAGCCCATCGTCTCGGGGATGGCCAGCGCAGCCAGGGTCACCCCGGCCAGCACATCCGCGGGTATGCGGGCGCGGTCGAGCGGCGTGATTCCCTCGAACACGGGAATCGGGAACCGTCGCGTCTTCGCTGGCATGGCTATTGGCGTCTCCTGGTGTTCACAGTCCGGGCAATCCTTTCACTGTTGCGGCAGCCGCAACAGGGTGGACGTTCACCCGGACGGGATGACGGGCGCCGCCGCAGGTGCGCGAGGCTGTGACACCGTCCCCAGAGGAGACCAGACGATGCCGTTGACGCACCCCAAGGGCCCGCCGCCCCGATCGCGAGATCTGTCACCGCCCCCGCTGTTCACGCTCGAGGGCGACAACATCCCCCGCCACACGCTGCCGGCCGGCCAGCTCTCACCCGACGTCGCCCAGCAGGTGATCAGCGATGAGCTGATGCTGGACGGCAACGCCCGCCTCAACCTGGCCACCTTCGTGACGACGTGGATGGAGCCGCAGGCACGAGAGCTGATGGGTGACTGCCTCGACAAGAACATGATCGACAAGGACGAGTACCCGCAGACGGCCGAGCTCGAGATGCGGTGCGTGAGCATCCTCAGCGACCTCTGGCACGCGCCCCCTGGGGTGGCCGCCACCGGCTGCTCCACAACCGGCTCCAGCGAGGCGGCGATGCTGGGCGGCCTGGCGCTGAAGCGGCTCTGGCAGCAGCGCCGCAAGGCCGAGGGCAAGCCGGCCGACAAGCCCAACCTGGTGATGGGCATCAACGTCCAGATCTGCTGGGAGAAGCTCGCCAACTACTGGGACGTCGAGATGCGGCTGGTGCCGATGGAAGGCAACCGCTTCACGCTCTCCCCCGAGGAGGCCGTCAAGCTATGCGACGAGAACACGATCGGCGTCGTCGCGATTCTGGGCTCGACCTTCGACGGCTCCTACGAGCCGATCGAGGAGATCTGCAAGGCGCTGGACGACCTGCAGGAGCGAACCGGCCTTGACATCCCCGTGCACGTCGACGGCGCGTCGGGGGCGTTCATCGCTCCCTTCATCGACACGGGCCTGACGTGGGATTTCCGGCTGGAGCGGGTGGCCTCGATCAATGCCTCCGGGCACAAGTACGGCCTTGTGTATCCGGGCGTGGGCTGGATCGTGTGGCGCGACGCGAAGGCTCTCCCCGAGGACCTGATCTTCTGGGTCAACTACCTGGGCGACAACATGCCCACGTTCGCGCTCAACTTCTCACGTCCCGGTGCCCAGGTGGTGGCGCAGTACTACAACTTCCTGCGCCTCGGCTTCGAGGGGTACCAGTCCGTCCAGCAGTACAGCCGCGACGTGGCCACCCGGCTCTCGGCGGCAATCGCCGAGCTGGGGCCGTTCGAGCTGATCACGCGCGGAGACCAGCTGCCGGTGTTCGCGTTCAAGGTCAAGGACGAGATCGACAACTTCACGGCCTTCGACGTGTCCAGCGCCATGCGCGAGCGCGGCTGGCAGCTTCCGGCCTACACGTTCCCCAAGAACCGCGCCGACCTGGCGGCGCTGCGGGTGGTGGTGCGCCGTGGCTTCACGCACGACCTGGCCGACCTGTTCATCGACGACATGAAGCGGCAGCTGCCGCGGCTGCAGAAGCAGCCCGAACCGCAGCACGACGCCTCCGAGCAAGCCTTCCACCACTGAGCGAGGAGGAGCAGCCATCACATGTGCCGCCTCTTCGGATTGACCGCAACTCCGCATCGCGTCCACGCGCGCTTCTGGCTGCTGGAGGCGCCGGACAGCCTGTCCCAGCAGAGTCGCCAGAACGCCGACGGCACCGGCCTTGGCATCTTCAATCCCGAGGGCGCGCCGGTGCTGGACAAGCAGCCGATCGCCGCCTTCGAAGACCTCGCCTTCGCCGGCGAGGCCAGGCACCTGACGTCGACGACCTTCACCGGCCACGTACGGAAGGCGTCGACCGGCGCCCGGGCGCCGCAGAACACGCATCCGTTCGCGATGGAGGGCCGCATCATGGCCCACAACGGCGCCATCGGCGACCTGCCGAAGCTGGAGCAGCAGCTGGGTGGCCATCTGCGACTGGTGCAGGGCGACACCGACTCGGAGCGGATGTTCGCGCTGATCACGAGCCGCACCGAGCTACGCGACGGCGACCTGTCGGGTGGGATCGCCGACGCTGCAGCATGGCTGGCGGCGAACATCCCGATCTACGCGATCAACCTGGTGCTGACCACCCCCGACGGACTGTGGGCGCTGCGCTACCCGGAGACCCACGAGCTGTACGTGCTGGAGCGCGAAGCCGGCGGTACCCAAGGGACGCGCCCGCTGCACGGCAGCAGCGAGACGCTGCGCGTTCACTCCGAGCACCTGTCACGCCATCCGGCCGTGCTGGTCGCGAGCGAGCCGCTGGACGAGCACCCTGACTGGCGATTGCTCGAGGTGGGCGAACTGCTGCACGCGAGCGGCGACCTGTCGGTGACGTCGCGGATCGTGGTGGACGAGCGGCCCGCCATCCCGATGGATGTGACCTACCTGCACCCCGCGACCAGCGAGCAGTGAGCGACTCACCGGCGTACGTCGAGACGCCGGCTCAGGCGCAGGTGGTGAGCAGCGAAGGCCCGCGCCCGTTCGTCACCCACGTCCGCTACCGGCTGGCGGACGGCCGGCTGCTGGACTGGGCTTCGCGGCGCCACCGCAAGCGGCCGAGCGCGCTGGGCCGGTGGATCGCGGTGCTGTTCATGATCGGCTCGGCCTGCTTCGTGGCTGGCTCGATGGCCGGCTACTCCACGCTGGTCGGCGCGACGGCGGACGCCGTCACCTACTTCGTAGGCTCGATCTTCTTCACCAGCGCCGCCTACCTGCAGTACGTCGAGTGCATCAGCGCCGATCGCAGAGCGCTGCCCGAGGCCGGCCGGCGCCGGCGGCTGCTGGCGATCGAGCTGCGCCGGATCGATTGGTGGGCCACCGCGGTGCAGCTGCTCGGCACCCTGTTCTTCAACGTGACCACGTTCACGGCGATCGACGCGCACCTGACCGCCAAGCAAAGTGACCTAGTCGTGTGGACGCCGGATGCGCTGGGCTCAATCTGCTTCCTCGTGGCCAGCCAGCTCGCCTACGCCGAGGCGGGGCACGCCTGGGTGTCGTGGCAGCCGTCAGACGCCGGCTGGCGGATCGCAGCGCTGAACATGCTGGGCTCGATCTTCTTCGGCATCTCGGCGATCGCGGGATGGGTGCAGCCGACCACCGGCGATCTGCTGGACGCCGCGCTCGACACCTCCGGCACCTTCTGGGGCGCGGTCTGCTTCTTCGCCGGGGCGGCGCTGCTGCTCCGCGCCGATGCCGCCGCCGCGCCGGAGACTGCCTACGCTTCGAGCGCCGCGTCGATGTCGTAGCCCAGTGCCAGTGCCAGCTTGGGCGCCGCCGACACGACGCGATCTGCGCCGGTCGACGGCATCACCGCGATCAGGGTGCCCACCAGATCGTCCACGCTGGCGCCGGCGGACAGCGCTTCCTCGACGACGTGGATGTAGGAGACCTGGGCCCCGTCCAGCGCGACCAGCGCCGCCAGGCGGGCCAGCGCCGCCTGCTGCGCGGTCAGCTCCGAGACGTGCAGGTTGTCCTGCTCATCCTGATCGACCAGCGTGAAGAACGCACGATCTCTCACGGACAGCATCAGCAGGGCGTGATGATGATCCATCGTCAACCATCCAACCATCCGATCGCGGAGAATTCGTCATCCGTATCGGATGAGCGAGAGCGGGCGCTCCGTCACAGCCCCGTCTTTGCCTCGATCCTGCCGCTGGCGACGGCCTCGGTGAGCGCCTTGTAGTCCCGTTCGTTCTGGTCGGCGTAGGCCTCGGCGAAGTCGGCGATGGCACGGTCGAACGTGTCACCCGAACCGAGGTAGGCGCCGATCGCGATCCGGTCGCCCGAGCGGGCATGGGCGCGGGCCAGCGTCCAGCCGCACATGCGCGCGTACAGCCGCATGCCCTGCGGCACCATCAGCTCGATCTCCGCCGATCCCTTCCAGTCCTTCAGCTGGCGCCCGTAGAAGTCACGGGACACCCCGTCGATTCCCGTGACGGTGGTCCAGCCGAGGAAGATGTCGCTGGCGGCCTGCATCAGGTGCTGGCCGTTCACCACCCGCTCGCCGTTGCTCTTGACCGTGCTCTTTCCGGTGAACTCCTCGAGCACCGAGGGCTGCGCCTCCTTCAGCTGCAGGAACAGCGGGTCGTCGGAGTCGCGGCCGAGCAGCAGCCCGATCCAGGCCCGTGTACCAACGCTGCCCACGCCCACCACCTTGCGCGCAACGTCGACCAGCCGGAACTCCTCGAGCAGCACCCTGCGGTCGTACTGGAGGGTCGAGCGATAGAACTGAAGCACCTTATGCAGCTCCTCGTAAATCTGATCGCGGCGGAAGCCCGAGAAGATCTGGTCGATCGGCTCGATCAGCGGCGGATCGCCGACGATCCGGGGCTCACCATCCACGACCTGGGTGAGCTTCTTGAAGGCCTGCATGCTGTCCTTGGTCTTGGCCTTGTCGAGCGCCTTCTCGGTTCGCTTGAGCATCGCCTTCGGCGCCAGCTGGCGCATTGTGGCCATCAGCTCATCGACGTCCAGGTGCGAGTACCAGACCTCGAGGTTGGTCTTGCCGGCGAGCTCGCGCAGCGTCTCGCGGTATGCGCCGACGGCGCCTCGCACGATCGTCTTGCGCTCGGCATCCGGATACCCGTTCTCACGACCTGCGACTGACAGGCTGGCCGCCAGCCGCTTCACGTCCCACTCCCAGGGACCCGGCAGCGTCTCGTCGAAGTCGTTGATGTCGAACACGAGCCGCCGCTCCGGCGATGCGAACACGCCGAAGTTCGACAGGTGGGCGTCGCCGCACAGCTGCACCCGCAGACCCGACGAAGGGGTGTTGGCGAGGTCGGCGGCCTGGAGCAGCGCGGCGCCGCGGTAAAACGTGAACGGGGACACGCCCATGCGCCCGTAGCGAATCGGCACCAGCTCGGGCACCCGGCTCTGCGCCTGGCGCTCCAGCAGGTCGATCGGGTCTGGCCGGTCGGACGCCGGCTGGAACTCGGCATGGCTGGAGCGTGGCGTCTTCGCGCGAGCCGCCTTGCCCAGGGCCGCACGTTGCTCGACGCTGAGATGCTCCACCTCGGCCATGCGTCGTTCTTCGGTCTCGACAGGTGTCATCGTTCTCCTCTCAGGCATCATTGGCCATTGGCGGCCGGCGACGTCCTTATTGTGCACGCTGCCGGCCGACCGGCCTAGTCCAAGGCGGATGAAACGCAGTTCATCCTGTTTGGGCGACGATATGGCCGGCATCCTCGGCGAATCTCCAGGTCGACGATCCACCACGACGAGGAGAAGACCGCATGGCTGAGCTGATCGCGATTGGCTACCCGGACGAGACCACCGCCCTTCAGGCGCTGGACGAGGCACAGCACCTGGCTCAGGATCTGATCATCGAGACCGACGCCGCCGCGGCCATCGTACGGCACGCGGACGGCAAGTACCAGGTCACCACCAAGCACGGGCCTACGGCCGGCGGCGGTGCCACCTGGGGCATGTTCTGGGGCCTGCTGTTCGGCCTGCTGTTCTTCATCCCGGTGTTCGGGATGGCCGTCGGCGCCGGACTGGGCGCCCTGTTCGGACACCTCGAGAAGTCCACGATCGACAAGGAGTTTCAGCAGCAGGTGCGTGACATGGTGCAGCCCGGCACGTCGGCGCTGTTCCTGGTGATCGAGAAGGCCACGCCGGACAAGGCCGTCGCGGCCATGAGTAAGTTCGGCGGCACCGTGCTGAAGACGTCGCTGTCCGAGGAGGACACGGCCAAGCTGCAGGAAGCGCTGCACGGCACCACCGTGAACGCCTAGCACCACCGGCTGAACCGCCGGACGGGAGCGCGCCGCACGCCGCTCCCGTCCGGCGCAGGGTCAGCGATCGCCGGGGCGCGTCGCCAGCGGGATCAACTCGGACAGCAGCCCCAGCTCGGCGGCCTTCTCGAGCGCCTGCGTGCGCGACGACACGCCCAGCTTGCGATAGATCGAGATGGCCTGCGTCTTGATCGTGTTTCGCGACAGGAACATCTGGTCGCCGATCTCGCGGAACGACCAGTGGCTGGCCAGCAGCGGCAGCAGCCGCAGCTCGGCCGTCGTCAGCGTCGCAGCCCATCCATCCTCGGAGCCCATCGCAAGCCCTCGCACCTGCTGGCGGAGGCGGTCGACCTCGACCAGCAGCGGGCCCATCTGGGGCCGCCGGTGCAGGATGTCGTCGACCTCGAGCAGCAGCGTCCGCACCTCGGCCGCGTCAGCCAGCGCCAGATGCGCGAGGCCGAGCTGGAGCCTGCACTGCACCGCGAGCCACGGCAGCGCATAGGTGAGCAGCGGTGCCGTCTCCTGCGCGCGGGCCAGGTGCATCCGCGCCCGGGCGGGATCGCCCTGCGCGATCGACAGGCGTGCCGCGACCGCCTCGAGCACGGGCGTGAAGGCCGACGGCCGCAGCTGCGCCACCAGCGCCGGCTGCGACGCCTCGTCGACGAAGGCGCGCGCCCGCGCGATGTTGCGATCGTCGAGCGCCACCAGCGCCCGCTCGGCCAGCGCCAGGGCATGCACGCCGGCCGAGCCGCCGGCCGCCGCCGAATCGGCGCCCTCGGCCAGCATCGCGTCGGCCTGGGGCGTCCGGCCGGCCAGCTGGTGGGACACGCCGAGCGCGACCAGCGCGGTTGCGCGCCACGGGCTGAACGGTGACAACTCGGACAGCGCCAGCTCCGCATCAGCCTGCATCTCGCCCAGGCCGCGGCGACATGCGACCGCGCGCAGCACCGCGGCCCAGGCTGGGAACGCGCTGTCATCGGGCATCGGGCCGGCCTCGCCGGCACGCTGGACCGCACGGCTCCAGCGATCCGCCTGCTCGGCCCGGCCACGGGTGGCATGCACCCAGGCTCCGATCACCCCGACCGCGGGATGACGGACGAGCAGCCGCTCCCCGTCGAACGGCTGCAGCCAGCTCTCGACCTGCTCGACCAGCCCGTGCCCGTAAGCGTCAAGCGCCACCTCGCCGACGAGACGGGCCAGCAGGTCGGTCTCACCGGCCCGCAGCGCGTAGCCGGCGGCGAGCTGCTTCTCACCGCGGGCGACGAGCCAGCTCGCCGCCCGCCGGCAGATGTCGGCCTCAGCCTCCGGCTCGCGCATGGCCAGCTCCGCCAGCAGCGTCTCCCGGTAAAGCCGGTGGTAGCGGTACGACTGATAGCCGTTGCCGTTGGGGATCGCGAAAAGGTTGCGGATCACGTTGCGGTGCAGCCGCTGGGGCGTGTTGGGTAGCCCCAGCGCCGCGCCGCAGAGCTGCGCGCTCATCACGTCAAGCACGGCCGAACGGGTCTGGAAGCGCACATCGCTGTGGGACAGGTGCGACAGCACCTCGGCGCGCAGGTAGTCGATCAGCAGCCGGTCGTCGCCGCGGATGCCGGCGCCCGGCGGCAGCACCCTGCGCTGCCCGGCTCGGCGGAGTGACATCGCAGCCATCACCAGGCTGGCCGGCCAGCCCTCGGTGAGGGTATGCAGCCGCTCGAAGTCATCATCGGCCAGCCGCACGCCGGCGTCGGACAGGAGCACACGGGCCTCAGCAGGGCCGAGCGCGAGCTCGCCGGGGCCGAGCTCCAGCAGCTGCCGCTCGAGGCGCAGCTTCGGCAACGGCAGGGCCGATGGCTCGCGGCCTGACACGACCATCACGGAGCCGGGGCCGAGGTGGTCGATCAACCGCTCGAGCACTGCCACCGAGCCGGATGAGACGAGGTCGCCGCCGCCGTCGAGCACCAGCACCACCGGCTCATGCATGCGTGACACGGCGTCACCGAGGATGGCCGAGCCCTCCGGCCAGGGCTGCGTCGTCGCCTCGGCGACGAGATCCGGCACGCCGGCGTCGATGGCCGCCACCTCCGCATACGCCGCCGCGATGTACCGGAGCAAGGCGCAGGGGTCGGTGTCGGCCGCGTCGACCGACACCCAGGCAAACGGCCGCGGGTCGGCGGCCGACCACTCGGCCAGCAGCGCGGACTTGCCGTAGCCGGCCGGCGCGGCGATCGCGATCACGGCGGCGTCCGACGTCATCAGCGTCCGCACCAGCCACGGACGCGGAACCAGCCCCCTCGGATGAGACGGTTCGCGCTTGGCCTGGATCGGGTCTGAGTGCCGCGCGCCCCGGCTGGGCGCACGAACGACCGAACGGCGGTCGGCCGCTCCAGATCCGCGATCATTCGTGACAGGTTTCAGGTGCCCTGACCCCCCAAGAGTCCTGACGCTCCCGCAACCCTATACCGCATGGGCGGGCGGCACGGTAACGAGCGCTAAAACGACCGGCCAGCGCCCGGTACACTCATCAGCAGCTTGTGTCCGGCGGCACGATCGACAAGGAGGCGACCATGACCGGTGAGCCGGTGGAGGCGGACGAGATCCCGGCCGCCGAGGAGGGCGACGATCAGCGGTCGCTGATGGAGCTGGTCGAACGGTTCGGGCGCGACTCGAGCGTGCTGGTATTGCGCGAGGCGGAACTGGCGGGGGCGCGGCACGAGACGGATGTGCGGCGAGCCGGGCGTGACGCCACCGCCGCCGCGGTCGCCGCGGTCGCTCTCGGCACCGCGTTCCTGCTCGCGAACTGGGCGGCCGTGCGAGGGCTGTCGGGATCGCTGTCGGGCTGGCGCGCGCCGCTGTTGCTCGCGGCCATATGGCTGGTGGTGGCAATCGCGGTGGCTGCATTGCCGCTGTCCCGGTTCCGTCACCTGCTGAGCCGCCCCAGCCCCTCCATCGAGGAGCGCGAGCAGGCCCGCGACGACGCCGCACAGGAGGTCCGCGAGTCGCTGGAGCAGCTCGCCGGGGGCCTTGCCGACGAGGCCCAGGCGCGGATGGTGTCGGCCATGGTGCCTTCGGCGGACGGAATACTCGAGGCCGGCGAGGATGTGCTGCAGGCCTCCGAGGAGCTGCTCGACGACATGGTCGAGAGCGCGCCCGGCGGCAGCGTGGTCGGACAGGTGATCGACTTCGCGCTGATCCCCGGCCGCTACGGCGTCCGGGTGGCCACGACCGTGCTCAAGGGCGGGCCGTCCGAGCAGGAGTAGCCGTTCAGGCACCGCCCAGCTCGACCTCGAACAGCTCCGGCAGGGCGGCATCGAGCGCGAGCGGCAGCCGCTGGTGGGGCCAGTGATAGTCGAGGCGGCCCGACACAGGCCGGTAGGCGGCGGTGAACAGCGTGGCGAACCCGGCGTCCCATTCCCGCGCCAGTAGCGGCGGCTGAAGCAGCGACTCCGTCATCGTGACGTCGTCCGCGCCCGCGGACGACATCGCCTGGAGCAGGTCGAGCCGCTCGACGCTGCCGACCCAGGCCGAGTGCTCCGGCCACTCGACCGTCTCGGGATGGTTCGTGACCGCGCGCCGGTCGGTCACCAGTGCCGGGCGGTCGGGGGAGATCATCACGGTGGCAACCCGCCCGGATCGGTCGCAGAGCGTGACGTTGTAGGAGATCTGGTGCGGCAGCCGCCGCAGCACCTCGATGCCCTCCGCGACGTTGGCGGCCACCTCCAACAGGTAGCGGATCACCAGCGGGATGCCGAAGCCCTCGCCCACCTCGCGACGCCCGCCGAACGTCAGCGACACGGCCAGGCCGTCCTCGTTCACGCCGTCCACCAGTCCCCACAGGCAGTCCCCGGTGCCGAGCACGCGCCGGGCCGACCAGCGTGACCGGTAGATCGTCGCCTCGAACAGGCGCGGGTCGTAGTCGTAGTTGCGAAGCAGCACCGGCTCGCCGTCCTCGCGATCAGGGACGACCACCTGGGAGCAGGCCACGATGAACGGCGGCGGGTTCCACAGGGTCAGCATCGCTGCGGCCGTGTCACCACCTCCGGCCAGCGCCACCAGCTGCGCGTGGACCTCGGCCAGCTCGGGCATGTGGTGATGAAGCGCGGCCTCGGCGGCCGCACGGCCCGGCCGTTCACGACCGCCGTCAGCTCCCAGCCACCAGGCTCGGTAGGCGTCCCACGTCTCGCGATGCAGCGCATTCCAGCGCGGGCCCGGCGTGTCCTCGTCGATGCCGATGAACCGCAGCGTCCGCGTCTGCGGCCGCGGTGCCGGCGAGTCGCTCAGCCACCGGCGCCACTCTGCCGGCACGAACTGCGTCCAGTCCTCGGTTATCGAGCCGGTGGGTAAAAGGTGCCGCACGGACTCGGGCACCCAGCTCTTCCAGTCGCCCGCCTCCGATTCCGGCACCTGGTCGGTCTCATGCGGCATCGCGGGCAGTGTAGGCGGTCGACGCCGGGCGCCATTCGTGCGAACATACGTTCGTGCCTGACGAGGCAAACATCCTCCACGCCGACCTCGATGCCTTCTTCGCGTCGGTCGAGCAGCGCGACGATCCGCGCCTGCGGGGCCGCCCCGTGATCGTCGGTGGAGGCGTGGTGCTGGCCGCCAGCTATGAGGCGAAGGCGCGCGGGGTGCGCACGGCCATGGGCGGCGGTCGGGCGCGCATGCTGTGCCCGGAGGCGATCGTGGTGCCGCCGCGGATGTCCGCTTACTCGGACGCCAGCAAGGCCGTCTACCGCGTGTTCGAGGACATGGCGCCGGTGGTCGAGGGCCTTTCCATCGACGAGGCCTTCCTGGACGTGCGCGGGCTCGAGCACATCACAGGGACGCCGGCCGAGATCGCCGTCGGCTGAAGCACGAGGTGCTGGCGCGGGTGGGCCTGCCGATCACGGTCGGCGTGGCGCGCACCAAGTTCCTGGCCAAGGTGGCCAGCGGAGTGGCGAAGCCGGACGGGCTGCTGATCGTGCCGCCCGAATCGGAGCTGGCCTTCCTGCATCCCCTGCCGATCGAGCGACTGTGGGGAGTCGGCCCGGCCACGTCGGCGAAGCTCCATCTGCTCGGCATCGCAACCGTACGGCAGGTGGCGGAGCTGTCGGAGGCCGATCTCGTGTCGATGCTGGGACGGGGCGTCGGCCGCCAGCTGCACGCGCTGGCCCACAACCGCGACCCGCGGCGGGTGCGGCCGCGGAGCAAGCGCCGCTCGATCGGCGCCCAGCACGCCATGGGACGGCGGCCGAAGTCGTGGCACCAGATCGAGGCCAGCCTGGCGGCGCTGGTGGAGCGGGTCACCCGGCGCATGCGCGCGGCCGGGCGGGCCGGGCGCACGGTGGTGCTGCGGCTGCGCTTCGATGACTTCGAACGCGTCACGCGGTCGCACACGATGCCCTACCCGACCGCCCAGACGCAGGCAATCCTGCTGACCGCACGCGCGCTGCTGTCGACGGCCCGGCCGATGATCGAGCGCCGCGGCCTGACCCTGGTGGGCATCGCCGTCACCAACCTCGAGGACGGCTCAGGGCTGCAGCTGGAGCTGCCGTTCGACCGCCGCAGCCGGGACGAGCTCGACGCCGCGCTCGATCAGGTGCGCGACCGCTACGGGTCGGCGGCCGTGATCAGGGCTGCGTCGCTGGGCCGCGATCAGCGATCGCCACCGCCGTTGCTGCCGGACTGACCGACGGCGCGCCGTCCGGGCCGGGTGCGGTGGTCCACGACTCGCCATGGCCCAGCCGGTCGGGGTGCTTCGCGTCGTGCTTGCGGTGAAGGGCCGTGTGGTGGTCGAGCGTGTGGTGGTTCGGGCAGACCTTCCAGGTCGTCCCCCTGACCGGATGCCGTCCCGGCCGGTAGCACCAGATCACCCGGCAGCGGGTGTGCCACCACGCCCATAGCAGCGCAAGCGTGGTGAGCAGCAGGCCGGCGAGGCCTGCGAAATCCGAGAAGGCGGTACCGGGATCCCCCGCCCACCAGTGTTCAAGCCACCCGATCACTCGGCTCGTCGGTCTCCGCGGGTGCGGCGGGCGCCGCAAGCGGGGTCTCCGGCGCCGGCACGGCGGTCGGCGGCAGCGGCGGCAGGGCGGAGGTCGGGATCGGATCGACCGGCGGCGTGCGCCGTCCGGTCACGGCCGACGCCATCCGCGACAGCACACCGGTGTGCCCCTCGCTGGCCTGGAGGCCGGCGACGAAGGTGGCGCGCACCGCCTCCAGCGCGTGTTCGTCGACCGGCGGCGGCTCGGGGTTGGGGATGTCCTTGGGCAGCTGGCCGATCACGGTCGCGTCCAGCCAGAACAGCTCGTCCTCGCGGCAGACGGCGATGCTGGCCGTCACGGCGCCGGCGCCGTCACCAGGCTGACCGGCCTCGGCCTCGTCGGCGTCGACCTTGACGCTGACATCGACCATCGGCGTCCCGCACATCGGACAGGAACGCTCGCCCGCGGCGGCATCCCTGGAGTCCTGCCAGATGGCCTTGATCTCGTCCTCCTGCACGTGGCCGTAGGCAGCCGTCATCGTGCAGGCGGCGCCGTGCCCGTTCGGGCACGACCAGAACGTGTCGTAGCCGTTTGCGCCGAGCGCGAGCACGGCCTGACAGGTGGGGCAGGTGGGCGAATCGGGAGATGCCATGGGTTCTGGGCTCCTTCGTAAACGATCAATTGGCGACGCCGGCTCTGACGCCGCCTGAGAGGTATCGGACGGGAGGCGGCAGGACATGAGCGCCGCCTGGCGCGGGGTAGAGTTGGACGCGATGCACCCCGCGGCACCGAGATCGGTCCCATGTTCCTGAACTCGATGCCGCGCCTGGATGTGCTGAGCGACGACGACCTGGCCACGCTCGACGCCGGCTGGGAGCGGCTGGCCGCCGAGGTGGGGGTGCGGTTCGACCACCCGCGCGCGCTGGAGCTGTTCCAGGCGGCCGGCCAGACGGTGGAAGGCGAGGTCGTGCACTTCGACCCGGGCTTCCTGCGCGTGCAGGTGGCGCTGGCGCCGGCCAGCTTCCACCTCCACGCCCGCAACCCCGCCCGCAGCCTCGAGGTGGGCGGCGACCAGATGATCTTCGCGGCCACCAACGGCCCGCCGTTCGTGCGGGCAGGCGGCGAGCGCCGCGACGGCACCATGGCCGACCTGGAGCGGTTCCTGATGATGACGCAGATGACCGCCGTGCTGGACACGCCCGGCCGCAGCATCGTCGAGCCCAACGACGTGCCGCTGGACGTGCGTCACCTGCTGCGGGCGCTGCAGGCGATCCGGCTGACCGACCGGGTCTGGTCCGGCGAGCCGTCGCCACAGCGCTCGGCCGAGGACTGCCTGGCGATGGCGGCGATCGTGATGGGCGGAGCCGAGGCGCTGCTGGAACGGCCGGCCGTGTTCTGCAACATCAACGTCAACTCGCCGTTGCACTACGACGTGCGCATGCTGGAGGGCCTGTTCGCCTACGCGGATGCCGGCCAGCCCGTAATCGTGACGCCGTTCCTGCTGATGGGTGCGATGGCGCCGGTCACCGTCCCGGCCGCGCTTGTCCAGCAGACGGCCGAGGTGCTGGCCGGGTTGGCGTTGGTGCAGCTGGTGCGCCCGGGCGCGCCCTGCGTGATGGGCTCGTTCCTGTCGGCGACCGACATGAAATCGGGCGCGCCGTCGTTCGGCGGGCCGGAGTCGGCGTTCGGGCTGTATGCATCGGGCCAGCTGGCGCGTCGGTTCGGGCTGCCCTGGCGATCGGGCGGCGGCACGCTGACTGCCAGCCAGACCGTCGACTTCCAGGCCGGCTACGAGGCCTTCAACACGCTCAGCGCCGCCTTCCTGTCGGGCGCGAACGTGTGCTGGCAATCGGCCGGATGGCTGGAGGGGGGCCTGGTCACCTGCTTCGAGAAGTTCGTCGCCGACGTCGAGCTGATCGAGCTGCTGCAGCAGCAGTTCGCGCCGGCCACGATCGACGAGGCCAGCCTCGCCTACGACGCGCACGTCGAGGTCGGCCAGGGCGGGCACTTCTTCGGCACCGAGCACACGCTCGCGCACTTCCGCGACTGCTTCTGGCGGCCCACGATCGGGTCGACCGACAATATCGACCGCTGGCGCAAGAGCGGGTCGCGGGACTACGCCAGCCGCTCCGAGGACAGCTGGCGGGCGTTGGTTGACAGCTACCAGCAGCCGCCGCTGGAGGACGCCGTCGAGGCGGAGCTGGTCGAGTTCGTGGAGCGGCGCGCGCGCGAGCTGGGTGACACCGTCAGCATCCGGCGCGGACCGGCTCAGCCGGCCCGCGAGCAGGCCTCCTAGGCGCCCTCCTCGCGAGCCGCCCGGCGGCGCAGCGCCACCCCGGTCAGCGATTCGCGGATGACACGGTCTGCCACCAGCGCCGTGATGTCGGCTCCGCCGACCATCGTGGGCAGCACCTCGACCACGTCCGAGCCGACCAGGTCGAGCCGGCTGGCCAGGGCGCGGCAGGCCCATAGCAGCTCGGTGGGCGTCATGCCGCCCGGCTCCGGGGTGCCGGTGCCGGGCGCGAATGCGGGGTCGAGCACGTCCACGTCGACGGTCAGCAGCACCGGGCCGGGGCCGACGATGGCGACGGCCCGCTCGACGATGTCCTTGATGCCGCGGTCGCGCACGTCGTGGGCGAAGAAGGACGTGATGCCGCGCTCCCGCTGCCAGGCGAACTCCTGCTCGCCGGGCCAGTAGCCGCGCAGGCCGATCTGCACGTAGCGTGAAGGATCGACGTGGCCGCGGTCGACGGCGTTGTACATGGGCGTGCCGTGCGAGAGCACGCGCTCCCACTGGAGGGCTCCGGTGTCGGTGTGGGTGTCGAAGTGGACGAGGCCGATGGGGCCGTGCACCGAGGCCAGCGCCTCAGCCTCGGGCTGGGTGATCGAGTGGTCGCCGCCCAGCAGCACTGGCATCACGCCCGCCGAGGCGACCTCGGCCACCAGCGCCGTGATGGCGGCGTGCGAGGACTCGGGGTCGGCGGGGACGCAGGCGGCGTCGCCGTAGTCGACAACGCGCAGCTCCTCGAACGCGTCGATGCCGGCCTCGAGGTGGACCCCGTGGGGCGCGCCGGCGGCGCGGATCGCGCGCGGGCCGAAGCGGGTGCCGGGGCGGTCGGTGACGAGCTCGTCCATGGGCGCGCCGATGATGGCGGCGTCGACGCCGGCCAGGTCGGCCAGATCCTCGGTGTAGGGCAGGCCTGCGAACGTCAGCAGCCCGGCGTAGTCGGGCTTGCCGTCCGCGTGGCGTGACCAGCGTCGCTGGGGATCGATCATGCCGGGTCTCCTTGCTCCTGGGGTGGGAGCCGACATTCTGGCGCGCGGCGCCGCCGCGTGCCGCGGCTCAGCGCTCCGGCACCTCGCCCGGCTGCCACAGCTCGAAGCGGTTGCCCTCCGGGTCAACGGCATGCCCGAAGCGGCCGTAGCTGGCCTCTGACACCTCATCGTCGACGGCGGCGCCGGCTGCCCGCAGCTGCTCGAGCATGGCGTCCAGATCGTCGACCCGGAAGTTCAGCATGGTCTGCTGCTCCAGCCCGCCGAAGTAGTCGGTGTCGGTCGGAAACGGCGCGAACACGGTGGGGCCGGCCTGCTGCGACCACGACCACGTCGTATCCATGCTGGGGATGCCGAGGTTGGCCTCGTACCAGGCCGCCAGGCCGGCCGGGTCCTTGGCGCGGAAGAAGAAACCGCCGATGCCGGTGACGCGCTGCATGGTGGCACCGTACACGCTACGGCCGCCCGCGACCGGGCAGGTCGCTGGGCGCCGCCTATGTACTGCCGATGCGGCCTGCAAAGCCGGTTTGCGGCCGGCGCCGGAACGGGCAAGACTGGTGGCGACGACCTCTCGACGAAGGGACTGCGGATGCCGCGACGAGTCGTGCTGCTGGTGGGTACGCGTAAGGGATGCTTCGTGATGGAGAGCGACCTCGACCGCCGGGACTGGCAGATCCGCGGGCCATACTGCGACGGCTGGCCGGTCTACCACGCGATCTACGACGGCGAGTCGGGCACGATCTACGCCGCCGCCGCCAGCGAGTGGCACGGCGCCGGCATCTGGCGCAGCGGTGACCTGGGCGAGAGCTGGCAGCTTTCCAGCGAGGGTCTCGGCTACGGCGAGGACGGCGAGCTGAAGCTCTCGAAGGTGTCGGGGCTGTCGGCCGCGCACGGCCGCGTGCTCGCGGGCGCCGAGGCGGCCGGCGTGTTCGAGAGCCGCGACGGCGGCGCCACCTGGTCGCTCAAGAGCACGCTCGACGGCCAGCCCGGCCGCGAGCTCTGGAACATCCCCGAGAACCAGCCGCCCGGCCACCTGGGCATGCCGGCGATCATGCCGCACCCGACGGAGCCCGAGCACTTCTGGGTCGTGATCCAGGGCATGGGCATCTTCGAGACGACCGATGACGCGGCCACGTGGACGCCCCGCAACAACGGCCTGCGCGCGGCGTGGCCGCGCGAGCACGAGGATGTGGGATTCTGCGTGCACAAGCTGGTGATGTCGCCGCTCGACACGGATCGCATGTACCAGCAGAACCACGTCGGCATGCACCGCAGCGACGACGGCGGCCACTCATGGCTGGAGGTGACCGAAGGCCTGCCCACCGAGTTCGGGTTCGCCGCGGCCACGCATCCGCACGACCGCGACAGCTTCTATGTGATCCCGCTCGATCCCGGCCACGGCCGTTTCATGCCGGACGGGCACGCGTCGGTATGGCGGACGAGCGATGCCGGCTCGAGCTGGCGGCGGCTCGACGCCGGTCTACCGAAGCAGGACGCCTACCTGGGCGTGTTGCGTGAGGGCCTGGCGATCGACGACCTGGACGTGCCCGGGCTCTACTTCGGTACCAGCACCGGCCAGGTCTTCGCCAGCGCGGACGAGGGCGAGAGCTGGAACGAGATCGCCAGCTACCTGCCGGCGATCGCATCGGTCGAGGTGGCGGTCGTTTCCTAGTGGCAGAGCTACACCTCCCCGCCACCCTGCCCTCGCTGTTCGAGGATCTGCCGCGCACGCTCGAGGTGGAGGCCGGAACGGTGAACGAGGCGATCGACCGGCTCGACCAGCGCTGGCCCGGGATGCGCGACCGGTTGTGCGAGCCCGGCCCGCAGCTGCGCCGCCACATCAACGTCTACGTCGACCGCGAGCGAGCCGGGCTCGACACCAGGATCGAGGACGGCTCGCGGGTGGACGTGATCTCCGCCATCAGCGGCGGTTAAGGCACCCAGCCGAAGGACATGTAGCTGCCGTTCGCACCGGTGATGCGGCGCCGCTGAGCGGGGCCGTCGACGTTGACGATGTAGAGGGCGACGTGGGCGTCCGAGCCCCGCTCGACATGCTCGTACCCGAGATACCTCCCATCCGGCGACCACTGCGCGCAGCACGAGCCAGTGGCCGCCGGGTCGGGGTCGACCATGTGCAGGTCGGATCCGTCCGGATGCGCCAGGAACACGCTGTGGAACCCGCCCGAGGCGGCCTTGTCGAAGGCAATCCAGTCGCCCGAGGGCGACCATCGGGCGCTGGTCGTCCACTCGCCCCAGTCCGTGACGCGGTGCGCGTTGCCGCCGGCCGGCGCGACGAACACCGCGCTCAGCCCGGGCGGGACGCCCCGTCGCCTCAAGAACCCCGCGAACGCGATGCTACGGCTGTCGGGAGACCAGCTGGCCGGCGATCCGAAGTAGCAACAGGTCACCGCCCCCGCACGGCTGACCTTCGCCAGGCGGCCGTCGGATCGAGTCACGTACAGCGTCCCGAATCTGCCGCTGCGGTCGCGCTGGAAGAGCAGCAAGGACAGGCCGTCGGGTGAGTACGCGAGCGGCCGCTGTGGGCGCCCGCGGGGCGCGGTCGTCAGGCGGTGGAGATCGCCTCCGCTGACAGACATCGCGTACACGCCGTCCCGGGCCGGGCGCGCGGGGTCGACGCCCGTCATGGCCAACACCTTGCCGTTCGGCGACCAGGCACCCGGAGAAAGCCGCAGCGTCGTATGCCGGGTGGGCAGCGGGATCGAGGACGTGAAGCCGCTGCCGGTCGACACCAGCAGCAGCCGCCCGGCCACCGCCACCCGCACGGCAAACCGGCTCGTTGCGGTCGCCGGGGTCAGGCAGCAGGCGTGCTGCAACGGCAATTGTCCCACCACGGCACCGTCGGGCGTGACCTCGACGACAGGCCCACTCGCATCGCCGAACGTGCCCGCGTGGCTCTCTCGTGCAAAGGCGATGATGCCGGTCGCCGGATTCAACGTCGCCGGCGCCTGGTGTCGCGACGATCCTGGGGTCGCGGCGGACGAGCCCACGAGGGACTGGCCACCGCTCGCGAGCAAGGCGACCGCCGCCCCCGCGACGACCGTGACGGCCGCAACGGCTGACAACCAGCGCGTGGGCATCGAGCTACTTGTCCGGCTTGCGGGCGCGGCTGGGGGCGACGCGCGCCGGCTCATTCGGCATCTTCGGGTAGACCGGCGGCCAGGGAGCATCCATCAGGCCGGCCGCCATGTCGCGGCGGTGCATCTCCATCAGCGGCTCCAGCGACTGCGGCCGCTCCGGCATCGACTCCCAGGCGTCGCCTTTTTCGGCAACGCGCGAGGGCACGGTGGCCAGGGTCAGCGCCTGCGGATCGATGTCGTCGAGCTCGTCCCACGCGAACGGCATCGAGACCTGGGCGCCGGGCCGCGGCCGCACCGTCCACGCCCCGATCACGGTCTTGTGGGGCGCGTTCTGGTTGAAGTCGACGAACACGCGGTCGCCCCGCTCCTCCTTCCACCAGGCGGCGGTGGTCAGGTCGGGCCGGCGGCGCTCCAGCTCACGGGCCAGGGCAACCGCCGCCTCGCGCACCCCGAACGAGCCCTGCTCGGGCCGCAGCCGCACGTAGACATGGATGCCGTTGCGGCCGGTGGTCTTGGGGTGGCTCTCGATGCCGAGCTCGTCGAGCAGCGCCCGCGTCTCGGTGGCCGCCTCCTTGACCATGGCCAGATCGACGCCGGGCGAGGGGTCGAGGTCGATCCGCAGCTCATCGGTGTGGTCGGGATCGGCCGCCAGGTAGGGCCACACGTGCAGGCCGATGCAACCGAGGTTCACGGCCCACACGATGTGGGCGACGTCGGCCGCGACCAGCGCCTGCGAAGGCGTGCCGTTGGGCGTCTGCACGGTGGTGGTCTGTAGCCAGTCGGGCGCGTTCTTGGGCACGCGCTTCTGGAAGAACGACGATCCACCGGCGCCGTCCGGGTAGCGCTCCATCAGCACCGGGCGGCCACCGAGGGCGCGCATCAGCGGCTGCTCGATCGCCAGGTAGTAGCTGGCGAGATCGAGCTTGGTCTCGCCCCGCTCCGGGAAGAACGTCTTCGCCGGATTCGACAGGACGAGCGTGCGGCCGGCCGCCGCGATCTCTGCTGAGGCTTTTTCGGGCATCCCTTCGCTGGCGATGATACGCCGCCCTGTGCGAGGGTTCGAGCAGATGACGACCGACCTGGCACCGGTGATCCGCCGAAACACGCTGCTCCTGTCCACCACCAGCGCGGTCAACTCGGTGGTGCTGCAGCTGGCCGCTGCCGTGTCGACGCTGACCTTCGTGCTGGTCACGGGCCACGCCGGGCTGTTGGGTCTCGGGCCTGCCATCTTCCTGACGTCGTCGGGCGTGACGGCGGTGATCGCCGGGCGCACGATGGATAGGCATGGGCGCCGGCCGGTGCTGGTAGTCGGGTTCGTCGCGCTCTCGAGCGGGTGCGCGTTGAACGCGCTGGCAACGCGCACGTCGTCGGTGCCGGCGCTGCTGGCCGGGCTGGTGCTGATCGGCGTAGGCATGGCCACGTCGCTGCTGATCCGGACGGCGGCCGGTGACATGTACACGCCGGAGCGCCGCGCCCGCGGCATCTCCTACGTCCTGTTCGGGTCGGTGTTCGGGGCGATCCTGGGCCCGGCGGTGTTCAGCCCGATGTTCGCGGGCAAGCGGGTCGACCCGGACGTGTTGACGGTGCCGTGGCTGGCGGCCGCCGCGATCGCGCTGGTGGCGATGGCGATCGTGATGCTGGTGCGGCCTGACACCCGTGAGATCGCGATCCAGATCGGCGCCGAGCAGGGCGCTCCACCACCCGGCGCCGCCGCGCCGCTGGCCGAGATCCTGCGCCGGCCCGGGGTGCTGCCGGCGATGGCCGCGAGCCTGGCCAGCTTCGCCGTGATGGTGTCGGTGATGAACCTGTCGGGATACGTGGTCGTTCAGGTGCACCACCATGCGCAGGACGCGGTGTTCCCGATCATCGGCGCGCACGTGCTGGGCATGTACGCGCTGGTGATGGTGGTCGGGACGCTGATCGATCGGATCGGGCGGACGCCTGCGCTGGCGATAGGGCTGCTGGTGATGGGTGCGTCGGTGCTGTCGCTGCAGTGGGTGCAGGGCGTGCCGGCGACAGCGGTGCTGCTGTTCGGGCTCGGCATTGGCTGGAACATCTCGTTCGTCGCAGCAACAGCGCAGCTGGCGGATCTGAGCAGTGCGCTCGAGCGAGGCAAGCTGCTCGGCTTCAACGATCTGATCGCGTCGCTGCTGGGCGCATCGATGGCACTGGTCGGCGGCTACGGCCTGGAGACCTCCGGCGTGGGCGCGCTGGCTGTGGGTGCGGCGGTGGTGGTGGTGTCGCCGGTGGCGTGGATCCTGTGGCGCGAGCAGCTGCCGACTGCGTCGTCGGAGGCTTAGATGAGTGGTCGATATCTCTCGCGAGCCTGGCCGCTGCAATCGGTTTGAGGTCAGCGAGGGCCTGGGTGGCTACGGCTGCGAACCGTCGCCTCCGTCCGCGATCTGCGTAATCGCAGATCGCTCCCGATCGGTGCAAGGCCGTTGGCCTTGCACCTGGTCCTCGGTCGCGCCAATACGACCCGGTATTGACGCTCCCTGCGTCCTCGCGAGACTCGGTTCTCGCCCGGTCGTGATCTGCGTGATCGCAGATCACTCCCGACCGGCGCAAGGCGATGCCTTGCGCCTTGGACATCACGGAGATACCGATCAATCATCTGGCGCGATAGCGCACGTGCGATAGACTAAGAGGCATGTCGAGCCAGCCCCACGTCCAGCGGCAGCGACTCACCGCCCAGACGCTCGAGCGGATGCGCGACGGCATCCGCAAGCGATCGGAGGCGATCGGCCGCGATCACGAGCGCCGCTTCGCCGATGTGGGGCGCATGGTTGCCCGCAACCGGCAGGAGCGGGGGATGAGCCAGCAGGAGCTCGCGATCCTGTGCGGCACCACGCAGTCGGCGATCGCCCGCCTCGAGCGTGGTGGCCGGCCGCCCAAGCTTGACACGTTGATGCGGATCGCGGATGCCCTCGACGCCGAGCTGCTGCTCGAGATGCGCCTGCGCGACGCGACCACCGAGTAGGGAGGACGGCTCCATGGGAGTGACGTTGCGCGACTTCATGACCAGCGACGACGTGCTGACGGTCCCGGCCGAAATATCGCTCCGGGAGGCGGCGCGGGTCATGCGCGACCGTAACGTGGGCGCCGCCGTGGTGGTGGACGGTGGCCGGATCGCGGGCATCTTCACCGAGCGCGACCTGCTGCGCGCGGTCGCCGACGGCGAGCAGCCCGACGAGGGCCGGGTGCAGACCTACATGACACCCGACCCGATGACGCTGCCGTCCGACCACGCCCCCAGCGAGGCCGCGCAGATCATGAGCGAGCGCCGGTTCCGCCACATCCCGGTGGTCGACGACGGCCGGCTGGTGGGCATCGTCAGCATCCGCGACCTCGTCGGAGCCGGGCTGCAGCTGCTGCCCGCAGATGCGCACGTGGGCAGCGACTTTCCTTGAGCGACTCGTGGGGCTCCCTGGCGAGGTGGATGAGCGATTGCGCCCTCCTGCGCATGGCCGGGCCTCGGGGAAGCGCGACTGTCCTGCCGCGGTTGTGATGGAAGCAGATGTTCAGCGCTACTGGGACGAGCAGGTCGCGACGTTCGACGCAGAGCCCGATCACGGCCTCGCCGACCCGCCGGTTCGGATGGCGTGGTCAAAGCTGCTGCGCCGGCTGTTACCACCGCCGCCGGCCGACATCATCGACCTTGGCTGCGGCACGGGTAGCCTGTCCGTACTTCTCGCAGAGCAGGGGTACGGCGTGCGGGGACTCGACCTCTCGGAGCGGATGATCACCGCCGCAACACGCAAGGCGCACGCGGCTGGCGTAGAGGTCGACTTCCAGCAGGGCGACGCTTCGGTTCCACCCTACGGCCAGGCCTCAGCCGATGTCGTACTGGCCAGGCATGTCTTATGGGCGCTGCCTGACCCGTCGCAGGCCCTTGCGTCGTGGATCCAACTGCTTCGCCCGGCGGGTCGGCTGGTACTGATCGAAGGGTGCTGGACGACTGGTGCTGGGCTCACCGCCGACCAATGCCAGCGGCTGGTCGGTCAGCGTCGAACTGAAGCCACAGTCGAACGACTCGACGATCCCACCCTGTGGGGGCGCCAAACGCATGACGAGCGATACGCCCTCGTAAGCCGCACCTAGCCCGGCGCAAGCGCGTACGACCTGTACGTTCCAGGTCACGGACGAGGGCAAGCGATGGTTCCTAGCAGGCGACGCGCTGACCCAGCCGGCTAACCGACCCTGGGTCGGTGCGGGCTGTGAGTCCGGACAGCCCGGTTGACTCCCGCATGCTGAGGTGCGAGCGTTGAGCTCATGACTGATCCACACGCAGCGCCGTTCGGTGCCGTGCCGCTTGCAAACGTCCTTCGCGCGACCGACATCGACCCGGACTATCCGGACGCCACCGATGGGGAAGGTGTGGGCGGCCGCAACTTCCATCTCGTCCGCCGTCACTTCGACATCCGAGCGTTCGGGGTGAACGGGATCACCGGGGACGCGGGCGATGAGATGATGGAGCCGCATGACGAGGTCGACGACGAGGCCAATCTCACGGATGGCCACGAGGAGTTGTTCGCGTGATGAGCGGGCACGCCATCTTCACCGTGGATGGCGACGAGCTTGACGCGCCCGCGGGCACGCTGGTGTTCGGAAACGCGTGCCTCCATTCTTGTTCGTCGATCAGCTTGTCTTGCCCGCCGCTCGTCGGTAGGCGGCGCGGAGAGTTCGCCAATCACGCCGCGCAGCGGGAAGCGACGCGAGCGATGATATGTGCGCAACCACTTTTCCTGAGCGATCCGGCTTCGGTCCACGCTTTCGGGGGATCGCACGGCGCGCCGCGGAGTCGCATGCTGTGAACACGTGCTCCCCTGCCCGGCTCCTCGGATCGCAGCGACGCACCGGCCTTGCCGGTTCATCCGGGCCCGTGGTCCGGCCGGGAAGCATCTCGCGGCTCAGGGCGGCGTCGTCCACCTGCCACGCTCCGCGGCGTTCTGGGACGACGCCGTGGAGCGTTTGAGTCTGGGAGCGGCATTCCGACCTCTTTGAACGCCGTGTAGTGGATGGTAGCGCACTAGGAGCGCTGCGACCCAAATCCCCTGATCAGAGCCAACGGGCCAGTCCGAGCGTGCCAAAGTTGCGGCTTGGCGCGGGGACGACGGACCATCCATCGTGCAGGAGTCGCAGAACGCGACCGTCGTGTGCTCCGCACCGGGTAGATTGTGGTTATGGAGAGCGCGGCCGATCTGGCGTCTGAGCTGGGTTTTGCGGAGTCGTTTGATGGTGCTGTCGAGCAGGGTCGTGCTCTGGGTGGAGATCGTCTGGCGGAGACCGCCGCGAGTGGTGTCGACGTTGAGCGGCGGATTCGGCGGTTGGAGTCGGTCGAGTTATCGTCGGGCGAGTTGTCCGACTTGGCGCGGCGGGCGGTCGCTGGTGATGGTGGGGCGCGGGATCGGTTGGTGGCGCGGTGTTTGCCGATGGTGATGCGGGTGGCGCGGGGGTATGCCGGGCGAGACGTCGAGTTGGCGGATCTGGTGCAGGAGGGGGTGGTTGGGCTGCTGCGCGCTTTGGAGCGGTTTGATCCGGCTCGGGGAGTGCCGTTTGTGGCCTATGCGGGGTGGTGGTTGCGTCAGGCTATGCAGCAGGCGATCGCTGAGCAGTCGCGATCGGTGCGGCTACCGACCCACGTTCTTTGGGATATCCACCAGCTGCGAGAGGCGCGGGGTGAGATCCTCGCCAGCCGGGGGCATGACGCCTCGCCGCTTGAGCTGGAGCGAGAGCTGGGATGGACGCCGCGCCGGCTTGATGACGTACTGCGAGCGGAGCGCCCAGCAGTGTCGCTTGACGCGCCGTATCAGGGCGATGAGGACGCGGTTGACCGTCTGGGTGATCTGATCGGCGACCCATTGTCTGAGCAGGCCTACACCGACGTCCTTACCCAGGCCGCGGGCGACAGCGTAAGGACGCTGCTTTCGACGCTGACCGAGCGGGAGCGACAGGTGCTGGGGTGGCGCCTTGGTGTGGAGTCTGAGGCGTTGTCGTTGCGCCAGGTCGGTCGGCGCTTGGGCATGTCCGCTGAGCGTGTCCGCCAGATCGAGCAGCGCGCCCTGGTCAAGCTCCGAAACGCCGCCGATCCGAGGGGTTGACACTCGCAGTGCGGTGCTTACCTCTCCCGGTAGGGACAGTTCAAC
>DATNEO010000013.1:0-8007 GCA_035553035.1 Gaiellales bacterium | reverse complement strand
CGGCAGCACGCGTTCGTCTCGGACGCGTCGCACGAGCTGCGGACGCCGCTGGCCGTGATCCGCGCCAACGCCGAGTTCCTGCAGCAGGAGCAGCCGGAGAACGTCGAGGCGCGCGACATCGTCAGCGAGACCGACCGGCTGTCGTCGCTGGTGGATGCGTTGCTGGCGGTGGCACGCGACGACGACCGCGGCGCGAAGGCGCTGCACATGCGGGTCGACCTGGCCGAGGTGGTCGAGGTGACCGTCGCGTCGTTCCAGACAGTCACGACCGACCACGAGCTGGAGCTGACGTCCGCAACGCCGGACGAGCTGATGGTGATGGGCGACCGCGAGCAGCTGCGCCAGGTGCTGGTGATCCTGCTCGATAACGCGGTGCGCTACACACCCGCCGGCGGCCGCATCCATGTGCAGGCCCGGGCCGACGGCAAGGAGGCGGTGCTGACGGTGCACGACACGGGGATCGGCATCCCCGAGGAAGCGCTGCCGCGCGTGTTCGAGCGCTTCTACCGCGCCGACGACGCCCGCAACCGCCAGTCGGGCGGGGTCGGGCTGGGCCTGGCGATCGCACGCGAGCTGGTCACGCGCCACTCCGGGCGAATCTCGGTGACGAGCACCGAGGGCGCCGGCAGCACCTTCACGGTGCGCCTGCCCCGCGACACCTGACCGGTCACGAATCGACCCCACCGCCATGACGCCGCCGTGACACCTGAGCGGCCGGTCAGGCCTCAGAGGCCGCCTCAGCCGCCGTGGCACTTCGGCACCACCCCGTGACACCGGATTTACACCCGCTCGGCTCTGGCAGCCAGGCGGCCGGGCGCGGGTGTCAAACACCGCACCGACCGGCGTGAGGGGTTCGCGGCAGAGCCGGCACGGGCCGCGGGAGCCGCGTTGCGGAGTAGATTGCCGGACGGATGCCGCGCATCGACACGCATCTCGACGTCCGTGGTGACGAGTTCCGCAAGAACCGTGAGCATATGCAGGAACTTGTTGCTGATCTGGAACGCCGGCTCGAGCGCGTGCGGGCCGGTGGCGGCGACGCCCAGGTCGAGCGCCATCGCGCCCGTGGCAAGCTGCTCGCCCGCGAGCGGATCGAGCGCCTGGTCGACCGCGGCGCCGCCTTCCTCGAGTTCTCGGCCCTGGCCAG
Organism: Gaiellales bacterium; assembly: GCA_035553035.1. Taxonomy (GTDB): domain Bacteria; phylum Actinomycetota; class Thermoleophilia; order Gaiellales; family JAICJC01; genus JAICYJ01. Next base: position 6,863 of record DATNEO010000013.1, on the reverse strand, counting down.
CGAGGGCCTCTATGACGACGAGGCGCCCGGGGCCGGCATCGTCACAGGCATCGGCCCCGTTGCCGGCCTGCCCTGCGTGATCGTCGCCAACGACGCCACCGTCAAGGGCGGCACCTACTACCCCGTCACCGTCAAGAAGCACCTGCGCGCGCAGGAGATCGCCGAGCAGAACGCCCTGCCTTGCGTCTACCTGGTCGACTCCGGCGGCGCCTTCCTGCCGCTCCAGTCCGAGGTGTTCCCCGACCGCGACCACTTCGGCCGCATCTTCTACAACCAGGCCCGCATGTCCGCCCGCGGCATCCCCCAAATCGCCGTCGTGATGGGCTCCTCCACCGCCGGCGGCGCCTACGTCCCGGCCATGTGCGACGAGAGCGTGATCGTCCACGGCACCGGCACCATCTTCCTGGGCGGCCCGCCACTCGTGAAGGCCGCCACCGGCGAGGACGTGACGCCCGAGGAGCTGGGCGGCGCCGACGTGCACACCCGCATCTCCGGCGTTGCCGACCACTACGCCAACGACGACGAGCATGCGCTGCGCATCGCCCGCGAGATCGTCCGAAACCTCAACCGGCCGGCTCCTCCGCCCCCCGTCAACCGCGACCCCGAGCTGCCGGTGCTCGACGCATCGGAGCTGCTGGGCGTGATCCCACGCGACCCACGCCAGTCCTACGACGTGCGCGAGGTGATCGCACGCATCGTCGACGGCTCGCTGCTCCACGAGTTCAAGGCGCTCTACGGCGACACCCTTGTCTGCGGGTTTGCCCACGTGCACGGCATGCCCGTTGCCATCGTCGCCAACAACGGCATCCTCTTCTCCGAGTCGGCGCTCAAGGGCACCCACTTCGTGGAGCTGGCCGCCGCCAGGCGCATCCCGCTCGTGTTCCTGCAGAACATCACCGGCTTCATGGTCGGCCGCGAGTACGAGGCCGGCGGCATCGCCAAGGACGGCGCCAAGATGGTGACCGCCGTGGCCTGCGCCGAGGTGCCCAAGTTCACCGTCGTGATCGGCGGCAGCTACGGCGCCGGCAACTACGCCATGTGCGGCCGCGCCTACTCGCCCCGGCAGCTGTGGATGTGGCCGAATGCCCGCATCTCGGTGATGGGCGGCCGCCAGGCCGCGCGCGTGCTATCCACCGTCCGCGGCGACATGAGCGACGACGATCGCGACGCGTTCGAGGCGCCCATCATCGACGACTACGAGCGCGAAGGATCACCGTGGTACTCGACGGCGCGGCTCTGGGACGACGGCGTGATCGACCCCCGCGACACCCGCAAGCTGCTGGCGCTGGGCCTGGCCGCCGCGGCCGGCACCGGGGCCGCCACCACCTACGGGGTATTCCGGATGTGACCGAGATCCTGCTGACACGAGACGGCCCGGTCACGACCCTCACCATCAACCGGCCCGAGGTGCGAAACGCGATCGGCCCGTCGCTGATCGCGCAGCTGACCCAGATGTTCGCCGCGCTGGCCATGGACGACTCGCGCGTGATGGTGCTGACCGGCGCCGGCAGCGCGTTCTCGGCCGGCGCCGACATCGACTGGATGCGCGCCAGCCGCGACCTCCCCCACGAGCAGAACGTGGGCGACGCGGCCGCCGCACGCACCATGTTCGAGACGATCGACTCCTTCCCCAAGCCCGTGATCGCGCGCGTGAACGGCCACGCGCTGGGCGGCGGCATCGGCCTTGTTGCCTGCGCCGACATCGCGATCGCCGTGCCGGACGCCATGTTCGGGTTCTCCGAGGTGCGCCTGGGCCTGATCCCGGCCATGATCTCCCCCTACGTGCTGCGCGCGATCGGGCCCGGACACGCCCGCGCGCTGTTCACCAGCGGCCGTCGCTTCGGCGCCGCCGAGGCGCGTTCCCTCGGCCTCGTCCACGCCGTTGTCGAGCCGGACGAGCTGGACGCCGCCGTGGCCGAGGCGGCGGCCGACATGCTGCGCGGGGGACCGGGCGCGATCGCCGAGGCCAAGCGCCTGATCCGCGACGCCACCGCGCCGCTGGCACTGCCCGACCTGGCCGAGCGGTTGGCCGCCGTGCGGGCCGGCCCTGAAGGGCAGGAGGGGCTGACCGCGTTCCTGGAGAAACGGGACCCGGGATGGACATCCGGCGTGTCCTGATCGCCAACCGCGGTGAGATCGCGGTGCGCGTGATCCGCGCCTGCCGGGAGCTCGGCATCGACCCGATCGCCGCCTACGAGCCGGACGATCGCGGCGCCCTGCACGTCGCGCTGGCTGCCGAGGCGCGCGAGGTGGGCAGCTACCTGGACGCCGACGCCCTGGTGGCGGCCGGCGAGGGCTGCGATGCCGTCCATCCCGGCTACGGCTACCTGGCCGAGAACGCCGACTTCGCCGAGGCGGTCGCGCGCGCGGGCCTGCGCTGGATCGGCCCCCCGCCCTCCGCCATGCGGGCGCTGGGCGACAAGATCGAGGCCCGCCGGCTGGCAGAGGCCGCCGGCGTCCCCGTCATGCCCGGCTACGCCGGGGTGCTGCTGGACGACGACACGCTGCAGGCCGAGGGCCTGCGGCTGGGACCGCCGCTGCTCGTGAAGGCCGCAGCCGGTGGCGGCGGCCGTGGCATGCGCGAGGTTGACGACACCGCAGACCTTCCCGGCGCGATCGCCGCGGCCCGTCGCGAGGCCGCCGCCGCGTTCGGAGACGACCGCGTATTCCTCGAGCGGCGGCTGGCCGCCGCCCGCCACGTCGAGGTGCAGATCCTGTGCGACTCCCAGAGCGGCGCCGTGCACCTGGGCGAGCGCGACTGCTCGATCCAGCGGCGCCACCAGAAGATCATCGAGGAGTCGCCCTCGCCGGCCGTCGGCGGCGAGCTGCGCTCGCAGCTGGGTGAGGCGGCGCTGGCGGTGGCCGTCGCGGCCGGGTACGAGGGCGCCGGCACCGTCGAGTTCCTGCTCGACGCCGACGGCGGCTGGTGGTTCCTGGAGCTGAACGCGCGCCTGCAGGTCGAACACCCGGTCACCGAGGCCGTCTGCGGCATCGACCTGGTACGCGCTCAGATCGAGGTGGCCGCGGGCCTGCCGCTGGAGCTTGAGCAGGCCGACGTCGTGCCCCGCGGTCACGCCATCGAGTGCCGCCTCTACGCCGAGGATCCGGCGGCCGGCTTCCTGCCCGCCACCGGAACGCTGCACCGCTTCCGGCTGCCGACCTGGCCCGGGGTGCGCTGCGACAGCGGTGTCCGCGAGGGCGACAGCGTGGGCACTCGTTACGACCCGCTGCTTGCCAAGCTGATCGCCCACGCCGGTGACCGTGACGCCTGCGTCGAGAAGCTGTCGGCCGCCCTCGCCGATACGGTCGTTTTAGGCGTGACCACCAACCTCGGCTTCCTGCGCTGGACGCTCGGCCACCGCCGGTTCCGAAGCGGCGAGGCGACCACGACGTTCGTCGCCGAGGAGTGGTCGCCGGAGCTGATACCGCTGCTGCCCGAAGGTGCCGCCGCAGGGGGAGACGACCTCTGGCACCAGCTGGCGGACGACGGCGCCGGCGACGACCCCGAGCTGATCGTCGAGGGCGAGCACGCCCTGTACCGCGGCTGGGCCCACCGGCTGGCCGCCGACGACCAGCAGCCGGTCGCCATCGCAGCCGCCGCCGGATCGCTGTCGGCGCCGATGCCGGGAACCGTGCTCGAGGTGCTGGTGTCACCGGGCGACGCCGTCTCCGCCGGCCAGGTATTGGTGCTGCTCGAGGCGATGAAGATGGAGCTGGCCGTGCACGCGCCGGCGGACGGCACCGTCTCGGCGGTGCACGTGTCCGGCGGCGAGCTGGTGCGCGCCGGCCAGCCGCTGGCGGAGGTCGAGTGACCCCGGCCCGCGTCACCGTGGTCGAGGTGGGGCCGCGCGACGGCCTCCAGAACGAGGCCGCGATCGTCCCCATCGCCGCCAAGGTGCGCTTCATCGAGATGCTGGCCGCGGCCGGCCTGCCGGTGGTCGAGGCCACCTCGTTCGTGCACCCGGCCGCGGTGCCGCAGCTGGCCGACGCCGACCAGGTGCTGCCCGCGATCGCCCGCCGGCCCGGCGTCCGCTACCCGGTGCTGGTGCCGAACGTGCGCGGCATGGAGCGCGCCATCGCCGCCGGCGCCGACGCGGTCGCCGTGTTCACCGCGGCCTCGGAGGCCTTCGCGCAGGCCAACATCCGGATGACGATCGCCGAGTCGCTGGAGGCGTTCTCGCCTGTCCTGGCGGCCGCCCGAGCGGCCGGCATGTGGACGCGCGGCTACGTGTCGACGGCCTTCGGCTGTCCCTACCAGGGTGAGGTCGATCCGGCCGCCGTCGCGGACGTGGCGGTCGCGCTGGCAGAGCTCGGCTGCGACCAGATCTCGGTCGGCGACACGATCGGCGTGGCCGAGCCGGACGACGTGGGCCGCGTGCTTTCGCCGCTGCTCGAGCGGGTGCCGGCCGAGCGGCTGGCCCTGCACCTCCACGACACGCGCGGCCGCGCCATCGACAACGCCGGGGCCGGCCTACACCTCGGCATCACCACCTTCGATGCCTCCGCGTCCGGCCTGGGAGGATGCCCGTTCGCACCCGGCGCGCCCGGCAACCTGGCCACCGAAACGCTGGTCTCATGGCTGCACGGCCTCGGCATCGAGACCGGCGTGGACGAGCCCGCGCTGCTCGAGGCGTCCGCCTACATCCGCTCCCAACTCGCTTAGGAGACCTTCACGCTCTCCATGCGCACGTCGTCGACCGGGCGGTCGCGGGCGTCGGTCTCGATCGCCTGGATCGTGTCGACCACGTCCATGCCGCTCGTCACTTGGCCGAACGCCGTGTGCTTGCCGTCCAGCCACGGCGTCGCCGGCGCGGTCACGATGAAGAACTGGCTGCCGTTGGTGTCGGGGCCGGCGTTGGCCATCGCCAGCGTGCCGCGGACGATCTGGTGGTCGTTGATCTCGTCCTCGAACTTGTAGCCCGGGCCGCCCGTGCCGATGCCGTCCGGGCATCCGCCCTGGATCATGAAGTCGGGGATCACGCGGTGGAAGACCAGCCCGTCGTAGAAACCCTCCCCGGCCAGCTTGGTGAAGTTGGCCACGGTCTTGGGCGCGTCGTCGGAGAACAGCTCCAGCTCGATCGTTCCGTGGTTGGTCTCGATGGTGGCATTGGTATTGGCCATGTCGGGCTCCAGTGGTCGCGTTTGAGTCCCGCACTGTAGTCCGTCCGACCTGCGCGTCAGGCTGCCCGTATGCACTGGTACACCGACGTCATCAAGAAGTACGCGGTTTTCGACGGCCGAGCGGCACGTCCCGAGTTCTGGTGGTTCGTGCTGATCAACCTGATCATCGCCGCCATCATCAACCTCGTTTTCAGCGTGATCGGCGGACGCAATACCGGACAGGTCGTCAGCGACCTCTACTCGCTGGGCGTGCTGTTGCCCAGCCTCGGCGTCGGCATCCGCCGCCTGCACGACACGAACCGCACCGGTTGGTGGTACCTGCTCGTCTTCATCCCGGTCATCGGCTGGATAGTGCTGATCGTGTTCCTGGCAATGGCCAGCGATCCGGGGTCGAACAACTACGGCCCGAATCCGCAGAACCCCGACGCGGGGGCGGGCGGCATGCAGTTCGATCCGCAGACCGGCGAGCGCCTGTCGCCGATGCCGCGCTTCGATCCGCAGACCGGTCAGCCGCTGACGCCGCCGTCCGACCCACCGGCCTGACGGCACTGCGCGCTCAGCGCGATGCGCAACGGCCCAGCGCCGGCTCGGCACCGACCTGCTCGTAGACGGCGCGCGCCTCCCCCACGCGACCCATCAACTCCAGACAGCGGGCCTGCTCGAACACGCAGCCGAGCCGCCGGAAGCCGGCCTCGGCCCGGGCCAGCGCCAGCTCGTCACCGGCCAGCCCGCGGGCGCGATCGATCTGGGCCACGGCCCGCGGCAGCTGATCGGTGCCGCTGAGCGCGTCGAGCGTGGCCAGCGTCTCGTCGAGGTCGTCCCAGCGCCCGAGTGCCGACAGTGCCTCGGCGGTGATCGCGAGCACCCAGATCCGCGAGAACGGCACCGACGCCACCCGCTCAAGCGCCAGCTGCGGCTCGCCTGCGCCGAGCAGCGCGTGCGCGACGATCAGGTCGAACTGGGCCGGCACGCGCCCGATCCGCCGCTCGATCGTGTCGGCTCGCTCGTTCTGGCCGCGCAGCAGGTGGACCGCCGCGGCCACGCCGCCGACCAGGCCCGGCACGTTCAGGCGCCGGCCCGGGCCGTCCTGACGGAACACCTCCAGGAAGCTGTCGTGGGCGCGCAGCGCATCGTCCCAGCGATCCCAGTAGAAGTACGCCTCGACGCGCGTGCGCGCCGGATACGCCACCCACCGACGGTCGCCGCCGGCCACCAGTTCGTCGGCGAGATCCGCTGCCGCCACCGCTCCGGCGTAGTCGCCCAGCGCGGTGCGGTGGCGGGCCGTGGCCGCGCAGATATCCATCTGCTCCTCGCGGAACGCGATGCTGCGGATCAGCGACATGCGCCGTTCGAAGGCCTCGGACGCGTCGTCGTACCGTCGCAGCGCCACCAGCAGCGTCGCCCGCGCGTCCAGCGCGGCCGAGATCACGAGCGGCCCCGACCGCTCCAGCCGCTCGGCGATCACGAGCGCCTGATTGGCCACCTCCAGCGCCTGCTCCTGGGGCGTGTCGGTGTGCTCGAACCGCCACACAACCAGCGCCTTGGCCACCAGCAGCCGGGCCTGCAGCACCGACGCGTCGGCCGACAGCGCATTGCGCAGCCCGTCCTCGATCTCGGCCTCGATCGCCTCGCGGGTCGGTGCCGCCCGCAGGTGCAGGCCGCCCCAGCGGGTGGGCAGGTCGACCCACTTCCAGGACAGCCGTGCCATGTCGTGCTCGCCCAGGCCGGCTCGGTGGCCGTGC
>DATNEO010000012.1:0-22650 GCA_035553035.1 Gaiellales bacterium | reverse complement strand
CGGCGCCTTCCGCGCCCGGCTGGCGGAGCTGGGCATCCGCGACCGGGCGGGCGGGCACGGCCGCGCCGCCGAGCTGCTGGAGACGCGGCTCGAGGCCTGGGACGACTCGCCGGTGTTCGCCTACGGGTTCGAGGACATGTCTGGGGTGCAGCTGGCCGCGCTGCTGGCGCTGGCCGCACGCTGCCCGGTGATGGTCTCGCTGCCCTACGAGCCGGGCCGCCCGGCGCTGGCGGCCGTGCGGCCGGCGGTGGCCGCGCTCTCCGAGGGGCCGCACGAGCTGGTCGAGCTGCCGCCGGCGGACCACGTCGACTCGCCGGCCCTGCGCCACCTCGAACGGACGCTGTTCGACGAGCGGGATGCGCCGCCGCCGCCCGAGCGGGATGGGGCGATCGTGCTGCTCGAGGCTTGCGGCGTGCGCGGCGTCGCCGACCAGGTCGCGTTCGAGGCGCTGGCGCTGATCCGCCAGGGCATCCCCGCCGAGCAGATCGCCGTGCTCGCGGCCGACACCGGCCGCTGGCGGCTGGCGTTGGAGAGCGCCTTCGCCGCGCTGGGCGTACCGGTCGACGTGGACGCGCAGGTGGAGCTGGGGGAGACGGCCTTCGGGCAGGCGCTGCTGGGCCTGCTGAGGTTCGCCTGGTTCGACGGCGACCGCGCCGACCTGTTCCGTTTCCTGCGCTCGCCCTTCTCCGGCGTCCCACGAGCGACCGTGGACTACGCCGAGGGCCGGCTGCGCGGCCGCGGCGCGCTCCGCCACGACGAGGTGCAGGGGCTGCTCGAGGAGCTCGACTACGCGCGGTTGCTGGCGGCGCCCGCCCGGCTGGCCGCATCCGGCGATCCGGCGGCGGCCGTGGGCGACCAGCTGCGCCGGATGAGCGCATCCGCGGCGGGCGTCACGGCGAACCGCCTGAACGGCGCCGGCGAGGCTCACGCGGCGGCGCTGCGCGCCACGCTGCGCACGCTGGAGCAGCTGGCGGGCGTGGTCGGGCTGGGGCTGGAGCCGCTCGACCGGGCGGGCGTGGCCGGCCAGCTCGAGCGCACCGTGTTTCGCCCCTACAACGGCGGCGCCGGCCGCGTGCAGGCGCTGGATCTGCGACGCGCGCGCACGCGCCGCTTCCAGGCCGTGTTCGTGCTGGGCCTGGAGGAGGGCGGCCTGCCCGGTCCGGCGCGCGAGAACCCGTTCCTGAGCGGCGAAGAGGCCGGAGCGCTGGGCGTCAGCCGGCTCGACCCGCTGGAGCGCGACCGTCACCTCTTCTACACGGCCGTCACACGTCCCTGGGGGCAGCTGTTCCTGTGCCGCCAGGCGGCCGATGAGGACGGCCGCCTGCTCGAGCCCTCGCCGTTCCTGGAGGACGTGGTGCGCTCCGTCGGCCAGGACGGGGTCGAGCTCCGGCGCCGCGCCATCGGCGATCTCACCCACCCGCTGGAGCAGGCCCCCAGCGAGCGTGAGCGTCAGCGCGCGCTGGCACGTGAGCTGCGGACGCGGCCCGACTGGGCGGCGGCGGTCGCCGACCATCACGGCTGGACGCGGAAGCTGGAGCGGGCCCGTCTCGCCTACCGGCGACGCCCGCAGCTGCGAAACGCGACCGTCCTGGCCGCCCTGGCCGCGCAGGAGCGTTTCTCGGTGACCGAGCTCGAGAAGTTCGCGGAGTGCTCGTCGGCCTGGTTCGTCGAGCGGTTCCTGCAGCCGGGCGAGATCGACTACCAGTTCGGGCCCAAGGAGACCGGCTCGGTCGCACACGCCACGCTGCACAAGTTCCACGAGCGCATGCCCAGCGAGCTGGGGGTCGAGCGTCTGACCGAGCATGAGCTGCCCGCCGCCGTGGAGCTGATGCGCCGCTGCCTGCAGGATTCGCTGGGCGGGGTCCGCATCCCCGCGGGCGTGGCCGGACGGGCTCAGATCCGCCGGCTCGAGCGCGACCTGGAGGGCTTCCTGGCCAGCGAGGCCACGTTCGACTCGCCGCTGGTGCCGCGCGACTACGAGGTGCGGTTCGGCACCAAGACCTCGCGGCCGGACCTGCAGCAGGGCCTGCGGCTGGACGGTTTCGCGGTGTCCGGCACCATCGACCGGATCGACCGCGACCCCGGCATGTCGGCACGGGGCGCGGTCTGGGACTACAAGACCGGCAAGGGAGCCCGCTCGGCGAAGCAGATCGAAACCGAGCGCAAGCTGCAGCTGCCGCTGTACATCCTGGTCGCCCGCGACATGCTCGGGATCGAGCCGGTGGCCGGTCTGTACCGCGCGCTGGGCGGCGAGCGCAGGGCGCGCGGGATGGCCGTCGAGGGCGAGATGGACGGCGTGATGGCCAACGACAGGATGCAGCCCGAGCTGTTCTGGGCGCAGGTCGACCGGGCGGTCGGCTACGCCAACGACATCGTGGCCCGGATCCGGTCGGGCGCGGTGCTCCACGACCCGATCTCGGGTAGCTGCCCCGAGTGGTGCCTGCGCCAGGCCGGCGGCATCTGCCGGGTGGCGAAATGATCGCGACCCGCACCTGGAACCGCGGGCAGGCCGAGGCGATCGAGCGCCGCGGGCGTGTGTTCGTCTCGGCCGGGGCCGGAACCGGCAAGACCTCCGTGCTGATCGAGCGGGTCGTGCGCCGGCTGCAGGAGGGCACGCCGCTCGACCATCTGCTGGTGATCACGTTCACCGAGCGCGCCGCGGACGAGCTGAAGCGCCGGATCCGGGCGCGGCTGCGCGATCTTGAGATGCTGGATGCCGAGGCGGCGGTGGAGTCGGCCTGGATATCGACCATCCACGGGCTGTGCGCACGGGTGCTGCGGGCGCATGCCCTGGAGGCGGGAATCGACCCCTCGTTCGCCGTCGCCTCGGACACCGAGATGCGGATCCTGCAGTCGGAGGCGTTTGTCCAGACGGTGGAGGCGTTCGGCGAGGACGGCGACCCGGCCCGGCTCGACCTGCTGGCACGCTACGGCCAGGATCGCCTGCGCCGGATCGTGGCCGAGCTGCACGGACGGCTGCGGGGCGTCGGCCTGCCGCTCGAGCTGCGGCCGCACCGCGAGCCCGATCCCGACTCGGCCGAGCACGCGGAGGAGCGGGAAGCGGCAGCCGACCTGGCGTTGGTCGAGCAGCTGCTGGTGCTGTTCGACCGGCACTACCAGACGGTCAAGGATCTGCGCGGCCGCCTCGACTTCGACGACCTGGAGCTGGTCGCCCGCGACCTGCTGCGTTCGAAGCCGGAGGTGGCGGCCGGATACCGCGAACGGTTCGCCGAGGTGATGGTGGACGAGTTCCAGGACACCAACCGCCTGCAGGTGGAGCTGGTCGAGCTGGTGTGCGGCGGTGACCTGTTCCTGGTCGGCGACGAGTTCCAGAGCATCTACCGGTTCCGGCGCGCCGACGTCGCGGTCTACCGCGAGCAGCGGGCGGTGGCCGGCGACGCGGTGATCGCGCTCGACGAGAACTACCGGTCGCGGCCGCACGTGCTCGACCTGGTGAACGAGGCCTACGGCCGCGAGTTCGGCGCGGGCTACCACGACCTGGTGGCGGCGGGCGACTTCGGCGGCGACCCGCCGGCGCCGGAGGTGGAGCTGCTCCTGACCGACGTGCGCGCCTGCCGCGAGGACGACATCGCCTGGCGCCAGGCCGAGGCGGCCGCCATCGCCCTGCGCGTGCGCGAGCTGGTCGACGCAGGCGTGTGCGGAGCGGGCGGCGTCGTGCTGCTGTTCGAGGCAGGCACCGACGCCGGCACCTATGAGGACGCCCTGCAGCGGCAGAACCTGCCCACCGTGCGCGCCACCGGTCGCGGCTACTACGGCCAGCAGGAGGTGGGGGATCTGATCGCCTATCTGCGTCTGCTGATCAACCGCACCGACGACCGTGCGCTGCTGTCGGTGCTGGCCTCTCCGCTGGTGGGGATGTCCAACGACGGGCTGGGGCTGATCCGGCTGGCCACCCGGCGGGCGGCCGCGATCGGCGCGTTCGAGCCCGCCCGCTGGCCGCAGGCGCTGTCGGAGGCCGACAACCGCCTGGGCCAGGCCTTCAAGCTGCGCTACGACCGGCTGGTGGACCGGCAGCCGGGCTACAGCCTGGAGCGCCTGTGCGAGGCGATCGTGGCCGAGCACGACTTCGACCTGGCGCTGCTGGCGCGGCCCGACGGCGACCGCCGGCTGGCCAACGTGCGCAAGCTGGTGCGGCTGGCCCGCGAGTACGAGCAGCTGCGCGGCCCCGACCTGGAGGGGTTCGTGCGCTTCTGCGAGGAGCAGGCCGACCTGGCCGCGCGCGAGGGTGAGGCGGCGATCGCCGACGAGGGCGGCAACGCGGTGGTGCTGATGACCGTGCACTCGGCAAAGGGGCTCGAGTTCCCGGTGGTGGTGGTGGCCGATGCCGGCCGCCGGCTGGGTGGGCGGGGCGCGCCGGATGTGCTGCTCGACCGCGTGGGGCGCGTCGGTATCCGGGCTTGCCCGGATACCGGAACCACCCGGCCCGCGCTCGGTCTCAAGGAGCTCGGCGACGACGAGAAGCGGGCCGAGCGCGAGGAGGGTCGTCGCCGCCAGTACGTGGCGATGACCCGCGCCCAGCAGCACCTGATCGTAAGCGGCGGGTTCTCCAAGGCGGAAGACGACACCCCGGTGGCGGCGCTGTGCCGGGTGCTGGAGGTGGGGCTGCACAGCGAGGGTCTGGTCGAGGTCGGCCGCACGCGTGTGGACGTACGCGTGGTGGGCGTTCCCGAGACGCCCGCGGCCGGGCTGCCGGACGACGCGCCCGACCAGATGCACCTGTTCGCCGCGCTGGAGACGCCGCTGCCGGAGCTGCCCGAGCTGCAGCTGCCGGCAGCGCCGCCCGGCGTGTCGCTGCGACGCATCTCCTACAGCGGCCTGGCCCTGTACGACCGCTGCGGCTACCGGTTTTACGCCCAGCGCATCCTGCGGCTACCGGAACGGGAGATCGACCGGCCCCAGGGCGAGGGCATGGCCGGCGTCGAGATCGGCGATGCCGTGCACCTGCTGCTCGAGCGCGACGATGAGCGCTGGCGTGAGCTCTACCCTCACGCGACGGCCGAGGACGAAGCACGGATCGCGCGGATGCTGTCCAGCTGGGCCGGTTCGCAGCTGGCCGAGCGCGTGCGCGGCCTGCAGGGGGTGGGCGTCGAGCTGCCGTTCGCCTTCGCGGTCGACGACGTGCTGATCAGGGGCCGGTTCGACCTCTACCACCGTGCCGCCGACGGCTCGGCGCTGGTGGTCGACTACAAGACCAACCTGCTGGGCGATCGCACCCCGGACGAGCTGGTCGAGCGCGCCTACGGGCACCAGGTCGCGATCTATGCGCTGGCGGTGCTGCTGGGCGGCGCCTCGTCGGTGGAGGTCACCTACGCGTTCCTCGACCAGCCCGACGCGGTGGTTGTGCGGAGCTTCACCTCCGGCGACCTCGACTCGCTGCGCGACGGCGTGCGCGCTTCGATCGCCCCGATCCTGGAGGGCCGGTTTCTTCCGCGGCCCGGCCCCTGGTGCAACGAGTGCCCGGCGCTCGACCTGCTCTGCGCCGGTCCGGCGCTGCCCTCGTGAGCGCCCGTTCCGAGCGGGCGGCGCAGCTGCTCGACCTGCTCGCGGCCGAGCATCCGGATGCCCACATCGCGCTCGACTTCACGACGCCGCTCGAGCTGCTGGTGGCGACGATCCTCTCGGCGCAGTGCACGGATGCGCGCGTGAACATGGTCACCCCGGCGCTGTTCGCGCTCTGCCGCACCCCCGCCGACTACCTGGCGCTCCCGCAGGCGGAGCTGGAGGAGCTGATCCGGCCGACCGGGTTCTTCCGCAACAAGGCGCGCGCGATCCGCGAGTGCTGCGCCTCGATCGAGCAGCGGTTCGATGGTCGCGTTCCCGAGACGCTGGACGAGCTGGTGACGCTGCACGGGGTCGGCCGCAAGACGGCGGCGGTGGTGTCGTCGAACGCGTTCGGGCGGCGCGATGGGATCGCGGTGGACACGCATGTCGGCCGGGTGTCGCGGCGGCTGGGGCTGACGCGGCACACCGACCCGGTCAAGGTGGAGCGGGCGCTGATGCGGCTGTTCCCGCGGGAGCGCTGGCTGCAGGTCTCAGACGTGCTGATCTTCCACGGGCGGCGCGTGTGCAACGCGCGCAGGCCGCGATGCGCCGAGTGCGCGGTGCGTGATCTGTGCCCGTCGGCGCACCTGTTCCTGTGACGCTTCCGGCACGAGGACGGTCTTGTCCCGTGACGCGCTGCCCGTGCACCATCGTGGCATGACACGGATCGAGATCGAGCTCTACGCCGACCGGCTTTCCCGCCACGCCGAGCGGCTGCGCGACGACCTGGAGGGCGCGCGCATGCGCCTGGGCTGGCTGCGGCTCGAGGCCAGGGCGCGCGAGCAGCTGGGCGTCCGCGACTGCGCCGTGCTGGAGGCGCTGGGCGTGCTGACGTCGAGCGACGAGGCGGCCGAGCGGCGGCTGGTGGATCGCCGGCTGCGGCAGCTGGAGGTGGTGGAGCGGTTCCAGGCGCTGGTGGAGGCCGAGCTGGAGAGCCTGGGCAGCTGAGCTGTTAGTCGTTCCTTGGCGCGAGCGAGGCCAGCAGCCCGCCGTCCTCGTCGTAGGCCGGGAACAGGTCGACCCGCACGGCCTTCTCGCGGCCGCTGCGGTGCCGCAGCACCAGCGGCTGGTCGAGCTTGCGCACGCCCCACTCCATCACGACGGATACGGGGTTGGCCTCGGCGCTGAATCCACTCAGGCCGAACGCGTCCACCAGCGGCTTTCCCAGCAGCTCGCCCTCGCCGTAGCCGGTCAGCTCGAACACGCCCTTGCCGGCCGAGATCACCCGCGTGTCCTTGTCGCACGCAACGAACCCGGCGTTGGCGGGCGGGTAGAAGTCCTCGAGCAGCTCGAACAGGAACCCGAAGCCGCACTTGGCGCAGCCCACATGCTGGTGGGACAGGCCGTCGCGGCCATCATCGTCGATGGCACGGGTGCCGCAGTTGGGACAGATCCAGTAACGGGCCATGACCTAAGCCTACTGGTGAAGATTGCAGATGGATTCAGGCGGCTTCGCCGGCCGTCGCCGGCATGGCGGCGGGCAAGGCGTGCGCCAGCCAGCGCTCGGCGTCGAGCGCGGCCATGCAGCCCATGCCGGCCGCGGTGACGGCCTGCCGGTAGGTGTGGTCGACCACGTCGCCGGCGGCGAACACGCCCTCGATGTTGGTGGCGGTGGAGCCTGGCTGCGTCAGCAGGTAGCCGGCCGCGTCCATGTCCAGGATGCCCTTGAACAACCCCGTCGTGGGGTCGTGCCCGATCGCCACGAACAGTCCGTCGGCTGGCAGCTCGCGCTGTTCACCGGTGACGGTGTCGCGCAGCCGCACGCCCGTCACGCGTCCCTCGTCGGCGCCCAGCACCTCTTCCACCGTGGCGTTGGTGATGAACTCGACGTTGTCCTTGGAGCGGGCGTAGTCGATCATGATCTTGGAGGCGCGGAACTCGTCCCGTCGGTGCACAACCTTCACCTGATCGGCGAACTTGGCCAGGAAGCTGGCTTCCTCCATCGCGCTGTCGCCGCCTCCGACCACGATCACCTGCTTCGCGCGGAAGAAGCTCGCGTCGCAGACCGCGCAGTAGCTGACGCCCATGCCCTGCAGATGCTGCTCGCTGGCGAGGCCGATCTGGCGTGCCGTGGCGCCGGTGGCCACGATCACGCTGCGGGCCAGGTGCTCCTCGTCGCCGACGTAGACCTTCAGGGGATGGCCCGAGAAGTCGACGCGGCTGACGTCGCCGGCGACCAGCTCGGCGCCGAACCGCTCGGCCTGCTTGCGCATCGTCGCCATCAGCTCGGGGCCCATGATCCCGTCCACGAAGCCGGGGTAGTTCTCGACATCACTCGTGATCATCAGCTGGCCGCCGTAGGCGAAGCCCTCGAACACCAGCGGCCGCAGGTTGCCGCGGGCGGCGTACAACGCGGCGGTATAGCCCGCGGGCCCACCGCCGATAATGATCACATCGCGAATCTCGCTCATTGCTCTCCAGTCGTCTCGACACCGCCAACTCGTGGCCCCGGCGGGTCGTCAATGTCCTCACTATCTACAACGTGTTCGACCTTGAAACATTCCTGACAGCGGTCGCACCAGGCCGCACCGCCCTCGATCCGGGCGCCGAAGAAGCTGCCCAACGGCTGTCCGCAGTAGGGGCAGAACCGCACCGCCGGGTGAGCCTCGCTGCGCGGATGCATCAGATTCGAAGTCTATAGTTCCCGCCCGATGAGCCAACGCCAGAAACAGCGCACAAACGAGAATCGCGCCCGCCGCCTCGGCAGTGGCGAGGGCATCGCGCGTCACGGCCGCGCGCCGGTCAGAGCGAGCGGCCCGGGCGGCGTGCCGCCCTGGGCGTGGGTGGTGGGCGGTGCCATCCTGGTCGCAGCGATCGCGGTGGTGGCCGCACTGCTGATCACGCGCGGCGGCTCGTCCGACTCCGGCAACCAGACCGCGGCGGTGATCACGCAGCGGAACTCGACGGCCAAGGTGGACTGGGTCAGCCAGGGCACGTGGCAGCCCAACTATACGAACATGCAGGCTGCGCTGACGGCCATGAACATGCCGACGGCCAACTCGACGACGGGCTATGCAACGCATTACCACGCCCACATCACGATCTATGCGGACGGCCACAAGGCGCCGGTGCCGGCGCTGATCGGCATCGACGAGGCGGCGCAGCTGCTGTCACCGATCCACACCCACGACGACACGGGCGTGATCCACATGGAGGCCGACGAGAAGAACTTCACGCCGAACCTCCAGGAAGTGTTCAACGTCTGGGGCCTGCGGTTCAACTCGCAGTGCATCGGCGGCTACTGCGGCGGCGTCAAGATGTGGGTCGACGGTAAGCCCAGCACGCAGTTCGGCGCGCACGTGATGAAGGAGCACGACGCCATCACGATCCTGCAGGGCACGCCGCCGCCGGGCTTCAAGCCAGACAAGAGCTACAACTTCCCGGCCGGCGAGTAACGCCCGCGTCACCCGTGTGGGGGATGGCCGCATCCCTCCCCCGGGGCGATATAGCCCGTGATGGGTTCGTTGCTGCCCACAGTCTTCGCCCGCAACCGCGAGGCGATCGCCTACCTGGTGATCGGCGCGGCGCTGAGCGCCGCCTACTTCGTGGTGCCCGCCAGCCCGAACATGCAGCACGTGATCTACGAGGCGGTCGGCGTCAGCGCCGTGGCCGCGATCTGGCGCGGCAACCTCCGCCACCGGTCAGGGCCGGCCTGGGCGGCGATGCTGGTCGGGATCGCGCTGTGGGCGGGCGGCGACAGCTTCTGGAATGCCTACCGCTGGATCACCGGCAACGAGGCGCCCTTCCCGTCCGGCGCCGACGTGTTCTACCTGCTCGCGTACCTGCCGCTGCTGCTCGCCATCGCGCTGCTGGTGCGAGGCGGACGGCCGCGCGCGTCCGACCTGGTCGACGCCTCCATCGTCGGCCTCGCGGCTGGGCTGGTGGTGTGGTTCGCGGCCATCGCGCCCTCGGCCGCGGCGCATCACAGCTCCACGCTGACCGGCGCGATCACCGTCATCTACCCGACCATGGACTACCTGCTGCTGCTCGGCGTCGTGCAGCTGGCCTTCGTCGGCGGCCTTCGCAACACCGCCCTTCGCTGGGCGACGGCGGCGTTCGCAACGGTGCTCGTGACCGACATCATCTACGCCCGCATGCGGGTGGACGCGAGCTTCACGGCCACCTCCTACGTGAACATCGGGTACTTCGCCTTCTACGTCCTGCTGGGCGCCGCCGCGCTGTCTCCGGCGGTGCGCGAGCCGATCGAATCGGCCAAGTCGCCCTACGGGCAGCTGACCCTGGGGCGAATGGCGCTGCTGACCGGGGCGCTGCTGGCGACCCCGGCCACGCTCGGCTTCGACGCGGCCCACAGTCCCAGGGACGTGCGTGCACTGGCGCTGATCGGCGCTCTGATCGCGGTGCTGGTGCTGACGCGGATGGCGCTGCTGTTCGTCGAGCGTGATCAGCTGGATGTGGCTCGCCGCGAGGCGCAGCAGGCGCTGAAGCAGATCGCCTACCACGACGGCCTCACGCAGCTCGCCAACCGGCGGTCGCTGTATGACGCGATCGCCGAGGCGATAGCGGCCGGCGGTGGCGGAACGGCGCTGTTGTTCGTCGACCTGGACGGGTTCAAAGCCGTCAACGACCAGCACGGCCATATGGCCGGTGATGCGGTGCTGGCCGAGGTGGCCGGACGGCTGCGACGCGCGGTGCGCAGCGAGGACCTGGTGGCCCGCCACGGCGGCGACGAGTTCGTCGTGCTGCTGCGCGGGCTGTCGCCGGATCAGGCGGGCGAGCTGGCAGTGCAGGCCGCCGAACGCGTGCGGGCGGTGCTGGCCGAACCGGTCGACACGCCGGTGGCGCAGTTCTCGATCACGGCAAGCATCGGCATCGCCCTGCATCCGCGCGACGGCACCTCACCCGACCAGCTGATCCGGGTGGCCGACGACCGCATGTACCAGAGCAAGCGCAGCGCCCGCGCCGCCTAGAACGGTTACCCGACGTCCGGCGTCCTCAGCTCGCCTCCGCGGCCCCGCTCGACTGCCAGCACGATGAAGTAGGACAGCCCGTACAGGGCCAGCAGCGGGATGAACTCGACGAGGAACGAGATCGGGTCGACGCCCGGGAGCAGCATCGCCAGCACGGCGAGGGCGACGATCGATGCCCGCCAGTGGCGCCGCATCAGGGCCGAGCTCATGATCCGCAGCCGCGCCAGCACCAGCATCACCGCCGGCATCTCGAACACCAGACCCATCGCCAGCAGCGTCAGCAGCACGAACTGGACGTAGTCCTTGGCCCGCAGCTGGTAGTTGAAGGCCTGGTCGTTGTAGCCGACTAGGAAGCCGATCGTGGGCGGCACCACCAGGAACCACGCGAACACGGCTCCGACGATGAACAGGGTCGGGATCATCAGTGTCAGCGGGCGCAGCGAGCGGTGATGCTGCTCGGAGACGGCCGGGATCAGGAACGCGTAGAGCTGGTAGGTCGCGATCGGCATCGTCAGCAGCAGGCCGCCGTAGATCGCGACCGAGATCGAGGTGAGGATGCCGTCCAGCGGGCTGGTGGCCAGGAACCGGTAGGGGTGCCCGTCCGGCTGCGGGAGCGGCGCCGCCATCGCGTTCAGGATCGCCGCCGACTGCCAGAAGCAGATGCCGACCGCGACGGTCAGCACCGCCAGCACCACGACCAGTCGGCCGCGCAGCTCGTCGAGGTGGTCGACCACCGTCAGCTGGTCGTCGGGATGGACGCGGGGGCGGCGCAGCATCGGGCTAGCTCTGGTCGGTGGTCTCGGCGGGCGGGATCGGTGCCGGCAGCGGCGGGTGCTCGTCGCCGCTGACCGACTGCTTGAACTCGCGGATGCCCTTGCCGAGCGACTTGCCCATCTCGGGCAGGCGCTTGGGGCCGAGCACGACCAGCGCGATGATCATCACGATGATCAGCTGGATGGGTGACACGTCAGGCATGGTGCAGCTCCTTTGGGAGAAGTGTGTGACTCCTCATCATTCGGGCGGCGTCCCAAATCGGTTTGCCGCACGGCGGTGCTAGGAGCGCTTGCGCGCCTTCCAGATCTCCTCGACCGGCCAGCGCCGCGCCCACTCGACCGGCGCGTTCGGATGGCGGCTGGTGGCGTCGGCGGGCGGGCGCACCTCGATCAGGTCCTCGACCTCGAAGCCGCTGCTGCGCAGCAGCCGGATCATGTCGCCGTAGCCGATGTGGAACTCGACGGAGGTGTCGTCCGGCCACTCGAAGCGGTGCATGCCGAAGTAGTCGCGGAGCAGCCGGTCGGTGGCCGGCTCGCTCTCGAGGTCGGGCGTGCACAGCATGTGGATGGTGCCGTTGACCAGGTAGATCAGCTGTCCGCCCGGGCGCAGCAGGCGCGAGGCCTCCGGGACCCAGCGGTACGGGTCACACCAGATGCTGGCGCCGTACTCGGAGATCGCGAGGTCGAAGCTGTTGTCGGAAAACGGTGTCTGCTCAGCGTTGCCCAGGTGCAGCGGGAACTCGATCCCGAACTCCTGCTGGTAGCGGCGGGCGGTCTCGAGCTGGGCCGGCGAGTTGTCGATGCCGACCGGTCGCGCACCCCGGCGTGCCAGCCAGGCCGACAGGTACGCCGTACCGCAGCCGAGCTCGATCGCGTCCAGGCCGTCCAGCCGCCGTGGCAGCACGCCCAGCTCGGATTCGGGGACGCCGAAGATGCCCCAGGAGGGCGCGTCGCTGGCCCATGACCGGCGGCCTGGCTCGACGTACCTGGCCGCGTACCGGTCCCAGACCTCGCGGTTTCGCCGGACGTGCTCGGGCAGGTCGCTCATGGCGGGAACGATGCCAGATCCGGGCTACTCGGGCACGCCGCGCTCGAAATGTCGCGGCGCAGCTGGTGGCGGCTTCAGCCGCAGCGAGCTGTCCGCCGTGGGCGCGTAGTCGAGCACGAGCGGCGGGAAGAGGTCGTCCGGCCCGCCCTCCTCGCCGCTGATCGCGCGCAGGGTGACGCTGCGGCCGGGCGTGCCCGTAGGATCGATGTCGATCATGCCAAGGCCCCGGTGCTGCATGACCGATCGCTGCGGGTCGACGGTGCCGTCGTCGGCCGTGGCGGGCTCCCAGGAACGAGGCGAGAGGCCCGAGCAGACGAACTCGACGATCGACAGGCCCGTAGCCCGCGGCCGCGCGGCCGGATCGGGGTGGCGGTGGATGCGGAGCCCGTGTGCGTCACCGCTCAGGACGACGACGCGCACTCCCCGCAGCTGAGCATCCATGAACGCCGTCATCAGCCGGCGGTACTCGTCGGGCCATCCGAACAGGAAGCAGTCGGGATTCGGGCGCGAGGCGAAGATGTCGGCGCTGAACACGACCGCCAGCGATGCGTCAGTTGTCGCGAGCCTCGATTCCAGCCAGTCTCGCTGGGCCATGCCGAGCTTGGTCTTGGCCGGCGTGTTCGGCTGTTCCACGGGATCGGCGTAGCGGCGGCCGTCGAGCGTGAAGCAGTGAACGTCACCGAAGCGGACGTCGTAGTAGCCGAGCGTGGACGGGTCGGCGTGCACGTGGTTCCACAGCGGCAGGGACCACGTCGGGAACCGCGACGGAGGCGCGTTGTTCTGCTGGCAGTAGTCGTGGTCATCGCCGGTGAATCCGACCGGCACGCGCTGGCGCACCGCCCCGAAATGGGGGTCGCTGAGCGTCCTTGTGAAGCGCTCGAAGTAGAAGTCGGGAGCCTCGAGGTAGCTCGAGAACCGTGAGTTTCCGGCGTAGCCGAGGTCGCCCTGGTAGACGAGCAGCGCGGGCGGAGCCGGTGCAACGGCGAGCAGCCGGGCGAGCCCGTTGTAGGCCGGCTGCTGCCAGAGATGAGCGCAGGAAGCCGCCGCCATCACGAGCCGACCGGCGCCGAGCTGTGGCGTGTACTGCTGCGTGCGTGAGAAGCCCACCGCGCCGCTGCCGGTCGACACGAATCGTGCGCGCCAGTGGACGGGACGGGCGTCGGTCAGCACGATCTGGTCGCGGGCCGAGAACGGCGGCCCCGGCCGGTGCACCGGCGACCGTTCCACCGCGCGGGTGAACGACGGGTCGGACGACCACTCGAACTGGATCGAGGCGGGGACATCGCAGGCGGCTCTCAGGCCGACGGTGAACCCGCCGTTCGCCTGCGGGGCGCCGGTGACGAGCAGCGCCGCTTGGGGGCTGGTGCGTCGAAACCGCCGAGCCGAGAGCACGTAACGGCTGACCAGCAACGATCCGGGTTTCCCGTCGGTCGGCGCTACCAGAAGCACACCCGGCGTTGCGCCGGCGGCACTCGGCAGCCGCACCGCGAGCTGCATGCTGGGAGGGTGGCCTGCCCGCCACAGGCCTGCCCGGAGCGTGCGCCCGGAGACGGCCACACGCAGCACGTGGGGGCCGGTGTCGAGCCCCACCACGCGTGCGTGCGCCAGCACGCTGCGCTCCGCTCGGCTGTAGGACGCCAGCACCAGCCGCCGATGCTCGACGGTGACGGCCAGGTAGTGGAACGCATCGCGGCGGCGCAGCACAATGCCCGGCCGCAGGCCCGCATGCGTCACCTGGAAGTGCAGCTCATGCGTTGCGTCCCGGCACTCGTGGTCGAGCAGAAACACGGGGATCGGCTGGCCTGGCGCGGTCGACTTGAGGCCGGCGGGGAGGTGCAACCGGCCACGGCCCCTGTGGACGTCGAACGCCAGCGAGAAGTGGCGCGCGTACCAGTGGCGGCCCCAACCGTTTCGGTCGCGCATGCGGTCGAAACGCTGGTCGACCAGGACGCCGGCCCTGGCCGTGGCGGCGAGGTCGGCGGAGACGAGCGCGGCAGCGGCCGCCGACAACAGCGTCCGCCGGCTGAACCTGTCTGGCCTGCCCCCCTGATGGGCCATGACCGACCACCTTAACGTGATCCGGCAAAAACCACCCGATCGGGTGACCCCACGTCGTGCGAACTGCTTGATCGGGTCGCACGTGATGCCGATACCACGAATGACCGCAGGAACCATCCGCGGCCCGGGTACTCGGAGAGTGTGAACACATGCAGGCACAGGATTCCCGCTACGCAGCGCGGGTCGCCGCGCTGTATGAGTCGCACGCGACGGACGTGTTCCGCTACGCATTGCATCTCACCGGCCGGCGAGAGGACGCCGAGGACGTCGTCCAGTTCGTCTTCCTACAGGCGTTCGGAACGCTCGAGACGGGCACCGAGCTATTGCATCCGCGGCGATGGCTGATCAAGGCGGCCAAGCACCGGTCGCTGAACGTGCTCCGCGACCGCCGAGAGGCGTCGATGGTGCCGGGCGATCGGCGTCTCGTCGCGCGTGAGCAGCCGGACCCGGAGGAAGCTGAGGCGCTCGCAGCCGTCCGTTCGATGCTCTGGGCGCTCCCGGAGAGCCAGCACCAGGCGTTCGTGCTGCGGCACTGGAGCGGCCTTTCCCAGGACGAGATCGCCGATGTGCTGGACACCACGCCCGGCGCCGTCGAGTCGCTCCTGATCCGTGCCCGCAGGAACCTGCTCGAGGACCGAAACCAGGTCAGGAGCGAGTGCACCCGCGTCCGCAACCGCCTCGTCCAGTCACTGGCGCCGACCGCACGTGAGCAGACGCACATCGCGAGCTGCCGTCGTTGCCGGATGGCTCAGGCGCGGCTGCTGCGCGCGTCGTAACTCGGTTCGGGGAGACTGCAACGTCCTGTGCTCGAGGGCTTGACTTTGCACCGCAAAGCGTGCTAGCTTTGCAGTGCAAAGTCAGAGCGGAGGAGCAGGATGAACGGGACACGCGACACGAGCAAGATGGCGCCGGCCGATCCGGGCGGGCTGGATCCGCGCGAGGCGGCGCGGCTGCTTGCCGAGACCGAGCGGGAGGCGCGGCGGCAGTTCAATCTGAGTCCGCAGTGGATCAACGTGGTCATGGGCGCCGTGATCCTTGTCGCCTACGGCTCGCTGTGGCTCTCGACTCGCGGGCAGCATCCCTACACAGGGCCGAGCCTCGGCGTGGTCGCGCTGGTGTACGCGGCGGTGGCGGTCGCGTTCGCAGTGGCGGTGAAGGTCTACCGGCGCGCGACCGCCGGGGTCAGCGGACCGGCGCTTCGGCAGCAGCAGGCAGAAGGGGTCGCGATCCTGGTGTCGTTCGTGCTCGGCAGCCCCGTGCTGCAGGGCGCGGCCAGGCACTATGGCGCCAGCGATGGGATCGTCTACGGCGTGATCCCGGCCGCGGCGCCGCTGATCATCGTCGGCACGACCGCCCTGGGAATCGCCGCCAGCAAGGCCGACTGGCTGCAGTTCGGCGCCGCGCTCGCGGTCGTGATCGCCGGGGTCGTGGCCGCGTTCGTGGGGCCGAGCGGAGCCTGGCTGGCAGCCGGGATCGGTCTGTTCATCGCGGTGGTGGGCTACGGCGCGGCGGACGCGCGGCGACCTCGCCGGGTGACACTGGGGGCATGACCGCCGACGCTCTCGACCCGGTGATCCACGCCCCGGTGCGACTGCGGATCCTCGCGACGCTGGCTGCGCTTCCGGACGGATCCAGCCTGTCCTTCACCCGCCTTCAGGACATGCTCGAGCTGACACCCGGAAACCTGATCACCCACCTGCGCAAGCTCGAAGACGCCGGCTACGTCACCAGCCAGAAGACCGGCAACGGCGTCGCCTCCCGCACCGCCGTGGCGCTGACGCACCGCGGTCGCGCAGCGCTCGACACCTATGCCGAGGCGCTGCGCGACCTGCTCGACGGGCTGCCCGCGGTTCAGTAGCCGTATCCGCCGCCGCCGCTGGACGAGCTGGAGGACGACGCCCCCAGCGCGGCCGCCTTCCAGACGCCGACGTCCTTGAAGCCGTTGCCGGATGCGTCACCGGGCGCCTTGTCGCCGGTGAACGTGTAGAGCGGCCGGCCGTGCCAGGTGACCTGGGTGACGCCGGTGTCGGGCCGGGTGATGGTGCCCAGCTGCGCCGCGCCGGTCGGCGTGCTGCCCTTGGCCACCGTCAGCGGGTGCCACAGCGACAGGCACGAGGCGCTGCCGCCCGGGATCATCGAGCTCGCGGTGCAGATGAAGCTGCCGCCCCGCTCGGCGGACAGCGTGTACAAGGTCATGCCCTTGTGGTTGACCAGCACGCTCGTGCCGAGCTTGGAGTTGTTCGCGCTTTGCACCGTGGTGTTGGCCGAGCCGCCACCTCCACCGTCGCTGGTGCCGGCGGCTGACATCGAGCCGCAGCCGGCGGCCAGCGCCACCGCCGCGACCAGTCCGGCCAGCATTCCCATTCGCAAGTTCATGATTTCACCTCGGTATCGGATGTGTTGTTGTTCACATCCCAAGTACGGTGCGGAGGGAGCGCAGGGATTGTGTGGCAGCATGCAAACCGTCCACGGCCGTCCGACGTATATGCGAGTTCGTTCGCTGGCGGATTGAGTTCGTAAGCCAGCCGACTTGGCATCTTGACAACAGCGGGGCGATCGTCTTTGCTCTCGCCGGGGGAGCGAGGCTCCCGAACCATGGGTCGAAAGAACCGAGGAGGGGGAGACACGCGAGACGGGGACTGCGCGTGACCGTGACGGTGCTGGCGGTAGGTCTGTTCACCGCTGCGATCTCGGCGGCGGGCGGATTGGCGCACGCGGCCGTACACCGCACGTCGCAGGCACCCAAGGCCTGCGTCTCGAAGGCTCGGCATGGCCGCTTCAGCGGCGTCGTGAGTGCGGTACCGGTCGACGCTGCGTGCTTTGCCCACAACAGCAGCGACGCCGCCAACGGCACGCCGCCGCTGCTCTGGCACGGCGGCCCCGTGATGGGCACGCCTTCCAGCCGGCCGATCGTCGTGACCCCGATCTACTGGGATCCAGCCGGCCACCCGATGAGCAGCAGCTACAAGAACATCATCAGCACCTACCTCGGTGATGTCGCCGCGGCGAGCGGTCAGCACACGAACGTGTACTCGACGTTGAACGAGTACTTCGGGTCGAACGGAACTATCAGATACCAGGTGCGGCTGGGCACGCCGATCAACGACACCAGTCCGCTGCCCGCAAGCGGCTGCATCGTGACCTCCAAGGACACCAGCGGCATCTACGCCGACAACTCCGGCTACAACGCCTGCATCGACGATGCTCAGGTGATCGACGAGACCAGCAACGTGGTCTCGGCCCGGGGCCTGCCGGTCGACCTCCGCCACATCTATGTGATGTTCGTGGCCAAGCACGTTGAGACATGCTTCTTCGCCGGTTCGACCGCGACCGGGAAGAACTCCTGCACGATCAACCATCACAGGAGCGCGGCCTACTGCGCCTACCACAGCCAGGCGCCGAATGGCATGGTGTACGCGAACCTGTCCTACCCGATCTACAACTCTGCGACCGGGTTCACATGCAGTAGCGACGCCGTATTCCCCGTCGTCCAGGCACCGAACGGCAATCGCGACGCGGACACCGAGGTCAGCCCGACCAGTCACGAGATCATGGAGGCGATCACCGACCCGGACACCGAAACCGGGTGGTACGACTCCAGTGGCTTTGAGAACGGCGACGAATGCGCCTACGTATTCGGCCAGACCAGTGGCACGCCCGGCCAGCGCTACAACCAGGTGATCAACGGCCACCACTACCTGACCCAGGAGGAGTTCAGCAACCACGACTTCTTCCGCACCGGTCTTGGATGCCTGCAGGGCGAGTGACCAGGCTCAGGTGATCCGCTAGCAACCGAAGTCTCGACGTAGCGGAGGTGGCGAAAGCCACCTCCGCCGCGTCTGGCCCGAACGTGAGCCCGGCCCGGGTGGAAGCTCAGGTGCGGCTCACTTCCGCGTGCACGCACGATGGTCGGCGGTTTGCCAGAGTACCCGTGTGACATCCGAGGCGCGGCTACGAAGGACGAAGAACGGCCTGGTGGCTGACGGTACGGGCTGGTTCGTGGTGAATGCCTGTGCGTCGCGGTGGCGTGATGGCGGGCCACTCGGCGTCTATTGCACGTTTGAGGGACGGCAGCGATTCCCGCAACTCGGAATCAACCTGAACGTCCTTGCGCCGGGTCAGCCAATGGCCATGTACCACCGAGAAAACGCCCAGGAGGGATTCCTGGTGATCACGGGGGAATGCCTGTTGATCGTGGAGGGCGAGGAGCGGCGACTGGTTCCGTGGGACTTCTTCCATTGCCCCCCGGGAACCGAGCACGTGATCGTCGGCGGCGGCAACGCCCCTGCGGTTGTGCTCGCAGTCGGCGGTCGCGGTCGCGGCATCGGCGGCGGTGTCGACTACCGGGTCTGCGAGGCTGCTGCCCGGTATGGGGCGAGCGTGGCGCGCGAGACGTCCGACGCTCGCGAGGCCTACGCGGAAGCAACCGCCGGTCTGCCCAGATCCAAGTGGATCACGTACATCGACGGTTGGTTGCCAGAGGGCTGAGGCTCGCAGCACTCCGGCTTGAGAACGGGTGGTAATCGTTCATGCCCGGGACAGGATTCGAACCTGTGTGACCTTTCGGCCAGAGGATTTTAAGTCCGGCCGGGCGTGCTGAAGCGAACCGCAGCTGACTGCGACTTGGCCCAATCATCGGGGTTTGACGCTGCACCGTGCCGAAGCGGAATGCGGGGTGCGGAGACAAGCCCGTACGCGCAGCTGTACGCGCACGGTAGGGTCGGCGCAGTGGGGAAGCTGTCGAAGCTGCTGGGCACCGGCCTAACCCTGGCGGGGTTCGGCGTCGCGCTGATCCTGGCGGGTGCCGATCACCCGCACCGGCACTGGACGGCTGTGGGCTGGTGCCTGGTTGTCGTCGGCGCGTTGCTGACCGTCTGGTGGCTGTTCCACCGTGACACCCCACCCGAACCGGCAACAGCGCCTACGCCAGCAGCTGCGCCGCCACCACCCCGGGCCAACCTGGTGGTCAGCCAGGGCAGCCCTGCCTTCGTCGCGGGCGACGACGAAGTGCCGTTCAACTACCAGATCGACAACGCTTCCCAGGTGATGGCCACGCAGGTGGGCCTCAGCTTCGGCAAGCGCGACGGAACGAAGCTGGGCAGCCCCGCCGGGCCGTCCATGCTGAACCCTGGCGCCACCATCTTCGCCAGCATCACCATAGCCCGCTTGCTATACGACCGAACCGACGATCCCCGGCTGATCATCAGCTGGACGGACGACGCGGGCACCCACACCGAAGACCGCGCCCTAGGCGATGTCCCACCCAGGCGGGGCGTGTGACCAGGGCCGACTGGATCGCACTCGTCGCCCTAGGTGTCGCGCTGGCGACCCTGGCGTGGACGGTGTATCAGGACACCCGACTGCGCAAGCTGGAAGGCCGCCGCGAACGGCGGGAATCAGGCGCGGTGCTGTCACTGGTGCCCGGCGACGTGATGCAGTGGGAACGCCACCACCACGACGTCAACCAGGTGCAGGACGTGCTGGTGCATCTCACGAACAGCGGCAGGTGGACAGTCAGCCAGTGTTCGTCTTCGCCCTGATCGACGGCGAGCATGTCGGGCGGTCGCCGTCGGTGCTGGCTCCGGCGCATCGCACCGTGGACGCCCGCGTGAAGTTCGACTGGAAGCGCAACGGCGACGCCCAGCCCCAGCCGGTCGGCGCCGGGGTGCTGACCCTGCTGGTGACCGGCCCCGACGGGAAGCGGAAGATCGCGGAGTGGCCGCCAGCTGACGGCTGACGCACTCAACCCTTCCGCAGTAGGGTCATAAACTCGGCTACCACGGCATCCGGTGATTCGAAGCAGCGGTCAGCCGAATACCGCTCGACCATCAGACCTTGGCGCCTGAACAGCCTGTCCCGCTCGTGCTCCTGGGCGGCCCGCTCGGGTGGGTGCCACGGGTCGCCGTCCACTTCCAGGATGCCGCAGCGACCGTCGGCGAAGACCAGGAAGTCCGGTTCGCGGTTGCCCAGCTTGTCACCGCCTATGGGTAGCCGCGCCCGGCAGTTCGGGAAGAACATCACCCCGGCCGCCTCCAATGCCTTGGCGATCCGGATTTCACTCTGCGACCGATACCGCATCGTGTTCCAATGCAGGATCCGGGTGGCCTCCCCCGTCGCCTGGTTGTGAACCACCTGGCGGGCGGCTTCGTCCAGTTCCTTGCGCCAGTCGGGGAACGCCCCCGGCCCGCGCACTGCGGCCGTCAGCCGGTCTACGTCATGCTCGCGGCCGGTGCAGGCGTTCAGCGCCCGCAGCATGTCCGCCCCGATGCCATGCGGCGGGTTATTCCAGTCATCCCACGCGTTCAGCTGCTCGACGGCGTCGTACACAGCGCGGGGGCCGATCACCGTGGCTTCCATTCTGATCACCCGGCCGGTGTCGTACTCCGCGTAGCCGCGCAGATGAACGGCCTCGCACGCCAGCAGCACCTGGGCGGCTTCGTAGTCCCCACCGTCTATCAGGAACGCGACGGCGTTGGCCAGCAGGTCTTCGTTGGCGGGCGGATCCTGGGCTTCCGATGCCACGGGCGTCACTCTACCGTCGGCGCGTGAACGTCGACGACGGCAGCGAGTCGGAACTTGTGTCCCTTCTGCGACGTCTAACTAGACGTCGGTTCTGCCGATAGGAGACTCGGATGCTCGACTCGTCCACAACTTGGATTCGGCGCCTGGGGACGGTGGCGGGCATCGCGTTGATCGTGTACGGCGTCTATGTCGGTGTGCTGCCGACGACGGGGCACTGTCCCGCGTCAACGCCCACCAAACAGTTAGCTTGTGACCCAGGCGAGCCCACGTTTCCGCATCTCGTCCTGGGGCTGGTGATCGTGGCGGTTGGAATCGCCGTCGTCGTCGCCGCTCGCCGGTTCTTCCGCTACTTCGAAAGCGACTCGTAGCGGGAGTGGCGGGAAAAGTCGGCATCACGCTCGCTACGATCCTCGTCCTGATCGGGGCTGGTGTGTGGTTGCTGGTGTCGTCGTTCAGAGACGACTCGCACACCGGTTACACGGTCGTCATGCGCCCGGCTCTCCCGCCGTCCGCTAGCGCCTGTAAGGCCGAAGTAGCGCGGCTGCGGATTACGTTTGTCACGCCCGACTGCACACCGTCAGGACGGCGTGCGTGGTTCGTGGTCACGGTTCGGAATGTCTCAGACTCCAACGGCTTCCCTGTTTGTATGACGACCGCGTACGCGAAGGACGGGCAAGCCCTGTTCGACCGGGCCATCCCGATCTGGGTCGTCGGCGGGGAGCCGAGTGGCCCACCCGTCCAGCGCGGCACGACGCTGCGCCTCGTCTGGTACTTCGATGATCACGCCCACGATTCGACGTACGTCCAGCACGCGACGTGGGCGCCGGTCACCATCGACCACTACACCGCGTCGTGTCACGGACGACCAGACTCGCAGGTGCCGATCTGATGCTTGCCACGGCAGAGCATCACATCGTCGTAGGTCGCCGAACCAGGGGCCACGTCGGCCCCAGTCGAGGCCATTGACCCAGTCGAGGCCATTGACCCAAATCGTCGCCCGGCTGGGCCAGCCCTCCGCGGCGGATTCGTAATCCCCGCATAGTCGCGCAGGCGCATGGTTGGGCGGCTCAAGTGGCTGCGCGTACCGTGCGCGTACAGCCGGGGTCTGCTGTCAGGCGGCTCCGTCGACTATGTCACCAACCCCATTCAAGACCCGGAGGGCACGGCACGTCGCGCCGCGGCGCCGAAGGGCGATCTCCGCCTGGGGTGCTGGTTGATTCTCACGGCGAGCCGTACGCTTGCAGTGATGGAGACGCTGTTTCCTGCGATGCTCGGATTGCCGCCGCTTGTCGGCCTTACGCTCGGGTTCGCGAAGCGGTGGGACTTCCTTTGGATCGGCGTGCTTGGCGCGATCCTCGTCGCGTTCGCGTGGCTCACCGTCGAGGGCGGAGACCCGGCCAACGTGTACTTCACGGACTGGCACGACTGGATGCTGCTCGCCGCCGCCTGGTTGCTGCTTTCGTTCTGCGGCGGTTACGTACTCGGTCGAGTGCTTCGTCTCATCCACGACGCGGGGCCTGATCACTCGGGGTAGTGGAGCCGCCTTGGGCCGTGTAGCGTCGTAGCGGTATGTGGCGGAGCGTTGCGATTGGGGTTGTACTGGTCGGGCTGTTGGCCGGGTGCAGCTGGGGTGGCGGTGAGGCACAGGCCCGAATCTCTCGCCACGTGTTAGAAGCGAAGATCAGGCAGGTCGAGGGCGCGGCTGTTCGCTGTAGCCGCCACAAGGCGGATGGATCGCGGTGGGCGTGTGTCGTTGGCG
>DATNEO010000011.1:0-3320 GCA_035553035.1 Gaiellales bacterium | reverse complement strand
GTGTCGCGAGCCACTCAGACCATCGGCCTGGTGGTCGGCGATATCGAGAACCCGTTCTTCGCGGCCGTCGCGCGCGGCCTGTCCGATGTGGTCGAACGCCAGGGCTACACGGTGCTCTTGACGAATGCCGACGAGGATCCGGAGCGGGAGCGGAGGGCGATGCTGGCGCTGCGCTCACGCCGTGTCGACGGGATGGTGGTCGTGCCCGCTCCCGGCGCAGGCCGCGAGGCGTTCCTGGACGGACCGCCCCTGGTGCAGCTCGACAGAGCCGTGCGCGGCGCGGCCACCGACGCGGTGATGGTGCACAACGCAGCAGGCGCACGTAGTGCGGTCGACCACCTGCTCGCGCTCGGGCATACTCGCATCGGCATGGTGACCGACTCGCCCCAGATCAGCTCCTCGGCAGAGCGGCTCGCCGGCTACCGGCGGGCGCTGCGTGCAAAGGGCCTGCTGGACGAGTCGCTGATCTCGGTCGGCGGGTCGAGCCAGGCCGACGGGCTGGTGGCGGCACGGGCGCTGCTCGACCGCCCGGACCGGCCGACCGCGATCTTCACCGCCAACAACTTCATGACCCACGGCGCGCTGCTGGCGGCGCGCGAACTGCGACTGCGGATCCCGCGCGACCTGGCGCTGGTCGGCTTCGATGACCTCGACTGGACGACACTGGTGGACCCGCCGCTGACCGTGGTCTCGCAGCCGGTTGGCGACCTGGGCCGGGTGGCCGGCGAGCGGCTGCTGGCGCGGATCGGCGGCGAGGACGGGCCGCCGCGGCGGGTGCGCCTGGCCACGCGGCTGATCGTGCGCGGATCGTGCGGCGCGCCGTGAGCGACGTCGTCGAGCTGCTCGACCAGCTGGTGCGGGCCGACTCCACGAACCCGACGCTGGAGCGGGACGGAGCGGGCGAGGCCGAGGTGGCTCGGCTGCTGGCCGAGCGGATGCGGCGGGCCGGCCTCGAGGTCGATGTCTGGGACGCCGCTCCCGGTCGGCCAAATGTGGTGGGACGGCTTGCCGGCACGAGCGGTGGGCGCACGCTGATGCTGTGTGGCCACACCGACGTGGTGGGCGGCAGTCCGCAGCAGTTCCGGCCGGAGCTGCGCGACGGCCGCATGTACGGCCGCGGAACCAACGACATGAAGGGCGGGATCGCCGCCGCGCAGGTGGCGGTGGAGCGGCTCGCGCAAGGCCCGCGGCCGGCCGGCGACGTGCTGCTCGCCTGGGTGATCGACGAGGAGTGGGCCAGCCTCGGCGCCGAGTCCCTGGTGGAGCGCTACCGAGCGGACGCCGCCCTGTTGCCCGAGCAGTCCGACCTCGATGTCGTATTCGCTCACGGCGGCTTCGTCTGGTACGACGTGATCAGCAGGGGCAAGGAATCGGCCGGCGGGGAGCCGCAGCACGGGGTGGACGGGATCGCACTGGCGGGAACGTTCCTGTCGGGGATCATCGCGCTCGATCGCGAGCTGGAGACCCACACCACGCCGGAGTGGGGCCGCCCCAACGTGCACGCCTCGACCATACGGGGCGGCCAGAATTATCCCAGCTATCCAGCTGAGTGCGTGATTGCCGTGGAGCGCTGCCTGATGCCGGGTGAGTCGGTTGCGCAGGCCGACGCCGAGATCGAGCGGCTGCTGGCGTCGGCGCGTGTAGCCGACGCTCGCTTTCGGGGGCGCGCCGAAACGGTGATCGCGCGAGAGCCCGTCAAGCTGCGCCGCGACGACCCGATCGTGCTGACGGTGGCCGGCGCCGCGCGCGACCACTTCGGCAGCGACCCCGTTGTCCGAAGCGATTACGGTTGGATGGACTCCGGCGTACTGGTCGAGGCGGGCATACCCTGTGTGGTGTACGGGCCCACCGGCGCCGGGGTGCACACGTCGGACGAGTGGGTCGACGTGCGCTCGCTGGAGGACTGTGTGGCGGTGTTCGAGCAGACGGCGCGCCGCTTCTGCGCTGCCGGGACATGACCGACGCCCTGCTCGAGCTGCGTGGGCTGCGGGTGTCGTTCCGCACCGAGCAGGGGGTCGTGCAGGCGGTGGACGGGCTGGATCTGACGCTGCAGGCGGGCGAGGTGCTGGGAGTCGTGGGCGAGTCCGGCTCGGGCAAGAGCGTCAGCATGCTGGCGCTGCTGGGGCTGATCGACGATCCCAACGTCGAGATCGAGGGCGAGGCGCTGTTCCGCGGCCGCGATCTGTTGAAGATGGGCGAGCGTGAGCTGCGTGGGCTTCGCGGTCGCCAGGTGTCGATGATCTTCCAGGACCCGATGACCTCGTTGAACCCGGTGTACTCCGTGGGCTGGCAGATCGCCGAGCAGATCCGGACCCACGAACAGGTGCCGAAGCGGGTGGCGCAGCGGCGGGCAGTGGAGCTGCTGGAGAGCGTCGGGATCCCCGACGCCGGCCGTCGTGTCGGTGACTACCCGCACCAGTTCTCGGGCGGCATGCGGCAGCGCGTCATGATCGCGATGGCCCTTTCCTGCAGCCCGGAGCTGCTGATCGCCGACGAGCCGACGACGGCGCTGGACGTCACCATCCAGGCCCAGATCCTGGAGCTGCTGGACAGCCTGCGGGTGGACGTCGGCGCGGCGGTGATCCTGATCACGCATGACATCGGCGTGGTGGCCGGGCTGGCCGACCGCGTCATGGTGATGTACGCCGGGCGCGCAGTCGAGCGGGCGACCACGCTCGACCTGTTCGACCGTCCGCAGCACCCCTACACGTGGGGACTGATGGGATCCGTGCCCCGGCTGGACGGCGACAAGCCCAAGCGGCTGGCGGCGATCCCGGGCCAGCCGCCGTCTTTGATCTCGCTGCCTCCGGGATGCAGCTTCGCGCCCCGCTGCCCGCACCGGTTCGAGGCCTGCGATCTGACCCGGCCGGCACTCGAGGCGCGGGCGGGCGAGGGTCACCTGGACGCCTGCCTGCTGCCTGCCGACGCCAGGGCGGCTGCGCACGCGACCCAGCTGGCGGCTGCAAGGGGCGAGGCATGACGCCGCTGCTCGAGGTGATCGACGTCAGTAAGCACTTCCACACCGGCCGTGGGCTGTTCGGCGGGGGTGACGTTGTGCACGCGGTGGACGGGGTCTCGTTTGAGGTGCAGGAGGGCGAGACGCTGGGCCTTGTCGGGGAGTCGGGCTGCGGCAAGTCGACGCTGGGCAGGTGCATCGTGCGGCTGCACGAGCCGACCGGCGGCAGCATCCGCTTCGACGGCGAGGACATCACACAGGTGAAGGGGAAGCAGCTGCGCGCGTTGCGCCGTGACGTGCAGATCGTGTTCCAGGATCCCTACGCGTCGCTCAACCCGCGCCGGCGGCTGGGGCACATCGTGGG
>DATNEO010000010.1:0-6831 GCA_035553035.1 Gaiellales bacterium | reverse complement strand
CGACCGCCTGTTCTCGCCGCTGGCAATCGGCAGCGTCACGATCCCCAACCGGATCGTCTCGACCTCGCACCAGACCAGCCTCGTCCACCACCACCTGCCCACCGACGAGCTGATCGCCTACCACCGGGCGCGCGCCCGCGGGGGCGCCGGGCTGATCGTCGTCGAGGCCACCGCGATCCACCACACCGGCCTGCTGACGGCGCACACGCTGGGTGGATATCTCCCCGAGATCGTGCCCGCCTACCGGCGCCTGTCCGAGGCCGTTCACGAGCACGACACGCGCCTGTTCGTACAGCTCTTTCACGGTGGACGCGAGGTCATCTCCTCTCCCCCGCGCCCAGCCGCCGTGGCGCCGTCCAGCATCCCCAGCGCCCGCTTCAAGACCGAGCCCCGCGAGCTGACCCGGCGCGAGATCGGCGAGATGATCGACGGCTACGGCCAGGCGGCCGCCTACGCGGCGGCCGGCGGCATCGACGGCGTCGAGGTCTGCGCCGGCTTCAACTACCTGCCCACCCAGTTCCTCTCCCCGCACGCCAACACCCGCACCGACTCCTACGGCGGCTCGTTCGAGAACCGGCTGCGGTTCCTGCGCGAGGTCTGCCAGGCCATGCGCGAGGGCATCGACGGCGGCGCCGTCGGCTGCCGGCTGACCGACGAGAGCGGTTCCTGGGATGGCAACAGCCACGAGGAGCTGGCTCGAGCGGCGCGCATCCTGGCCGACGAGGGCCTGATCGACTACCTCTCGGTCGCGCTGGGCGGCTCCAACACGTACCGCGGATCGAGCTGGATCGTGCCGCCGGTGCCGGTCGAGCACAACGTCGTGGCCGGCTTCGCCCGCACCATGAAGGCAGCCGTGAGCGTCCCGGTGATCGCGACCGGCCGCATCGTCGACCCCGCCGACGCCGACGCGATGATCGCGCGCGGCGACTGCGACGCCTGCGGCATGACGCGGGCGCTGATCACCGACCCCTCGATGCCGGGCCGAGCGGCGGCCGGCCAGACGTTCACGACCTGCATCGGCTGCAACCAGGGGTGCATCGGCCACTACCACGCCGGCATCCCGATCGCCTGCACGATCAACCCGTGGACCGGGTACGAGTCGACGCTGCCGCGCCCCACGCCGGATCCCAGCCCGGGAACGGTGGTCGTCGTGGGCGCCGGACCCGGCGGCGCATCCGCGGCCGCCTGCGCGGCCGCCCGCGGACACCGGGTGGTCGTGCTGGAGCGCGGCGAGGCGGTGGGAGGTCAGATGCGGCTGGCGCTGAACGCGTCCGGCCACGCCGAGATCGCGCGGGGCATGGTGCGCACGATCGAGGCCTGGCTGGCGCGGGCGGAGGTGCGGCTGGGGGTGGACGCCGGCGTCGAGGAGGTGCTGGCCGAGTCGCCCGACCGCGTGATCCTGGCCACCGGCGCGCAGCGCTACGACGCCGGCATCGCCGGCACCGTCCACGCCTGGGACGTGCTGGCGGGCGCGGAGGCCGGGCGGCGCGTCACGATCTGCGACTGGGGCGGCGACTGGACGGGCCTGGTGCTGGCCGAGCAGCTGGCGCGGGCCGGCCACGACGTACGCCTGGTGACCAGCGCCATCGCCTTCGGCGAGGCCGTGCACCAGTACCAGCGCAACATGTACCTGGGGCGGATGGACGAGGCCGGGATCGACCTCGTGCACCACCTGCGGCTGACGGGCTGGGACGGGGCGAGCGCTACGTTCCGCAACGTGTTCTCCGAGCGCGAGCACGTGCTGGACGGGATCGACACGCTGGTCGTGAACGACGGGCGCAGCGCCTGCGGCGTCGGGCTGTTCGCCGCGCTGCAGGACACCGGCGCAGACGTGGTGCGGGCCGGCGACACGCTCGGCCCGCGGTCGTTCGAGGAGGCGATCCGCGAGGGCACCGAGGCCGGGATGGCCGACCTGAGCGCGCCCGTGCCGTCCTGACGCGGCGGCTTGCCACACACCCGTGACGCCGTGTCACCCACCCGCCACACCGTGATCCGTAGGTTGGCGCCGTGGGCGAGCGAGCGCAGGCAACCGTCGAGTACGCCGGCGCCGCCCTGCTGGTGCTGGCGCTGCTGCTGGCCGCCACCGCCGCCGCACGCGCACGCCTGACCGCTCCCGCCGGCGACGCCGCCTACCTGGAGCTGGCCGCGCGCGAGGCGCCCCGGTTCGTGGCGGAACGCGGCGACGGCGAGCGCCCGGTCGACTTTCGCCGCTGCCGCGACCCGGCCTGCGCGCGGTCGGGCCGGCCGGTGCTCTATGTCCACGGCGTGCGGCGCGACGGCTTCACCTACCTCGAGTACTGGGAGTACCTGCCCGACTCGCGCACCGCCCACACCCACATCCCGGCGTTCGACGGCTACCACCGCGACGACTGGGAGGGCGTGATCGTCAAGCTGCGCGACGACGGCACGGTGGTCGGCGCGCGGGCCTCGGCACACCTCGGGTGGAATGGCCGCCACCCGTGGTGGGAGCTGCGCAGCGGTGACTGGGCCGGGTACCCGGCGACGGTCTACCGGGCGTCGGGCAGCCACGCCGGCTCGCTGCGACAGGTGGCCATCGACCTGGCCGGCGACCGCTGGGACGGGTCGCTGCCGCAGCAGCCGCCACAGCTGCTTCCGGCCGACCAGGCCCGGCGGCGAGCGCCCGCCTTCGATCCCGGCGCCACGCCGCCCTGGAGCAAGCAGGTCTGGTCGGACCCCGAGGCGGTCACCACCGGCCCGCCCGGCTCGCGGGCCACCTACGCCCGTTACGCGCGCTGGTGGTCGGACCTGTGCCTGCTGTGCTGACGCGTCGGTACGAATTCAAAGATTTCGGCGATCGGCCGATACCAGACACGATGTATCCCGCACAGCCCAGCGAGCTCCTGCGCTCCGCCCTCAGCCTGCTCCCGCCGCTGCCCTGCTCGGTCGAGGTGCTGTCGCCCGAGGGCGGGTCGTTCGCGCTCACCCTGGCCGCCGTCGAGGGCAACCTCGTCTACGCCTACGGCGCCCGCAACCTGGTGCGCGACGATCTCGTGCTCGAGGCGCGGCTGCGAGACGATCGCGGCGAGGGCTGGGACATCCACTTCTCGATCCTACGCTCCTACTTCCAGTCGGGCGACGATCTGATGCTGCACCTGAACGTGGTCTCGGTCGAGCCGCGCAGCGCCACCCGCCTGGCGGCCCGCGCCCACCTC
Source organism: Gaiellales bacterium (assembly GCA_035553035.1). Lineage (GTDB taxonomy): Bacteria > Actinomycetota > Thermoleophilia > Gaiellales > JAICJC01 > JAICYJ01. Next base: position 3,658 of record DATNEO010000010.1, on the reverse strand, counting down.
GCCGAGCTGGCCACCGCCCGCGTGCTATACGCCCACTCGTATGAGCGAGGCGAGCTGTTCGACGTTCGCCTGGCCGACGCGTCTCCCACCGGCGCCGCCTTCGTCACCGAGCGGCGGCTGGCGGCCGGCGACCTGCTCGAGCTGGAGACGTACATCGAGGACCAGCCGGTGCGGTTCGAGGTGCGCGTCGTGCACACCGGCCCCGCGGTCTACGGCCGCAACCGCGTCGGCAGCGAGATCACGACCATCCTCGAGGCCGACCGGCACCTGCTGCTGCGCCTGGCCGAGCGCTACCAGCGGGACGACTCGGCCGAGCAGCGCGACCCCGACCTGGCCGTGCTGCGCTCCGCCGCCCGCAGCCAGCAGTCGCTGAACCGCCGCCGCGCGCCCCGCCAAGACTCTCTCTAGTCCAGGTCGGGCCGTAGCGGCTCGAGCGCGAGCGCGGCACCGTCGGGGAGCGCCTCGATCGGCGCCCACACCGTGTGCTCGCCGCAGCCCGGGCAGCGCGTCGGCTCCACCGGGTAGCGGTCGGGCAGCGCCAGCTCCTCGCGCACCAGCCGCGTCTCCACGTCAAACGCCGCCTGCCCCGTGCGGGCGGCGATCCCGGCGGCCCGTTGGTGCACCCTGCCGGCGTCATAGCCGATGGTGATGCGGGTGCCGCAGTAGCCGCATAGCGCCATTCGCGAAACCGGCGTGCTCCCCCGCTCAGCGTGCGCCTGATCGCCCAGCTTGGCGGCCTTCCAGATCACGTAGAACAGGCCGATCAACGGCAGCTTCAGGCCCACGGCAAGAAACATCACCACCCAGAAGTCTGCGTGATTCACGGTCGGGTGTAGCGTACTGCACGGGCCTCGTGTGTGAAAGCGCCTACAGGTGTCACCCCTCCCCGCCGATTATGGGTGCGAACATGTCAGAACCCACTCGGGAAGAGCTCCTCACTCTGGCCCTCGGCGTCCTGCCGGAGCTGCCAGAGACCGTCGACGTCCTGTCGGAGGATGGCGGCTGCTTTCCCCTCAGGATCTCCGAGCGCGAGGACGACCTGCTGCTTGGCTACGCGCCACGCGGAGCCATCCGCGACGACCTGCACCTGCTGGCCCGCCTCTACCACCCCGGCCGCGGCCGCTACGAGGTCGAGTTCGAGGTGGTCGAGCACTTCTTCCACAGCATCCCCGAGGCGCAGGTTCACATGACCGTGAGCGGCGTCCGCCACCGCAAGGCCCGCCGCGCATCCCCACGCGTGGCCGTCTCGACGCCGGCAACCGCCCGGATCAAGTACTGCCGCTCGCTCCCGCGCGACACCGAGCTCGAGGTGCGCCTGGTCGACATCTCGGCCACGGGCTGCGCCTTCGTCACCCAGAAGGAGCTGGCCACCGGTGACCTGGTGCGGGTGCGGGCCGTCCTCTCCAGCCGCGCCATCGACCTCGAGGCGCGCGTCGTGCGCATCGATCCGGCGCCCTACGAGCGCTACCGGGCCGGCTGTGAGATCACGGAGATCTCCGACCTGTCGCGCAAGACTATCTCCTCGCTGGCCGCGCAGAGCGCCGAGAGCGGTTCGGAGGATCAGCGCAACCCGGAAGAGGTCGCGGCCCGCGCCGAGAGCCGCGCCGCGAGCACGGCGCTGTCGGCCCGGCTCGGCCCGGCCGTCATCGAGGACGAATAGCGCTCACGATTTCGGGTGATGGCGGAACCTTCCGCGCGCGTCGATAACTGAAATAACGCACGAGGGGTCGTGCGCCGGAATCGTCTTGGAAGGGGTCCTTGGTGTACCGGAACTTCAACAGCGAGCGTGGCAGCGTCGCCACGGAGATCTCTCAGGGACTCGTGTACGTCGCGGTCCTGGCGATCGTCGGTCTCTGGGTGATCGCGCATCTCGAGGGCGTCTCGTTCGGGGTGCTGCTCGACCAGCTGCGCAACGGCACACAGAGCCACTAGCAACGGCGTAAGCCCACGAAGCGGGCGGCTAGGGTGGTTGAATGTCGACCTTCCGCCGCCTGCTCGGCTTTCTGGCCCCGTACCGGGGTGAGGTGATCATCACCGCGGTACTCGCCGCGGGCACCCAGGCGGCCGGGCTACTGATCCCCTACCTGACGGGTAAGGTGATCGACGCAGCGCAGGCGGGCGACAGCCGCTCGCAGATCTACACCTACTCGCTGCTGATCATCGCGTCGGGCGCGCTCAAGGGCGTGATGATGCTGTTCCGGCGCTGGCTGGCGGGCAGGCTGTCACTGGCCGTCGAGTACGACCTGCGCAACCGCATGTACGGCCACATGCAGCGACTCTCCTATCGCTTCTTCGACCGGCATCAGACGGGGCAGCTGATGTCGCGGGCCACGGTCGACGTGCAGGCGGTGCGGGTGTTCCTCGGCTACGGCCTGATCTTCTTCTCCCAGCACGTGTTCACCGTGGTCAGCGTGTTGGTGGTGATGACGCTGATCAGCGCGCAGCTGACGCTGATCGCGCTCGCGATCACGCCGGTGCTGGCCTACATGGCCTACCGGTACTCGCGGGTCAGCCACCCCGTGCTGAAAGAGGTCCAGCAGCGGGTCGCCGACGTCACTACCCGCGCCGAGGAGAACGTCGTGGGCGTGCGCGTGGTGAAGGCGTTCGCGCAGGAACAGAACGAGTCGGATCGGTTCCGGGCGGGGTCGGAGCGGATCTTTCGCCAGGCGCTGCGCGCAGCCCGACTGCAGGCCGCCTACGTGCCGGGCATGACGGCGCTGCCCAGCGTCGCGATCGCCGGGGTAATGCTGGTGGGCGGCTACCAGGTCGTGCACGGCCAGCTGACGCTGGGCCAGTTCTTCGCCGTGAACGCGTACCTGGCGCTGCTGGTGCTGCCGCTGCGGGCGATCGGGATGTGGGTCGGTCAGTACCAGCGCGCGATGGCGTCCGGCGAGCGCGTGTTCGAGGTGCTCGACGAGGAGCGCGACATCGTCGAGCGGCCGGACGCGCGCCCGTTGCCGGTCGGTCCCGGCGTGCTGCGGTTCGAGCAGGTCGGGTTCGGCTACGACCGCGAGCGGCCGGTGCTGTCGGAGATCGACCTCGAGATCCCGGCCGGCGAGACGATCGCGCTGATCGGGCCCACCGGCTGCGGCAAGACCACCCTCACCACCTTGATCCCGCGCTTCTACGACGTTGACCGCGGCCGCGTGCTGCTGGACGGCGCCGACGTGCGCGAGCTGACGCTCGACTCGCTGCGCGCGCAGATCGGCATCGTCAGCCAGGACACGTTCCTGTTCTCGACCACCGTGGCCGAGAACATCGCCTACGGCGCGCCTGCGGCCACGCCCGAGCAGATCGTGACGGCGGCGATCCGGGCTCAGGCTCACGAGTTCATCAGCGACCTGCCCGACGGCTACGACACGCGCGTCGGCGAGCGCGGCCTGTCGCTCTCGGGCGGCCAGCGCCAGCGGATCGCGATCGCCCGCGCGCTGCTGATGGACCCGCGGGTGCTGATCCTGGACGACGCCACCGCCTCCGTCGACGCGAACACCGAGGCCCGGATCAAGCTTGCGCTGCGCGAGGTGATGCAGGGCCGCACCACGCTGATCATCGCCCATCGGCTGTCCACCATCTCGCTGGCCACGCACGTGGTGGTGCTCGACCACGGCCGCATCGTCGCCCAGGGCGAACACGCGGCGCTGCTCGAGCGGAGCCCGGT
>DATNEO010000009.1:0-8117 GCA_035553035.1 Gaiellales bacterium | reverse complement strand
GTTCCTCTACAACGTGATCCACAGCTGGGCACGCGGCCCGATCGCCCCCGCCAACCCGTGGCGGGCGTTGACGCTCGAGTGGCAGGTCAGCTCGCCGCCGCCGATCTTCAACTTCGACGAGCCGCCGCAGGTGGTGGGCGGCCCGTACGAGTACGGCGTGCCCGGCGCCCGCCATGCGATCGTGACCGTGCACGAGCCGGATCCGCAGTTCACCGGGGTGGCCCCTGCCACCACGGTGGCAGGGTCGACGCCGCAGAGGGAGGCGCTCTTGGCTGCGATGAAGCACATCCTGGTGGTCGCCAACCAGACGGTCGCCGGCGACGCGCTGATCGACGCCGTACGCGAGCGGGCCGGCGCGGAGCCGCTGCGGGTGACCGTGATCTGCCCGCAGAACGATCCCGGTGGCGACTGGGTGACCGATGACCGACAGCTGGCCCAGGCCACCCGCGAGCGGCTCAACCAGACGCTCGCGAGGCTGCGCGAGGCCGGCGTGGAGGCGACCGGCGAGGTGGTCGACCGCGATCCCTACACGGCGGTCATGGACCAGGTCGAGTCCAGCGATCCGCCGGCCGAGATCATCATCTCGACGCTGCCCCAGACCCGCTCCGGATGGCTGCGGCGCGACCTGGTCGAGCGCGTCCGCCACGATGCCAAGATCCCGGTCGAGCACGTCGTGATCGACGTTCACCAAGAGCCGGCGGCCGGCGCATGACCTCGATCGCCGCCGCCCATGACTTGCCCGCTCCGGAGGAGCGCGCGCATGTCTCGGCCTACCACAAGAGCCTGCTGCAGTCGCCCGTGTTCCTGGGCATGGTCATGTTCATCGGCTCAGAGATCATGCTGTTCGGGTCGTTCTTCACCGCCTACTTCTACATCCGCTTCAGCCACGGCGAGTACCCGTTCGGCGGCTTCGAGATCCCCAAGGCCACCACCGGCATCAACACCGCCATCCTGGTGTTCTCGTCGTTCACCATGCACTGGGCGCTCGTGTCCGCGTCCCGCGGCCGGCGGCTGGGCCTGATCCTCGGCCTGGGCCTGACGCTGGTGTTAGGCCTCACCTTCCTGGGCCTGCAGATGCGCGAGTACCACGCACTCGGCTTCGTGCCCTCCGACGGAGCCTTCCCGACCACGTTCTTCGCGCTCACCGGCCTGCACGGGATGCACGTGTTCGTCGGCGCCACGCTGCTGGCGATCGCCTTCCTGCGCGCCTGTCGCGGGAAATATGACCCGGACAACCACCTCGGCCTGGAGGTGACGGGGCTCTACTGGCACTTCGTCGACGTGGTCTGGATCTTCCTGTACACCGTGGTCTACCTGCTGTGAGCCGCGCGGGCGCGAGGCCCGCCTCCGCTCAAGTCGATGCCGCCGCCGGCCGATACCGCGGTCGATGGTCACGAACGACTCGTTGCTCTCGCGTCTGCTACCCGGCCTGCTGGTGGCGGCCGCGATCTTCGCCGCCTGGTGGCTGTTCATCCGCGCCGGCGATCACCCGTCGGTGCCGAATCAGGCGCCGGGCCTGCTGGATGCCCCCTCCAGCGTCGGCCCGATGCTGCTGCAGGCCTCGCAGCTGGGCCCGACCTACGACCAGAGCGCCGAGGACACCCGCGCCACGACCTCGGTCGAGATCCGCAAGGGCCAGTCGCCCGCGGCCACGAGGATCATCGCGCACACCTGGAAGGCGGGCGCGCGCGCCGGCTGGTCACAGGTGCACGGCTCGATCACCGTCCTCAGCCGGGCCGAGCTGTTCACCGGCTCCGACCTGAACGCGGTCTCGGCCGGCTTCGAACGCCAGATGATCCACACATATCACGGCAAGCCGGCCACCGCGCCCGGCCCGCTGCCCGGCCGGCACGGATGGCTGCTCGAGGGCACGACCGTGTCGCAGATCTACTCCACGCTCTACCCGCCCCGCCGCCAGGTCGCGGTCTACGGCTGGCAGCACGGCGACGTCCTGGCGATCGTGGTCGTGACCGGCCTGCCCCGCGACGGCGTGCTGCAGGCGGCGACCACGCTGGCGAACGCGCAGGACCAGAACATCGGGTTCGTCACCCGCGGCTGAACGCTTCGCCGCCGCTGAACGCTTCGCCGCCGCCATCCGCCCGCGCGATCTCTATTACCAGCGCCGCCCACTGGCGGTTGCGCACGTCCACCCGCAGCGTCCGCCGGCCGTCCGTAGCCGGGAAGGCCGACAGCAGCGCTCGCGCCCGCTCCGACAGCCCGGGCGGGTCGCCGTCCAGCTCGATCGTGGCCACCAGGTAGCCCTCGCGCCGCTCGATGGAGATGCCGGGGCGCCCCCGGCAGGCGTCCTCGACGTCGCGCAGAAAGGCCGGATCGCTACTCGTCGGGCAGGTTCCGGTACTCTTCGACCGCGTCGGACACCCACAGCCAGACGCCGATGGCGAGGATGATGGCGCCCATGGAGATGATCGTCATCCGCCACAGCCGTGCGTCCGGCACCAGTCCCACCAGCATCATGGCAGCGCCGAACGATGCGATCAGCGGCTGCGCCGAGGGCAGGGGCAGGTGGTAGGGGTTGTCGTCGTGCTCAGACATTGACGACGACCAGCCCGATCACGACGGTGCCGATGAACAGCAGCCCGACGGCGATGGCCAGCATCAGTCCCAGCCTGATGTTCGCGTTCGCGGTCTTCTTGTCCAGCATGAGGCGACTTCTTTCCTAGATGGTCGATCGATATCGCCCGCGAGCCTGGTCGCCGCGGGCGGTTGAACGTGGGAAAGGGTTGGGGTGGCTACGGCTGCGAACCGTCGTCTCGCGGCGTCCTCGGTCGCGCCAATATTCCCGATATTGACGCGCCCTGCCATTCGCGATCTGCGTGATCGCAGATCACTCCCGACCGGCGCAAGGCGATGCCTTGCGCCTTGGACACCACGGAGATATCGATCGACCATCTAGAAGTTGATCCGGTCGATGCCGATCGCGGCGAACATCAGCGCCAGATAGGCAAGTGAGTAGAGGAACAGCCCGCGCGCGTTCGCGCGGCTGGTGTCGCGCAGCAGGCGCACGGCCAGCAGCAGGAACCACCCGCCCAGCACGGCGGCGCTGAGCAGGTAGACCAGCCCGAACGTCTGCGACAGGTACGGCAGCAGCGACAGGCCGACCAGCAGCACGGTGTAGAGCAGGATCTGGCGGGCGGTCTCATGGTCGCCGCGAACGACCGGCAACATCGGCACGCCGGCCGCCGCGTAATCGTCCTTGGCCAGGATCGCCAGTGCCCAGAAGTGCGGCGGCGTCCAGTAGAACACCAGCGCGAACATGAACAGCGCCGCCAGGCCCACGTGCCCCGTCACCGCCGCCCACCCGACCAGTGGTGGAACCGCGCCCGCGGCACCGCCGATCACGATGTTCTGCGGCGTCCGGCGCTTCAGCCAGATCGTGTAGACGACCACGTAGAACAGTGCCCCGGACAGCGCCAGCGTCGCGGTCAGCACGTTCACGTAGGCGGCCAGTACCGCCGTCGAGGCCACGATCAGCCCGATCCCGAAACCGGTGGCCGCGTCCACCGAGACGCGTCCGCTGGCGACCGGCCGCCCCGCGGTGCGGCGCATGCGGGCGTCGAGGTCGCGGTCGATCACATGGTTGAGGGCGCTGGCGCCGCCCGACGACAGGCCCAGCCCGAACAGCGTCAGCACCGTCAGTCGCGCCGTCGGCAGCCCGTCGGCGGCGAACGCCATCGCGCCGTAGGCGGTGATCAGGATCAGCAGCATGATCCGCGGCTTGGTCAGCGTCACGTAGTCGGCGACCACGCTTCGCAGCGGCGATCGCAGCGGGTGCGGTGCTGTGGCCATGCTCATCGCGTCACCCCGCCGCCTCGGCCGTCTCGGCGCGCAGGTCGGCCAGCGGCCGTTCGCTGCGGATCGGCGGCAGCGAGTCGAAGTTGTGCGGCGGCGGCGGCGAGCTGGTGTACCACTCGAGCGTATTCGCCCGCCAGGGGTCGTCGCCGGCCACGCGACCGCCGCGCAGCGACGTCACGCAGTTGTAGACCACGAATAAGACGCCGATCGAAAGCACGAAAGAGCCGAGCGTGGCGATCTCGTTCATCCGCTCCCAGCCGGGGTGCTGGGGGTAGCTTGAGATCCGGCGCGGCATTCCGGACAGCCCCATCGCATGCATCGGGAAGAAGGTCATGTTGAAGCCCACGAACAGCACCCAGAAGCTCCAGATGCCGAGGCTGCGGTTGAGCATACGGCCGGTCATCTTCGGATACCAGTAGTGCAGCCCACCGAGCACGGCGAACACCGGGATCGATCCCATCACGTAGTGGAAGTGCGCCACCACGAAGTAGCTGTCGGTGACCTGCTGGTCGATCGGGAAGACGGCCACGAAGACGCCCGACAGCCCGCCGATCATGAACAGCAGGATGAAGCCGACCGCAAACAGCATCGGCGGCTCGTAGCGGATCCGGCCCATCCACAGCGTGCCGATCCAGTTGAAGATCTTGACGCCGGTGGGCACCGCGATCGCCAGCGAGGCGACCATGAACCAGATGTTGACGGGGGTTGAGAACCCGGTCGCGAACATGTGGTGGCCCCAGACCAGGAAGGCCAGGAAGGCAATCGCCGCCGCGGAATAGACGAGCGCCTTGTAGCCAAATAGGGGCTTGCGCGAGAACACCGGCACGATCTCCGAGATTATGCCGAACCCTGGCAGCGCCACCACGTACACCTCGGGGTGCCCGAAGAACCAGAACAGGTGCTGGTAGAGGATCGGGCTGCCGCCGTCCGCCGTGAAGAAGTGCGTGCCGTAGTTGCGGTCGAGCAGCAGCATCGTCAGCGCGCCCGACAACACCGGCAATGCTCCGATCAGCATGATCGAGTAGAACTCGATGCACCACGTGAACAGCGGCATCCGCGTCAGCCGCATCCCCGGCGCACGCATGTTGTGGATCGTGCAGATGAAGTTGATCGCACTCAGGATCGACGACAGCGACAGGATGTGCAGGCCCACGATCCAGAAGTCGATGCCGTGGCCGGGCGAGATCACCGACAGCGGCGTGTAGCCAGTCCAGCCGGCATCCGGGGCGCCGCCGAAGGCGAAGCTCGAATACATCGTCATACCGCCGAACAGCAGCAGCCAGAACGAGGCGGCGTTCAGCTTCGGGAAGGCCATGTCGCGGGCGCCGATCTGCAGCGGCACGAAGTAGTTGCCGAACGCGGCCGCCACCGGCACCGTGAACAGGAACACCATCGTGGTGCCGTGCATCGTGAAGATCTGGTCGTAGGTCTCCGCCGACACCACCGTGCCGCTGGCCGTCTCCAGCTGCAGCCGAATCACCAGCGCCATCAGGCCGCCGGTCAGGAAGAAGAACAACGTCACCAGCAGGTAGAGCAGGCCGATCCGCTTGTGATCGACGGTCGTGATCCAGGAGCGCAGCGTCGACTGCGCGGGCGATCCGGCGTCGGGCAGCGGATGTGCGTGGGGCGCTGTGGTGGCCATCTAGGTGGTCGCCTTGGTCGACATGTAGGTGAGGTAGTCCTGCTTGGACAGCACGCGCACGACGATGGTCATGGTGGCGTGACCGGATCCGCAGAACTCCGCGCACTGGCCGGTGTAGTCGCCGATCCTGTCAGCCTGGAACCAGGTGTGGGTGATGCGGTTGGGGAACACGTCCTGCTTCTGGCCGAGCTGCTCCACCCAGAAGTCGTGCACCACGTCCTTGGAGTGCATGTTCAGATGGATCGGCGTGTCGACCGGCACCACCAGGGTGTTCGGCCCGGCCGGGTGCTTGCCGTCGGGGTAGGTGAACGTCCAGGAGTACTGCTGCGCCGTCACCCCGATCTGCATCGCGCCCTTGGGTACGTCGATCACCTTCGGCAGCTTGTAGAACGTGAAGGCGGACAGACCGACCAGGATCAGGATCGGCACGATCGTCCAGCCGATCTCGAGCCGGGTGGAGCCGCGCACCTGGGGCGGATCGGGGTACACGCGGCCAGGCCGCTCCCGGAACCGGATCGCCGAGTAGACCAGCCAGCCGCCGACCAGCACGAAGATGGTGACGGTCACGCCCAGCACCGCCCGGTAGATGCTGTCGATGCTCTGCGCGTTTGGCGAGTCCGGCTGGTTGAGGGTGGCCGTCCCGGCCAGCGCCGGCTGGGCGAGGGTCAGTGCGACCAGCACTCCGAGCGGGGCTGCGGCGAGGAACCAGCGGCGGCGGCGATGCGTTCGGGTCACAGGCGCCCGGATTCTACAAGCGGCGCCGCGATGGTGTGGACGTGACCGTCGTCACTCAGCCGGCGGATCCGGTGTGGGCGGGGGAGTGGGCGGCGATCCGGGTCGCCGCTTGGGTGCGGCGGGCGTGGCCGGGGTGGGCGCGGCGCCCTCGCTGAACGCGGCCCCCAGGCCTGCGATGGCGCCCATCGCGTTGGCTGCCCCGCTGGGCAACAGCATCAGCTTGTTGGAGTCGCCGTCGGCCACCGCCGGCAGCGCTTCCAGGTACTTGTAGCCGAGCATGTCGGACGGTGCGATGCCCGTTTCGGCGACGGTCTTGAAGACGGTCGCAAGCGCCTCCGCCTCGCCCTGCGCGCGCAGGGCCCTGGCCTGCTTCTCGCCCTCGGCGCGAAGGATATTCGACTGCTGATCGGCTTCGCCGTTCAGGATCGCGGCCTGGCGCAGGCCCTCGGCGCGCAGGATCGCGGACTGCTTCTCGCCCTCGGCCGAGAGGATCGCCGCTCGCTTGGCGCGATCGGCGCGCATCTGCTGCTCCATCGCCTCCTGGATCGAGCGGGGCGGGTCGATGCTCTTCAGCTCCACCCGCGTGACGCGCACGCCCCACTTCTCGGTGGCCTCGTCAAGCACGATTCGCAGCTGGGTGTTGATCTCGTCGCGGCTGGTGAGCGTGCCCTCCAACGTCATCGAGCCGACCACGTTTCGCAGCGTGGTGATCGCGAGCTGCTCCATGGCGATCAGCACGTTGGCCACCTCGTAGGTGGCCCGGAACGGATCGGTGACCTGGTAGTAGACGACCGTGTCGATGCCGATCGTGACGTTGTCCTGTGTGATGACGGGCTGCGGCGCGAACGCCTGCACCGTCTCGCGCATGTCGACGACGGCCGTGATCCGGTCGAGCATGGGCAGGATCAGGTGCAGGCCGGGGGGCAGCGAGGCGCGGTACTTGCCCCAGCGCTCGACGATGCCGACGCGGGCCTGCCGGACGACCCGCACGGACGAGGCGACCAGGATCACCGCGAACAGCGCCAGCACGAGAGCCACGATCAGGGGTGCCATCAGGTCTCCTTCGGGAGTTCGGTACGGTCGTCGGGAGCCGCGATCACGAGCGCGGTGACGCCTTTGATCTCGACCACCTCGATACGGGTGCCCAGGGCGATCGGTTCGTGCTCGAAGTAGCTGCGCGCCGACCAGGTCTCGCCGCCCAGCTTCACCTGGCCCGCCTCCAGCTCGCCGATCGCGGTGGTGACAACGCCGATGCGGCCGCGCATGGCGTCGACGCCGCTGGGCACCGCGGGTGTGTCTGACCCCGCGATTCGAAGCAGCGCCGGGCGCGTGAGCACGAGCGTGCCGACACCGAGCAGGCCGAAGGCGATGATCTGAACCGCCACCGGGATGCCGAGCAGCGCCAGCACGGCAACGATTGCGGCCGACACCGCGAAGTAGATCGTGAAGAACGAAGACGTGGTGGCTTCGATGCCGAGCATCGCCACGGCCACCACCACCCATATCGCCCATGCAGGTAGATCCATGCATATAGCTTATGCGTGCCGGGGGTCGTGCGCCTGCCGCGGTGCGCGCTACGGTGCCGCTCGATGAGCATCGAGCAGATCACCGACGACGCCGGCCTCGCTTCGCTGCTGGCCGACGCCCGCGGTGAGGGACGCTGCGCGCTGGACACCGAATTCGTCTGGGAGCGCACCTATGCGCCGGTGCTCTGCCTCGTCCAGATCGCCACCGCCGAGCGCCTGGCCGTCGTCGATCCGCTGGGAGGTGCGCCGCTGCGGCCCGTTGCCGACCTGGTCGCCGACGGGTCGGTGGTCAAGGCGATGCACTCCGCCGGCGCCGACCTGACCGGCTTTGCCCTGCATTTCGGCACCGGTGCCGCGGCCCTGTTCGACACCCAGCTGGCCGCCGGGTTTGCGGGGCTGGG
>DATNEO010000008.1:0-33164 GCA_035553035.1 Gaiellales bacterium | reverse complement strand
GCCTACGGCGAGGCCGAGGTGCCGTTGCTGGAGCAGATCGGCACGCTGCGGCTGGCCCTGGCCCGGGAGCGTGGATCGATCACGCTGAACGCCCCGGCTCAGACGGTGGTGCCCGATCCGTCCCGGGGTTGCGGCTACCGGCTCGAGCTCGAGCACCGCTCGCCGGACGAGGACTGGAATGCCGAGATCTCGCTGCTTGCCGGGATGGCTGCGGCCGGCATCATGGTGTCGCGCGGGCTGGGGCTGCTGCGCACGATGGGTGGCGCCGATCCCTACCGGGTGAGGCAGTTGCAGACCGCCGCCAGAGGGCTGGGCGTGGACTGGCCGGAGGGCCGGCCGTTCGCCGAGTTCGTGACCTCGCTCGACCCGGCGCTGCCACAGCAAGCGGCGCTGATCGAGGAGGCCCGCGACGCGATGGGGCACGCCGGCTACGCGTTCTTCGAGGGCCGGCCGCCGGAAGGCTCCGAGCATGCCGGCATCGCCGCCCGCTACGCCCACACGACTGCACCGCTGCGGCGGTTGGCCGACCGCTACGTGCTCGACCTGGTGGCCGGGGGCGGCGACCGCGAGGCGCTCGCCAGGCTGCCCGAGGTGATGAGCGAGGCCGGCTCACGCGCCGCGCGGGTGGAGCGGGCGATCGTGGATGATGTCGAGACGCGGCTGCTCGAGCACCGCGTGGGCGAGCGGTTCACGGCGGTCGCCCTCGAAAACGACCGCCATGGCACCGTGATCCGGATCGCCGACCCGCCGGTGCGGGCGCGCATGCACGCCGATCCGGCCCCGGCACCGGGCGACATCGTGGCCGTGCAGCTGACCCGGGCCGACCCGGTCTCACGCTCGCTCGAGTTCCACCCGGCCGCCTCACACGACTGAGTATTCCCCGTGGCTAGGATCAAGGCCACGGCACCGCACGCAGATCCAAGGGGGCAACCCAATGCAGCACGTTTCACTCGCCGACCTCGACGTCTCGCGCATCGGGCTGGGCGCGATGGGTATGTCGGCCTTCTACACCGGCGCCGGCAGCGACGACTCGGAGTCCATTCGCACCATCCACCGCGCCCTCGAGCTGGGCATCACGCTGCTCGACACGGCCGAGGTCTACGGGCCGTACACCAACGAGGAGCTGGTCGGCCGGGCGATCACGGGGCGGCGCGACGACGTGGTGCTGGCCACCAAGTTCGGCCTGATCTCACACCGGCAGGACGGGGCGAGAGCGCTCGACAGCAGCCCCGAGAGCATGCGCGTGGCGCTCGAGGGATCGCTCAGGCGTCTCGGCACCGACCACATCGACCTCTACTACCAGCACCGCGTCGACCCCGGCACGCCGATCGAGGAGACGATCGGCGCACTGAGCGAGCTGGTCTCGGAGGGCAAGGTCCGCCATATCGGCATGTCCGAGGCGGCTCCTGCCACCATCCGTCGCGCGCATGCCGTGCATCCGATCACCGCACTGCAGAGCGAGTACTCGCTGTGGACGCGCGATCCCGAGGCCGAGGTGCTGCCGACGCTGCGAGAGCTCGGCATCGGCCTCGTACCCTACTCCCCGCTCGGCCGCGGCTTTTTGACCGGGCAGCTGCGCTCCATCGACCAGCTCTCGGAGACGGATTTCCGCGCCACCAACCCGCGCTTTACCGGCGACAACCTGTCCGAGAACCTGCGCATCGTCGACGAGGTCGAGGCGGTCGCCGCCCAAGCCGGTGCGACGCCGGCCCAGGTTGCGCTGGCCTGGCTGCTGGCCCAGGGCGATGACATCGCCCCGATCCCGGGGACGAAGCACGTTGCACGCGTCGAGGAGAACGCTGCCGCCGACGCGGTCGTCCTCACCGAAGAGCAGCTGGCGCGGCTGACCGGCATGCCGGCCGCGGCGGGCGACCGCTATGACGACATGAGCCGGATCGGCCGCTGACCCGGCCGATGCACAGCTACAGCTCGAAGCGCGCGGCCTCGGCCAGCTCCATGTAGGCGTCGAGCTCGTCGGGCTTGGTGCGCTCGATCCCGTTCAGGGTGATCTGCAGCTGCAGGCCCAGCACCCGGCAGGGCATATCGCTGGGGCATCCGGGCACGGCCAGGGTGAACTCCACGAGGTCGCGGCCGCTGTCCTCCCCCACCACCCGGTACGTCCAGCGCAGCTTGCCGTCGCGGCTTGCGACCTGCCAGCCGAACACCAGCAGCCGCTCGCCGGCGCGCTCGGCGTCGGTCACCGGCGAGTCGATGAGGCCGCGGATGATGCGGGTGACGGTGCCGTCTCCTGCCGCATTTCCCCTGTGTGCCTCGATCAGAGCAGGCAGCAGCAGCGGCTCATGTGCGTGAAGCGGTTCGTTGTCCTGTGCCATCGGAGTCGTCCAACAAAGAAGGGGTCACATCCACCGTACGCACGAACCCGCGGTTTGGCCACCCCCTTGAAGGTGGAATCGATCCGATATGCCGCGGGGGACGAATCGGTAGCATCGCAACGACCGTGACGACAATCGATGGCGCGTCTCCCGCGCTCGTGACCCTGTCCCCTCGTGGCCCGGTGCGCGGGGTCGCCCTGCTGGCGCACGGCGGCCGCAGCACCAGCACCCGCCGGTCATCGCCGATCAGCCCAGCGGCGCTGCGCATGTACCCGTTCCTGCTCGACCTGCACCGGACCGGTCGCGATTCCGGGCTCGCTGCCCTCCAGCTCCGCTACCGCGTGCGTGGCTACAACGAGGGCGACCCCGTCGCCGACCTGGAGTGGGCGTTGTCCGAGATCGCGCGCCGCCACGGCGACGTCCCGGTCTGCATGGTCGGCCACTCGATGGGCGCTCGCAGCGCGCTTCGCTGCGCCGGGCACGAGAGCGTGCGGGCCGTGGTGGCGCTCGCTCCATGGCTGCCGCCCGGCGAGCCCACCGTGCAGCTGGCCGGGCGCACGGTCGTGATGGCGCACGGCACCCGCGACCGCACGACCAGCCCCGCCCGCTCGCTGGCCTACGCGCTCACGGCGCGCGAGATCTGCGAGCGCCTCTGCCGGTTCGAGGTGGCCGGCGCACGCCACGCCATGCTGGAGCGCGGCCGCGCCTGGCAGGGTCTGGTGCGGCGCGCGGTACCGGCCGTGCTGGAGCTGCGCCCCTGGGACGAGCGCCTGCTGGAGGCGTTCGCGCTGCCCTCGCCGGCGGGTTGCCGGGTGCCGCTGTGAGTATCTGGTTCCCACGCGTCGTCGGCCTGCTGACGGCGCTCTACGGCGTGTCCGCGGTGCTGAAGCCCGACGTGATCGCCCGTCACGGCGAGCTGGCCTCGCCGTCGGATCGCCGCTCGGGAGTCGCGCTGCTGTCGGTCACCATCGGCATCCGCGACCTCGTCTCGGGCGTCGCCATCGTGCTCGCTCCGGCCGGCGGCGTGCTGCTGGCCGCGCTGGGAGCACGGGTCGTGTTCGACGCCGGTGACGCCGCCGCATTCGGCAGCCTGCTGCCCACCCGCTTCGCCCGCCGGAAGGTGGCCGCTGTCGCGGTCGGCTGGGGTGCGATCTCGGCCCTGGCGATGATCTGGGCGGGCGGCTGATGCGGGTGGCGGTGATCGGCAGCGGCGTCTCCGGCCTGACCGCCGCCTACGTGATCTCACGCCGCCACGAGGTGACGCTGTACGAGCGTGACCGGCGCTTCGGCGGCCACGCCAACACGGTGGCCGTGCAGGGAGCACGCGGCCGGGTCGGCCTCGACACCGGCTTCATCGTTCACAACGAGCGCACCTACCCGCACCTGCTGCGGCTGTTCGGAGAGCTGGGCGTGGCCACCCAGGCCAGCGACATGTCGTTCGGTGTTCGCTGCGAGCAGTGCGGCCTCGAGTACGCGGGCGCCCGCGGCCTGGCCGGCGTGGCCGCGCGACCCTCGCGGCTGCTGCGGCCGGAGTACCTGCGGATGCTGGCCGAGGTGCGCCGCTTCCACCGGCAGGCCCGGCAGCTGCTGCGCGACACCACCGCCGACCGCATGACGCTGGCCGAGTTCCTCGAGCGCGGCCGCTACTCCCAGTACTTCCACGATCACTTCCTGCTGCCGCTGACCGGCGCCGTCTGGTCGTGCGGCCCCGGCCAGATCCGCGAGTTCCCGGCCCGCTACCTGGTGCGCTTCTTCGCGAACCACGGCATGCTGACCGTCAAGCACGCGCCGGCCTGGAAGACGGTCACCGGTGGCAGCGGCGTGTACGTGCGGGCGGTGGTCGCCGCGCTCCACGACACCATGAGCGACACCGAGGTGGTGGCGGTCGAGCGCGATGCGAGCGGAGTCACCGTCACCGACGCGGGCGGGCGGGCACGCCGCTTCGACAGGATCGTGATCGCCACCCACCCCGACCAGGCGCTGCGCCTGCTGGCGGATCCGACCCCGTCCGAGCAGCGCGTGCTGTCCAGCTTCGACTACGCCAGCAACGAGACGGTGCTGCACACCGACGGCTCGCTGCTGCCGCAGGCCAGCGGCGCCCGCGCCTCGTGGAACTACCTGCTCGAGGCCTGTACGACGACCACGCCGATGGTGGGCGTCACCTACCACCTCAACCGCCTGCAGGCGCTTGACGAACCGGCCCAGTACTGCGTTACGCTGAACCAGACCGGCCGCATAGCGCCGGGCTCCGAGATTTCGCGGATGGTCTACGAGCATCCCATCTACACGCTCGACTCGCTCCAGGCACAACGCCGGCTGCCGACGCTCTCCGGCGTGCACAACACCGCCTTCTGCGGGGCGTACCACGGCTGGGGCTTCCACGAGGACGGCTGCGTGTCGGGCGTGCGCGCGGCGCTGGCGCTGGGGTGCGCCTGGTGACCGGCACCGCCCTCTATGAGGGGCAGGTGATGCACACGCGCCCGCCGGACGTGCGCGGCCGCTACCTGTTCCGCTACGGCGTCTACCTGTGGTTGATCGACCTCGACGCGCTGCCGCGGCTGCCACGGTTGCTGGCGCCGCTCGGCAGGGTGCGCAGCCGCGACCACCTCGGCGATCCCGATCGCTCGATCCGCGAGAACGTCGACGGGTTCTTGGCCGAGCGCGGCGTCGATCTGGAGGGTGGGCGGGTGCTGCTGCTGACCAACCCGCGATCGTTCGGGTTCGTCTTCAACCCGCTGTCGGTCTACTGGTGCCACGACCGCGACGGCGATCTCCGCTGCATCGTTGCCGAGGTGCACAACACCCACGGCCAGCGCCACTGCTACCTGCTGGAGCCGGGTGAGCGCGGCCGCGCCGAGGCGGACAAGGCCTTCTACGTGTCACCCTTCCTGACCGTCGACGGCCGATACCGGATGAGCTTCTCACCGCCGGACGAGCGCCTGTCGATCCAGATGGAGCTGATCCAGGACGAGCGCCGGGTGTTCCAGGCGTCGCTGACGGCACGGCGCCGGGCGCTGTCGACCGCGCAGCTGCTGCGGATGGCCGTGCGCTACCCGTTGATGGCCGCCCGCGTGACGGCCCTGATCCACTACAACGGCATCAAGCTGTGGCTGCGCGGCGTGCCGCGCGTCCGCCGTCCCGACCACACGCCGCAGGGTGGCGTGGGATGACCACGCTCGAGATCCCGCCGCCGCCGCGCCGGCCGGCCCGCGCCCGGATCGCGCGCGCCCTGTTCGAGCGGTCCGTGGCCGGGCTGGAGCGGCTGGAGGTGATCGCGCCGGACGGGCAGCCGCTGCGCCGGCAGCCGGGCGCGCCGCGCATGGAGATCCGGTCGGACGCCTTCTTCCACCGCCTGGCCGCCTCCGGCAAGATCGGCTTCGGCGAGGCCTACGTGGCGGCCGAGTGGGCGGCCGACGACCTGGTCGGGGTGCTGTCGGCGTTCGCCGAGCGGCTGTCGCAGCTGGTGCCGCGGCCGCTCCAGCGGCTGCGCCGCATCTACGAGCCGCTGCAGCCGCGCATGGAGCGGAACACGCCCGCCGGCGCCCGCGCCAACATCGCCCGCCACTACGACCTGTCGAACGAGCTGTTCGCCGCCTTCCTGGACGAGACCATGACCTACTCCTGCGCCGTGTTCGAGCCGGGTGACTCGCTGGCCGACGCGCAGCGGCGCAAGTACGACGCCATGTGCGGTCTGGCCGGCGTCGGCGAGGGCGACCACGTGCTCGAGATCGGCACCGGCTGGGGCGGGATGGCCATGCACGCGGCCGCCACCCGCGGCTGCCGGGTCACCTCGATCACCATCTCCCGGGAGCAGAAGCAGCTGGCCGAGCGGCGCGTGCGCGCGGCCGGCCTCGAGCGCCGGGTCGAGATCCTGCTCTGCGACTACCGCCAGCTGCACGGGCGCTTCGACAAGATCGTCTCGATCGAGATGCTCGAGGCGGTGGGCGAGGAGTACTGGCCCGAGTACTTCGCCGTCTGCGACCGGCTGCTGGCCGGGGGAGGGCGGATGGCGCTACAGACGATCACGATGCCCGACGACCGCTACCGTGCGTCGCGCCGCAGCTACACCTGGGTGCACAAGTACATCTTCCCGGGCGGCCTGATCCCGTCGGAGCGGGCGATCGCCGCGGCACTCGAGCGCGGGTCGCGGCTGCGAGTGTCCTCGGCCACCGAGATCGGCCACCACTACCCCGCCACGCTGCGGGCCTGGCGCGAACGGTTCCTGGCCCGCTTCGAGGAGGTGCGTGGCCTCGGCTTCGACGACACGTTCCGCCGCACCTGGGAGTTCTACCTGGCCTACTGCGAGGCGGGTTTCCGGCACGGGGCGATCGGTGACGTCCAGCTGGTGCTGGAGCGCCCGTGAAGCTGGGCGGCAGCCGCGTCTGGATCACGGGCGCGTCCAGCGGCATCGGCGAGGCGCTGGCGGCCGAGCTGGCCGCGCGCGGCGCGCGGGTCGCGATCAGCGCCCGCCGCGCCATGCTGCTCGAACAACAGGCGCAGCGCCACGGGATGGTGCCGGTGCCGCTGGACGTCAGCGACCGCGCGGCGGTGCTGGCCGCGGCCGCCACGGTCCGGGACGAGCTGGGCGGGATCGACGTCGCAATCCTGAATGCGGCGTCGTACGGCCGCATGGATGTGACCGCCTGGGATCCCGACGTCTTCCGCCGCCACGTCGAGGTGAACCTGATGGGGATGGTCTACGGCATCGAGGCGGTGTTGCCGGACATGCGCAGGGCGCGGGCCGGCAGCATCGTGGGCATGGCCAGCGTGGCCGGCTACCGCGGCCTCCCGTCCTCGCAGGCGTACGGCCCCACGAAGGCGGCCCAGATCAACCTGCTGGAGTCGCTGCGCATCGACCTGCTGCCGCTCGGCATCGCGGTGACGACGGTCTGCCCCGGGTTCGTGCGCACCGATCTCACCGCAGGCAACACCTTCCGGATGCCCTGGATGCTCGAGCCCGCCGAGGCCGCGCGGCGGATCGCCGACGGGCTCGCCAGAGGCAAGGCCGAGATCGTGTTCCCGTGGCAGATGATGCTGGCCATGAAGGCCGCGCGGCTGGTGCCGGTGCGGCCCTGGAGCGAAATCGTGTCGCATCAGGCAACGACCCGTCGTCTGAGGTAGCCGCCGGCAGCTCCGCTCTAGACTGCAGGCATGGCCGTCCGCAGCATGTTCGAGAAGGTCTGGGACGATCACGTCGTCGGCGACGGGCTGCTGTTCATCGACCTGCACCTGGTGCACGAGGTGACCAGCCCGCAGGCGTTCGACGGGCTGCGCCTGGCCGGACGCCGGGTGCGGCGCCCCGACCGGACGCTGGCAACGGCCGACCACAACGTCCCCACCGGCCGCGACCAGCCAGACCAGCTGTCGCAGGCGCAGCTGGACGCGCTCGGCCGCAACTGCGAGGAGTTCGGCGTGCCGTTGTACGGCCTCGGCCACCGCCGCCAGGGCATCGTGCACGTGATCGGCCCGGAGCTGGGCGTCACCCAGCCCGGCATGACGATCGTCTGCGGCGACTCCCACACGTCCACTCACGGCGCCTTCGGCGCGCTCGCGTTCGGCATCGGCACCAGCGAGGTGGAGCACGTGCTGGCCACCCAGACGCTGCCGCAGACCCGCCCGCAGACGATGCTGATCTCGTACCAGGGCAGCCTCGGCGTGGGCTGCACGGCCAAGGATCTGATCCTGGGCACGATCGCGCAGATCGGCACCGACGGCGCCTCGGGCCACGCGGTCGAGTACCACGGCGAGGCGGTCGCGGCGCTGTCGATGGAGGGGCGCATGACCGTCGCCAACATGTCGATCGAGGCCGGCGCGCGGGCCGGCATGATCGCGCCCGACGACACCACCTTCGCCTACATGGAGGGGCGGCCGGGGGCGCCGGCCGACTTCGCAGCGGCGGTCGAGCGCTGGCGCGGGCTGGCCACGGACGACGGGGCGAGCTTCGACGCCACGGTGGTTGTGGACGTGCCGGCGCTGGCGCCCCAGGTCTCGTGGGGCACGAACCCGGGCCAGGTGGCGCCGATCACGGGCTCTGTGCCCGAGCCGGCCGACGAGTCTGATGAGCGGGCCCTGACCTACATGGATCTGCGGCCGGGCACGCCGATGAGCGAGATCGCCGTCGACCGCGTGTTCCTTGGCTCATGCACGAACGCCCGCATCGAGGACCTCCGCGCCGCCGCCGAGATCGTGCGCGGCCGGCGGGTGGCGTCGACCGTGCGGGCGATGGTCGTCCCCGGGTCCGTGATGGTTAAGGCTCAGGCTGAACGTGAGGGTTTGGACGAGGTGTTCAAGGCGGCAGGATTCGACTGGCGTGGCGCCGGCTGCTCGATGTGCCTGGGCATGAACCCGGACATCCTGGCGCCCGGCGAGCGCTGCGCGTCCACCTCCAACCGCAACTTCGAGGGACGGCAGGGCCGCGGCGGCCGCACGCACCTGCTCTCCCCGGCGATGGCCGCGGCCGCGGCCGTGACCGGCCGGCTGGCCGACGTGCGGGAGCTGGTATGAAGCCGGTGACCGTGATCTCGGGGAAGGTGGCCGCGCTCGACCGCGCCAACGTCGACACCGACCAGATCATCCCCAAGCAGTTCCTGAAGCGGGTCGAGCGCAGCGGCTTCGGCGAGTTCCTGTTCTGGGACTGGTTCCGCCAGCCCGGCTTCCCGCTGAACCGGATCGAGTACCACGGCGCGCCGATCCTGGCCGCGGGCCGCAACTTCGGGTCGGGCAGCTCGCGCGAGCACGCGCCGTGGGCGCTGCAGGACTACGGCTACGAGGCGATCGTGGCGCCCAGCTTCTCGGACATCTTCTATTCCAACTGCACCAAGATCGGCCTGCTGCCGGTGGAGCTGCCGGAGGCCGATGTGCGCGAGCTGATCGACAGCGCGCCGGAACCGGCCACGATCGACCTGGCGGCGCAGACGGTGACGCTGCCGTCGGGGCGAGCCAGCCGGTTCGAGATCGACGCCGAGATCAAGGAACGGCTGCTGAACGGCTGGGACGAGATCGCGCTGACCGAGAATCGCGTGGTTGAGATCGAGCGGTACGAGGCCACGCGCGAGCGCGTCGGGCCAGATACGCTGACGCTGTGAGCGGAGCGGTTCCCGCTGGCGCCGGCGGCGTCCGCCAGTAGTATCGCGCCGATGCGAATCGGCGTCCCCTCCGAGCACGGCCAGATCGAGCGGCGCGTGGCGCTCACGCCCGACGCGGTGGCGCGGCTGCTGCCGCTCGGCGTCGAGGTGCTGGTGCAGGCCGGCGCCGGCGTCGCGGCGGCCCTGCCCGACGGCGACTACAGCGAGGCCGGCGCGCGGATCGTCCCGGACGGCGCGGTGCTGCTGGCCGAGGCCGACCTGGTGGTGATGGTGACGCGCCCGCGCGACGAGGACGTGCCGTCCTTCCGCTCGGGGACGGCCGTGGTCGGCATGCTGCAGCCGCTGGTGAACAGCGAACTGGTCGACGCGCTGGCTGCTGCCGGAGTCACGTCGTTCAGCCTGGACGCGATCCCGCGCATCACCCGCTCGCAGTCGATGGACGCGCTGTCGTCGCAGGCAACGGTGTCCGGCTACAAGGCGGTGCTGATGTCGGCGGAGCTGCTGCCCAAGTTCTTCCCGATGCTGATGACTGCCGCAGGCACCGTCGCCCCGGCCAAGGTGTTCGTGCTGGGCGCCGGCGTGGCCGGGCTGCAGGCGCTGGCCACGGCCCGCCGGCTGGGCGCCGTCGTCTCGGCCTTCGACACGCGACCGGTCGTGCGCGAGCAGGTCGAGAGCCTGGGTGCAAGCTTCGTGGAGCTGCAGCTGGACGTCGAGGAGGGCGAGGACGCCCGCGGCTATGCCCGGGAGCTGAGCGAGGCCCAGTACGCTCAGCAGCAGGAGCTGGTCGCACGCACCGTGGCCGACTCCGACGTGGTCATCACCACGGCCCTGATCCCGGGCCGGCCGGCGCCGCGGCTGATCACCGCCGCCAGCGTCGCGGCCATGCGGCCGGGCTCGGTGATCGTCGACCTGGCCGCCGAGGCCGGCGGCAACTGCGAGCTGACGGTGCCCGGCGAGGTGGCGGTGCGCGAGGGCGTGACCATCGTCGGCACGCTCAACCTGCCCTCCACCATGCCGCTGCACGCCAGCCAGATGTACGCCCGCAACATCACCAACCTGCTGGGCCTGATCATCGCCGACGGCGAGCTCACGCTCGACTTCGAGGACGAGATCGTGGCCGACGCATGCATCACCCACGAGGGCAGGATCGTCTCGCGCCTGCTGCAAGGAGCGTCCACATGACCCACGAGCTGGTGCTGCAGATCACGGTGCTGGTGCTGGCCGCGTTCGTCGGCTTCGAGGTGATCTCGAAGGTGCCGACGACGCTGCACACGCCGCTGATGTCGGGCACGAACGCGATCCACGGCATCGTGATCGTGGGGGCGATCATCGTGGTCGGGTCGACCAACTCGCTGCTGGTCGAGGTGCTGGGCACGATCGCCGTCGCCTTTGGCGCGATCAACGTGGCCGGCGGGTTCCTGGTCACCGACCGCATGCTGCACATGTTCAAGGCGCGGCCACCGGGCCAGGACGGCGATGGATAGGCGAAACGCGTTCGACCTGGCCTACCTGGCCTGCGCCTGCCTGTTCATCTTCGGGCTGAAGCAGCTGTCGTCGCCGCGCACGGCGGTGCGCGGCAACCAGGTCGCGGCCGGTGCGATGGGAGTCGTGATCGCCGTCACGCTGTGGGACTCGGGCTCGCACAACCTGGCCTGGATCATCGCCGGCATGGTGGTCGGCGGGGCGATCGGCGCCTACTCGGCACGTGCGGTCAAGATGACGGCGATGCCGCAGATGGTGGCGCTGTTCAACGGCGTGGGCGGCGGCGCGGCGGCGCTGATCGCCTTCAGCGAGTACCACATCGCCACCTCCTCGAGCCTGTCGCTGGCCAACGACGCCGTCACGTCGACGCTGTTCTCGGCGATCGTGGGATCGGTCAGCTTCGCCGGGTCGATGGTCGCGTTCGGAAAGCTGCAGGAGCTGATCACCGGTAGCCCGGTCACGATGCCCGGCCAGAAGCTGGTGAACGCAGTGCTGTTCCTCGCGGTGCTGGGCCTGGCCGCCTCGCAGTACGTGGGCAGCCAGAGCGAGGGTGTGCTGGCGCTGGCGATGGTGCTGTCGCTGGTGCTGGGCGTGATCATGGTGATGGCGATCGGCGGTGCCGACATGCCGGTGGTGATCTCGCTGCTGAACTCGTTCACGGGGCTGGCGGCGGCGGCCACCGGCTTCGTGCTGCACAACAACGCCCTGATCATCTCGGGCGCGCTGGTGGGCGCCTCGGGCATGATGCTGACACGGATGATGGGCGCGGCCATGAACCGGTCGATCGCAAACGTGGTGTTCGGCGCGTTCGGCACCGGTGGCGGCGGCGAGGCGGCCGCGGTGGGCTCGTCCGGGGGGCAGGTTCGCGCCACCAGCCCCGACGACGTGGCCGTGATGCTGGCCTATGCGCGGCGGGTGGTGATCGTCCCCGGCTACGGCCTGGCCGTAGCTCAGGCCCAGCACAACGTGCGCGAGCTGGCCGACCAGCTCGAGCGGCGCGGGGTCGACGTGCGCTACGCGATCCACCCGGTGGCGGGACGCATGCCGGGCCACATGAACGTGCTGCTGGCCGAGGCGGACGTGCCCTACACGCAGCTGTACGAGATGGACGACATCAACGATGAGTTCCCGCGCACCGACGTGTCGCTGGTGATCGGCGCCAACGACGTCGTCAACCCGGCGGCGAACAACACGCCGGGCAGCCCGATCTACGGCATGCCGGTGCTGAACGTCGACCGGTCGGCGGCCGTGGTGGTGCTCAAGCGCAGCATGAACACCGGCTTCGCGGGGATCGAGAACGAGCTGTTCTACGACCCCAAGACGACGATGTTGTTCGGCGACGCCAAGGAGTCGATCATGAACCTCGTCAGCGCGGTCAAGGCGGTATGAGCGGGGAGGCGGCCCGGGGCGAGCGGCTGCGCCGTCTGCACGAGGACGAGGCGCTGCTGGTGATGGTGAACGTGTGGGACGCTGTCACCGCCAGGCTCGTGGCGGAGCTGCCGGACTGCCGGGCGCTGGCGACGGCCAGCCACTCGATCGCCGAGGCCCACGGCTACCGGGACGGCGAGCAGATCCCGCGCGACCTGATGATCGAGGCCGTGGGGCGGATCGCAGCGGCGGTCGAGCTGCCGGTCAGCGCCGACCTCGAGGCCGGGTACGGCGACGTCGGCGAGACGGTGCGGCGCGCGATCGCGGTGGGCGCGGTCGGCGCGAACATCGAGGATCAGATGCGGCCGCTACCGGAGGCGGCGGCGATGATGGCCGCGGCCGTGGCGGCGGCCCAGGGCGAGGGCGTGCCGTTCGCGCTGAACGCGCGCACGGACGCCTACCTGCTGGGCGGCGACCGCGACCGCGGCGAGCTGCTGGAGGATGCCGTTGCCCGCGGCCGCGCGTTCCTGGATGCCGGCGCCACCTCCGTGTTCGTTCCGGGACGGCTGGAGATCGCCGAGATCGAGGCGCTGGTGGCCGGCATCGGGCAGCGGAAGCTGAGCGTGCTGACCGGGCCCGGCTTCCCGGCGGGCTCGGAGCTGGAGGCGATGGGTGTGGCCCGCATCTCGTTCGGTCCCTGGACGCAGCGCCTGGCGCTGACCGCGCTGCTCGACGCGGGCGCCGATCTGCTGGCCGGCGGCTCGCTGCCGGGCTGGGTGCGACCGGTCGCCTGACCGCGTCACGGGGCGGTCACCCCCGTGCAACGCGTGGAGCGACGGTGCCCGGCACCCCCGTTCCACCCGCCGGCCGGGCGCCTGTCACGGCGAGGTCACGGCACCGTCACGGGTGTTACGACGGTGCCCGGCACCTCTCTATCACCCCCGCTGCTCAGAGCTGCGTTAGCAGCGCGGCCAACAGCTCGCTTCGCTGCTCGATCGAGCGCAGCGACACGCGCTCGTCGTCGGCGTGGGCGCCGACCCCGACCGGGCCCAGGCCGTCGATCACCGGCGCGCCGACCGCGGCCGCGAAGTTTCCGTCGGAGCCGCCGCCGGAGGCGTTCTCCGACAACGGCTGCCCCAGCCCGGCCGCGATCTCGACCGCTCGCGCGGCCAGCTCGGCCGACTCGTCGCTGGGGATCATCGGCGGCCGCGTGATGCCGCCGGCGACCTCGATCGTCGCCCCCTCCAGCACCGGCCGCAGCCCGCGGATCGCCCGCTCCAGCTGCTGCTGCTCGGGGGCCGTCCAGGCGCGCGCATCCACCCGTGCCCAGGCCTCGGCCGCGACCACGTTGTCACCCGTGCCACCGCCCACCTGACCGACGTTCACCCGCACGCCGTGCTCGTCGTCGACCAGGCCGTTCAGCACCAGCGTCTGGTGGGCCAGCTCGGACACCGCCGAGACGCCCCCGCCCTGGTGCCCGGCATGGGCCGCCTGGCCGCGGATCCGCAGCTGGTAGCGGGCCAGCCCCGAGCGCCTCGTAGTGATGGTGCCGTCGCGCACCGGCGGCTCCACCACCAGCACCGCATGGGCCTGCGCCGATACCTCCTCCACCAGCGGCCGCCCGCTGGGGCTGCCGATCTCCTCGTCGGCGGTCAGCAGCACCGCCAGCGGCCGCGCCGGCGGCCCCGAGCGCCGGATCGCCTCCAGCATCACCACGATCCCGCCCTTCATGTCCAGCGCGCCAGGACCGTGGGCCGCGTCCCCCGACACCGAGAACGGCATCCGCTGCAGCGTTCCCGCCGGCCAGACGGTGTCCATGTGGGCAATGAGCACGATCGTCTCGCCCGCGCGCGGCTCGCCGAACCGCGCCAGCAGGTGCTCCCCGCGCGGCGACGCGTCGCCTCCCAGCGCGGTCAGCTCGGCTGCCAGGAACGAGCGGATGTGGGACATCCGCGCAGCGTCTCCGGTGGGACTCTCCATCTCCACCAGCCGCCGCAGCATGTCGACGGGGGCCATCATTGACGCAATTCGACCAGATCCGCGAGCTCGTCGTCGGACAGCTCGCTGATCGCGGTCTCCACGCCGCGGTCGACGATGCTCGTGGCCAGCCCGCGCTTGGCCTCGATCAGCTCGTCGATCCGCTCCTCGATGGTGCCCGCGCAGATCATGCGGTGCACCTGCACCACCCGTGTCTGGCCGATCCGGTGGGCCCGATCGGATGCCTGATCCTCGACCGCCGGGTTCCACCAGCGGTCGAAGTGGAAGACGTGGCTGGCGTTCGTCAGGTTCAGCCCCAGGCCGCCCGCCCGCAGCGACATCACCAGCACGCGCGGCTCGCCGCCGGGAGCCTGGAACGCATCCACCATCCGCTCACGCTCGGCCACCGGCGTGGAGCCGTCCAGGTAGAGGCGGTCGATCTCGAGCTCGCGCGTGAGGTGCTCCGACAGCATCCGGCCCATCACCGCGTACTGCGTGAAGACCAGCGCGCTGTCGCCCTCATCCACGGCCTCCACCAGCATCTCGGTGAGCCGGTCGAGCTTCCCCGAGCGGCCGGCCATGTGGCCGGGCTTGCTCAGCGCCTGAGCCGGGTGGTTGCACACCTGCTTGAGCCTGGTGAGGAGCGCCAGCACGTGTCCCCGGCGCTCGATGCCGGCGGCGTCTCGAACGGCGCCCAGCATCGCGTCGATGGTGGCCTGGTAGAGCGCCGCCTGCTCCACGGTCAGGGTGCAGAACTCGTTCGACTCCTGCCGCGGCGGCAGGTCGGGCAACACCGACGGGTCGCTCTTGTGCCGGCGCAGGATGAACGGCGCCGTCACCTGCCGCAACCGCGCGGCCGCCTCGTCGTCACGGTGCCGCTCGATCGGCGTTGCGTAGCGGCGGCGAAAGGCGCTGCGGGTATCCAGCAGACCGGGATTGAGGAAGTGCAGGATCGACCACAGCTCGTCCAACCGGTTCTCGATCGGCGTGCCCGTGAGCGCGATCCGGTGGCGGGCGGGCAGCGCGCGGGCCGCCTGCGCGCCGCGGGTGAGCGGGTTCTTGACCTGCTGGGCCTCGTCCAGCACCAGCACCCGCCACTCCGTCTCGCCCAGCAGGCGCCGGTCGCGCGGCAGCAGCGAGTATGAGGTCAGCACCACGTCGTGGCCGACCAGGTCGTCGATGTGATGCGTGCGGTCAGGCCCGTGGTGCAGGTGCACCGACAGGTCGGGGGCGAACCGCCCCAGCTCGCGGCGCCAGTTGCCGAGCACGGATGCAGGGCACACGATCAGCGCCGGCGAATCGGCCTGGTCGGAGCGCTCCAGCAGGTAGGCGATCAGCTGCACCGTCTTGCCCAGGCCCATGTCGTCGGCCAGCAACGCGCCCAGGCCCAGCCTGCGCATCCCCACCAGCCAGCCCAGGCCGCCCTCCTGGTAGGGCCGCAGCACACCGTGGAACCCCTCGCCGGCCTCGACCGGCTCGCGCAACCCGGGGTCGCGCAGCTCCGCGGCCAGCCGCTCGAGCTCCGTCGAGCGCGCCGAGTCGACCTCCATCTCGAACCCGCGCAGCTCGGCCCGCCCCGCCAGCGTCGCTCCCAGAGCCGTCAGCGCCGGGATGCCGGGCGAGTGCAGCGCCAGCTGCGCCAGCTGCCGCGCCCGCCGCAGCGCCTTGTCGCCGAGCAGCGTCCACTCGCCGCCGATGCGCACCAGCGGCTGGGTGGCGGCGGCCAGGGCGCGGAACTCCTCGTCGCTGATCTGCCGGCCGCCCAGCGCCGCGTGCAGGTCGTACTCGACGACGCCGCCCAGCGACAACGGCCCGGGGGCGAACGACAGCCCAGCCTGCTCCAGGTCCAGCTCCTCCTTCTGGCGGAGCTCGTCGGGGAGGCGCACGGAGGCGCCCGCAAACTCGAGCGCAGGGACGGCCGCGCGCAGGTCGGCGACCTGCGCCAGCGTCAGCTCGACGCGGCCATCCTGCATCCGGGACAGCGCCGGCAGGATGTTGGCGGCGCGCCCGATCCGCCCCGGGTCGATCGGCGTGACATGAAGCGGCCAGTTGCCGCCCGGGTCCGCGGGCAGCTGCAGCACCAGCTCCAGCGGATCGAGCGAACGGCGCAGGTTCACGACCGGCGCCACCGCCCCCAGGTCAGGTGCGACCGTGCGCAGCGCCGGCTGCAGCACCGACAGATCGATCGCCTCGTGGTGGCTGTCGGGGGCGGTCAGCTGTCGCGGGTCGCGCACCGCGGCGGCGAGTGCCCGCATCGAGGCGCGCACGAACTGCTCGACGGCGGACACCGCGCTGACGGCCGAGGGCTCCTCGCCGTGGTCGGCCACCGCTGCGTGCGCCAGGGGCGGGAAGGCGGCCGCGAAGCGATCGAGCGGGGGCGGATCGCCGCCGGCCTCGACCACGCGCTCGGTCAGCCGGGCCACCAGCCGCCAGGCGCGCAGCGACGCGCTGGCCTGCTCGCCGTCTTGGGACTGCTCCGGCCCGGCCAGCAGGTACGCGAGCGCCGGCAGCATCGGCAGGCAGCGCGTGTCCACCACCCGCTCACCGCCGGCCGCGACGATCGTCACCGGCAACCGGCGCAGGTTGTGGGGCAGCCCGCGGTCGTCGAGCAGGGAGCTCCAGCCACCCGGTGTCAGGGGCGACACCGAGTAGAAACCCATGAGCGGCTCCTCGGCCCCGCGGGGGACGAACGTCAGCTCCAGCGGTGCGCGGCGCGCGGTCGATGTCGATGGCAGGCTCAAACCGAGAAACGCTAGCAGGGCACCCCCATGCGGGTCGAGATTGCGGAAGCCGTGGCAGCCGCTGGTAGGTTTCAAACCATGCAGGTCGAGCTCGAGGTGAACGGCAACCGCTACCGGGTCGACGCACCGGCGGCGGAGCCGCTGTCGGCGGTGCTACGCGACCGGTTGGAGCTGACCGGCACCAAGGTCGCCTGTGGCGAGGGAACGTGCGGCAGCTGCACGGTGCTGGTGGACGGCCGACCCGTGTTGTCCTGCTTGACGCTGGCCGCTGCCTGCGACGGTGCGTCGGTGCGCACGGTCGAGGCGGAGGGCGACCTGCTCGATCGACTGCGCCGGGCGTTCACCGAGGAGGACGGCTTCCAGTGCGGGTTCTGCACGCCCGGGCAGCTGATGTCTGCGCTGGCACTGCTGGAGCGGGCGCCGCACCCCAGCGCGGATGAGATCGTGACCGCGATGAGCGGCAACCTCTGCCGGTGCGGGGCGTACGAGGGCATCGCCCTGGCGGTGGCACGAGCGGCCGACGGAGCATCGGCGTAGTGGCTCGCCTGATCAAGACCGAGGCGGTAGTCGAGGGCCGCACGGAGGTGCGCTGGACCCTGGTCGAGGAGGATTCGGCCCCCGAGTGGCCGGCCGATCAGCCGCCCGGCGTGGTCGGCGAGCCGACCACGCGGCTCACGGCCGGGGCCCGCCTTTCGGGGTCGGCCCGCTACACGTCCGACATGCAGCTGCCCCGCCAGCTCGAAGCGACGGTGTTGCGCAGCCCGCACGCCAACGCGCGCCTGACATCGATATCGGTGGACGCCGCCCGCGCCGTGCCGGGCGTGCGCGCCGTGATCGGGCCCGGGGACTGCCCGCCGTTCGACGGGGACACGGTGCTGCACTCCGAGCCGCCGTACGGTGGCGCCGCGGTGGCTGCGATCGCGGCGGAGACGCGCGAGGCGGCGGACGAGGCCGTGGCCGCGCTCGATCCGCAGTGGGAGCCGCTGGGGTTCGTGGTCGACCTCGACCAGTCGCTCGAGAACCAGACCTTCCAGGACGACCCGGTCGAATACGAGCGCGGTGACGCCGAGACGGCGCTGGCGGCCGCCGAGCTGACGATCACCAGCGACTACCTGGCGCCGGCCCAGCTGCACAACTCGATGGAGCCGCACTGCGCGGTGGCCGACTGGCGTCCCGACGGGCTGACGCTGTGGAGCTCGACGCAGGGCATCTACCAGGCGCGCTCGCAGCTGTGCGGCTCGTTCGGGCTCGACCAGGAGCACGTCCGCGTGATCTGTCACTTCATGGGCGGCGGCTTCGGCTCCAAGTTCGGCTGCGGGCCGGAGGGCGTGATCGCGGCGGAGCTCTCGCGCCGCGCGGGCCGCCCGGTGCGGCTGGTGCTGAGCCGCCGCGACGAGAACCTGAGCACCGGCTACCGCACTCCCGCCCGGTTCAGCTTCACGATCGGCGCCGGCCGCGACGGGCGCCTGCAGGCGGTCGAGGCATCGGCCGTGATGGGCCTGGGCACGGGCGGCTGGGCCTATCCGGTGCTGGAGCCCGTCAAGTCGCTGTATGCCTGCGAGCACCAGCACCTGATGACGCTACCCATGCGGCTCAACCTGGGCCCCGCGGCGGCCTTCCGCGCGCCGGGAGTGATGGAGGGAACCTGGGCGTTCGAGCAGGCGCTGGACGAGCTGGCCGAGGCGGCCGGCATCGATCCGCTGGAGCTGCGCCGCCGCAACCACGCCGACGTTGATCCCTCGACCGGCCGACCGTATACGTCCAAGCGCCTGCTGGAGAGCTACGACCTGGCGGCCGAGCTGGCAGGCTGGGATGCGCGTGACGAGCTTCGCTCGGACGGCCGCGTGCGGCGCGGGATGGGCTGCGCCAGCCAGTACTGGTGGGGCGGCGGCGGCCCGCCCGCCTACGCGGACGTGCGCATCGGACGCGACGCAAAGCCGGTGCTGACGGTCGGCATGCAGGACCTGGGCACCGGCGTGACCACCGCCTGCGCGGTGGTGCTGGCCGAGCGGCTGGGGATCCGCCCCGATCAGGTCAAGGTCCGCACCGGCGACACCGACCTGGCCGGGCACGGGCCATTCTCGGGCGGGTCGATGACGCTTGCGTCGGTGGCTCCCGCGGTGCGATCGGCCGGCCACCACGTGCGCACGCAGCTGCTGGAGCTGGCCGCAGATATGTTCGAGATCGCAGCCTCCGACCTGGAGCTGACCGAGGGCGAGGTGCGATCGACCGACGGCACCCTGCGCCGCCCCATCCACGACGTCACCGAGAAGCTCGGCAACGCGTGGGTGACAGGGTCGGGGTCGCGCGCGCCCAACCCGGACGGCCTGGCCGTGAACACGTTCGGGTGCCAGATCGCGCAGGTGGCCGTGGACACCCTGACCGGCCTGATCACGGTCGAGCGGGTGGTCGCGGTGCACGACATCGGCCGCGTGGTCAACCCCATGGGCGCGCGCAGCCAGGTGCTGGGCGGCATCCTGCAGGGCATCGGCTTCGCGCTCAGCGAGGAGCGGGTGGTCGATCCGACCACCGGCACCGTGGTCAACGCCGGCCTGGAGGACTACAAGATCCCGACCCTGGCCGACCTGCCCGAGGTGGAGTGCCGGTTCGTGGGCGAGCCCGACCCGGAGCTGGCGCTGGGCATCAAGGGGCTGGGCGAGCCGCCCATCATCCCCACTCCCGGTGCCATCGGAAACGCGGTCGCCCACGCGCTGGGGCTGCGGCTGCGCGAGGCGCCCTACACGCCCCGCCGGGTGCTGGAGGCGCTACAGTGAGGACGTTCGCGTACGTCCGGCCGGCGGGGGTCGAGGAGGCCGCCGCGGCGCTGTCGCAGCCAGCCGCGCGCGCGATGGGCGGCGGCACCGACCTGCTCACCCAGCAGGACCGCGGGATCCTGGCGGCCGAGTCGGTCGTCGACCTGCGCGGCCTGGACCTGGACGCGATCGCACTCGAGGGCGAGGGCATCCGCATCGGCGCAACGGTGACGCTGGCAGACCTCGGCCGCGACGACGCGGTCCGCGAGCGCTTCGCGGTGCTGCACCAGGCCGCCTCGGCGGCGGCCTCGCCGCAGCTGCGGGAGATGGGCACCGTCGGCGGGAACCTCTGCCAGCAGGTGCGCTGCTGGTACTTCCGGCACCCCGACCTGACCTGCTGGCTGCGCGGCGGCGACACCTGCTACGCCCAGGTCGGCGACCATCGCAAGCACGGTCTCGAGCCGGGCGACTGCATCTCGGTCGCACCCAGCGACCTGGCGGCGGCCCTGCTGGCGCTGGACGCGACCGTCGAGACCAACACCCGCCCGCAGGGGATCCCGCTGGCGGATCTCTACCGCAAGGCCAGCGACGAGAGCCGCTCCACGCTGGCGCTGGCGCCGGGCGAGTTCGTGACCGCCGTGGTGGTGCCGCGCGCCCCGGACGCGAGCGCGTACGAGCGGGCCGGCGAGCGGCACGCCTGGAGCTTCGCGCTGGCCGGCGTCGCGGCCGCCCGCTTCGGCGACCAGCTGCGTCTGGCCGCGATCGGGGTGTCGAACCTGCCGCGGCTGCTCGATCCGGCCGATCCGCTGGCGGGCCTGCCCGGCCTCGAGCAAACGGCCTGGAAGCGGCGGCTGCTGAGCGGCCTGGCCGGTGAGGCGCTGTCGCGCCTCTCGCGGTGAGCGCGCGCTAGAGCGCGATCAGGGTCGCGTCGGTGCCCTCGGCGCCGATCACGAGGCGAAGCACGCTGGGATAGGCGGCGCGCCGCTTCCAGGTAGGGCTGCCCGGATTGAGATAGAGCACGCCGTCCACCAGCTCGTTGACCGGCTGGTGCGAGTGTGCGAAGACGATCACCGCCGCAGCCGGGAACCGCCTGCGCAGGCGCGCCTCACGGCCCTGGCGCGGCCCGGCGTCGTGCACCATCGCCACCTCCACGCCGCCCAGGCTCAGCTGCAGCTGCTCGGGCACGGCGGCCGCTCGCACGTCCCAGCCGTCGATGTTGCCGAGCACCGCGTGCACCGGCGCGTGGGCCTCGAGCTCGGTCAACACGTCGGTGCTGGTGGCATCGCCGCCGTGCAGGATCAGCTCGGCCCACTCGAGGTGCGGCAGCAGCGCCACGGGCAGCGCGGGTGCATGGTCGGGGATGTGGGTGTCGGCCAGGACGAGGACGTTCACGGCCTGGTGACGGCACCCTCGCTGGCGCTCGACACGAGCGCTGCGTACTTCGCGAACACGCCCGTCGAGTAGCGCGGGGCCGGCGCCGTCCAGCCGGCCAGACGGGCGGCGATCTCATCGTCGGACAGCTCCACCCGCAGCTCGCGAGCCTCGATGTCGAACTCGATCATGTCGCCGTCCTGCACGATCGCGATGGGGCCGCCGTGCGCCGCCTCCGGCGTGACGTGGCCCGCCATCAGCCCGTGGGTGGCGCCCGAGAAGCGCCCGTCGGTGATCAGCGCCACCTCGTCTCCCAGCCCCTCGCCCACGATCGCCGCGGTCACGTGCAGCATCTCGCGCATGCCGGGGCCGCCCGCGGGGCCCTCATAGCGGATCACGACCACGTCACCGGCCTCGATCGAGCGGCTCTTGACGGCGGCGAAGCAGTCCTCCTCGGAGTCGAAGACGCGGGCCGGGCCGCGATGGCTGAGCCGCTCATGCCCGGCCAGCTTGACCACGCAGCCGTCCGGCGAGAGGTTGCCGCGCAGGACCGCGAGGCCGCCCGAGGGCTTGATCGGGCGGTCGATCGACACCACCACCGGCTGCCCGGGGGTCTCCACCACCTGATCGGCGATCTCGCCCAGCGTGCGGCCGTCCACCGTGCGCGCGCCCACGTGCACCAGCTCGCGCTTGGCCAGCTCGCGCGCCACCAGCGCCACGCCGCCGGCATCGAAGATGTCGGTGGCCACGAACTCGCCGCCCGGCTTGAGGCTGGCCACGATCGGCGTGCGCCCGGCGATGCGGTCGAAGTCGTCGATCGAGAACGGGATGTCCAGCTCGCGGGCGATCGCCAGCAGGTGCAGCACGCCGTTGGTGGATCCGCCGGTCGCCGCCACCGAGGCGGCCGCGTTCTCGAGCGCGTCGCGGGTCACGATCTGCGAGGGCCGGACGTCGTCGCGGACGAGCTGCATCACCAGCTCGCCGGCCTTCTCGGCGGCATCGCCCTTGCCGCGGTTGAGCGCCGGGATGCCGTTCATCCCGCCCGGCGACAGGCCCAGGAACTCGAGCGCCGTGGACATCGTGTTGGCCGTGTACTGGCCGCCGCAAGCTCCGGCGCCGGGGCAGGCGGCCGACTCGACCTCATGCAGCTCCTCGGCGTCGATCCGCTCGGCAGCGTAGGCGCCGATCGCCTCGAACACGTCCTGGATGGTGATGTCGCGACCGCGGAAGGTGCCGGGCGCGATCGTGCCGTTGTAGAGCACCAGCCCGGGCACGTCCAGCCGGCACAGCGCCATGGCCGCGGCCGGGATCGTCTTGTCGCAGCCGACCAGGCAGACCAGGCCGTCCATCAGGTGACCCCGCACCACCAGCTCGATCGAGTCGGCGATCACCTCGCGGCTGACCAGCGAGGCGCGCATGCCCTCGGTCCCCATCGAGACGCCGTCGGACACCGAGATCGTGTTGAACTCCATCGGGGTGCCGCCGGCGGCGCGGATGCCGGCCTTCACGCGCTGCGCCAGCTCGCGCTGGTTGAAGTTGCAGGGCATCGTCTCGATCCACGTGGTGGAGACGCCGACGATCGGCCGCGCCAGGTCGTCGTCCGTGAAGCCGATGCCCTTCAGCATCGCGCGGGCCGCGGCCCGGTCGGGGCCGTCGGTGAGGGCCGCGCTGTGACGCTTCGCGGGGTCGGACGGGCGGTCGTAGGGGTTACTCAACGGCGTTCACGACCTTGATGCCCCAGGCCTTGCCGGCCGCGAACAGCGCATCCGGGTCTACCTCGTCGGCGTACCCGATCATGTGCTGCGTGGGGTTGTCGGGCGTCGAGCCGAACACGACCCGGCGGGTCACGGTCACGTCCGGTCGCACCAGGTGGTCGCCGCGCTCGCGCGCGGCCTCGGCCTCCTCGGCCGCCGGTCCCTCTGCGTAGCCCTTGCCCATCCGGGCAAGTCTACCCGGCGGCCGCCATCGCGAGCATGCCCAGCAGCTCGGCCCGGGTCACTTCCGGTCCAGGGGTGTCGGCCAGCTCCGGGCGCCTCAGCGCCGCGTCGGCCACGGCCTCGCGAGCGGGCGTGTCGATCCCGATCCGCACGTGGCCGCCCAGCCCGTCCACGCGCTCGACCAGATCACCGGTGCTCACACCGAGCGCCGTTGCCAGGTCGGACATCGCGGCGGGCGCCCGCTCCAGCATCACGGTGATCGTCGCCGGCAGCACCGCGGCGTTGGTCTGGGCGTGGCCGGTGCCTGCGACCCGCACGGTGGTCTGGGAGAGCACGTGGTGAACGGCGTAGCCCGCGGAGTCAACGGCGTAGGCGCAGAGCAGCGCGCCGAGCGCACGGTCACCTCCGGCGACCAACTGCACGCCGCGCAGAGCGACGATCTCGGCGACCGGATTGGCCCGCGGCCCGTAGAGCGCTTCCACGCCGTGGGCCAGGGCGTTCAGCGCGCTGGCCCGAAGCGCCGGCTCCGGCAGAGAGCACATCAGGGCGGGGTCGCCGATGACCAGCAACGGACGCACGGACGGCCCCTGCTCGCGGCCCTCGATCTTGCGGTGAAGCGACGTCATCTCGGCTCCCGAGAGGGTGGTCGGCACCGCCCCCACCCGGGCGCCGGTGACCGAAGCGATGGCCTTGGCCGTGTCGATCACCCGACCCCCGCCCCACGCCAGCAAGCGGCCGCCGCCCGCCTCCGGCAGCAGCTGCGCTGCCAGGTCGGGAACCTGTCCCTCCCCCACCCTCAGGGCCGGCATGATGTGCGGGTCGGCGCGCGGCGTGGTGAGGAGCGTGGTGTCGGAGTCCCAGCCCAGGCGCCGCACGGCACCGGCGGCGTCCTCGCCGTAGACGATCGTGCGATCGCCGTCGCGCCAGGTGAACGCGCTCATCGCTGCACCTGCGCGACCGCCACGCCACCGACGACAAGCAGCGTGCCCAGTGCCAGCCAGGGCGTGACGCTCTCGCCCAGCGTGAGCGCACCGATCACGACCGCCAGCGGCGGCACCCCGTACAGGTAGGCGACCGCGCGGGAGGCATCCACCCGACGCAGCGCCATCGTCCAGCCGATGTAGGCGAACAGGGTGCATCCCAGCCCCAGGTAGAGCAGCAGCGCCCAGTCCTCGCGCGATAGCCCGTGCAGGTGATCGCCGGATGAGGGCTGCAGCAGGAACAGCAGCGGCACGGTGCCCGCCAGCGTCGCCGCGGAGCTGATGGACGTCGTGCTGGCATGCGCGGACAGCGGCTTCACCAGCACGTTGTAGAGCGCGAACGAGAACGCCGCCACCAGCACCAGCAGCGGCCCGGCCGCGTTGTCCAGCGAGACGGCCTGCCCCGAGCCGAGCGTGACGACGACGACCACGCCGCAGAACGCCACCACCAGACCCACCAGCCGCCAGGGCGAGAAGCGCTCCAGGCCCAGCAGCAGGGCCAGCGCGAGCGTCATGCCGGGGGCGGTGCCCACGATCACCGCCGCCGTGCCCGAGGTGGTGCGCAGCTCTCCCTCGTTCAGCGCCAGGTGGTAGACGGCGACCCAGCAGACCCCGGCCACGATCACCCGCGTCCAGTCCCGCCTGCTGAGGCCGGGCAGCCCGCCGGACAGATACAGCGTGGCCGCGAAGGCCGGCGCCACCATCAGGAAGCGCGCGGCCGCGATCTCGGGCGCGGACAGTCCGGCCTCCAGCAGGTGCTTGATCGCCGCAAACGCTCCCGCCCACAGCACCACCACGGTTGCCAGTACCAGGTGGGCCCGGGCGTGGCTCAGATCACCTCTCCCAGCCAGGCGGCGAGGATCGGGAGCACAGCCGGATCGACGGTGTGTGGCACCGGCGACTCGTGGTACGTGACCTCGGCGCCGGCGGCGACCATGCGGTCGCGCGCCCGCCTGCCCCAGTCCACGCTGATCACGGAGTCGAGCGTGCCGTGAGCGATCGCCACCGGGTAGCCGGTGAGGCCGTCGAGGTCGAGCTGGAACCCCTCCACCGTGGGCATGAACCCGGACAGGCCGATGATGCCGGCCGGCCGCTGCCGGCCCGCGGCAAGGCCCAGTGCCCAGGACATCACGCAGCCCTGCGAGAACCCGCCCAGCACGGTGCGCTCGAGCGGCACTCCCGTGCTCTCGGCCAACCCGTCCAGCCACTCGCCGGCCACCTGCATGGTGGCCAGGAACGTGGCCGGGTCCGGATAGCCGATCTCGCGGAGGGCGTACCAGTGGCGGCCGCCCGGTGGAAGCGCCAGCGGCGCGCGGGGTGTGATGCCGACCAGCCTCCGCTCCGGGTCGACCAGATCGAACAGATCGACCAGGTCGTGCTCGCTCGATCCGCGGCCGTGCAGGAGCACCAGCGCCCCCTGCGGTGGGCCGTCGGCCGGGCGGGTCAGTGCCGTGATTGGATCCACGATCTGGCAGAGTAGCGCCATGGGATACGCCAAACGCGTGGAGATCAGGTGGCGGGATCTGGACGGCTTCGGGCACGTCAACAACGCTGTCTTCCTGACCTACCTGGAGGAGGCGCGGGACGAGTTCTACACCGGGCTGCTCAGCCACGACACCGTCAGCCAGATGGTGCTGCGGCACACGTCAGTGGACTTCCGGCGCAGCCTCGTGCAGAGCGACGACCTGGTGGACGTCGAGCTGGTCGTGATCCGGGTGGGATCGTCGAGCGTTGTCACCCGCGAGACGATCACGTCCGGCGCGACCGGCGAGGTGGCAGCCGTGGCGGAGTCGGTGATGGTGCACTGCGACCAGGCCCGGGAGCGGTCACAGCCGTTCCCGGATCAGGCGCGGCGGCTGCTGGAGGCGGCGCTCGAGCCGGATGCGAAGGAGGGTGACCGATGACGCACGTTGTCCACTGGGACGATTGCGGGGGCCGCGATCGCCACGCCGGCGATATCCACGCCACCTGGTTTGACCTGGGCAGGCTCGGAGGCAGCGACCGGGTCGGCCTGAACCGGATCGCGATCCAGCCAGGGCGCCGCTCCACGCCGGCTCACATCCACGGCGCCGAGGAGGAGATCTTCCACGTGCTGTCCGGGACCGGGCTGCTGTGGCAGGACGGCCGGGTCTGCGAGGTCGGGCCCGGCGACACCATCGCCCACCCGGCGAACGCGCAGACGCACACGCTGCGGGCCGGCGACCAGGCGCTTGATGTGCTTGCCTTCGGCACCCGCGTGCCCCTGGAGCTCTGCTACCTGCCGCGCGCCGGCCACGCCTGGGCCGGGCCGACGGTGGTGGAGGCGCCGGGGATGCGCAACCTGTTCAAGCTGGACGACGTCGCGGGTGACTTTCCGTTTCCCGAGCCCGGCGAGCGCCACCCCAACGTGGCGGCGCTGGACGACGTGGAGCCGATGCCGGCGGGGCCGAAGGTGCGGGTGCGGCGCGACCTGGGCGCGGCCACGGGGACGGTCCGCACCGGCCTCAAGCACATCGCCTCGGAGCCGGGCCGGTTGGTCTGCGCGCCGCACTGCCACTCGGCCGAGGAGGAGATCTTCGTCGTGCTCGAGGGAGACGGGACCTGCGAGCTGGGCGACGAGTCGTTCCCCGTGCGCCGCGGCAGCGTGATCACGAGGCCGGCGGGGACGGGGATCGCGCACGCGATCCGGGCCGGCGACGCCGGGATCGCATTGCTGGCCTACGGCACGCGCGAGCCGAACGACATCTGCTACTACCCGCGGTCGGGCAAGGTCTACCTCTGCGGCGTGGGCGTAATCGGGCGGATCGAGCCGGTCGACTACTGGGAGGGCGAGGAGCTGTGAGCGCGCAGGCATCCACGCGGGCTGGTCGTGACCTACGAGTACCAGGCGGGCGGATCTGAGCCAGGCGCCGGCGGATCGGCGGTCTGGCCGCCCGCGTACTCCCGGCGATCGGTGGTTGGGCACCACACCGAGGCGTGCTCGAACCGCTCGGCCATCAGCCGGGCGGTGACGTCCTGCATGGTCGCGTCGGCCACCGAGGCCCGGCCGTCGGTCTCGATCACCAGCAGCCCTTCGTCGCCGTCGGGGAAGTAGGTGGCCCGCACGCCCGTGCCCGAGAGCGGCTGCTTCAGCCAGTGGAAGCCGATGCCGTCCAGCTCCCGCCCCCAGTCGAAGCGGTACCCGAGCGGCTCGAGGAAGGCACGGAGACCTTCGACCGGCACGGCCTGGAAACGGACCTCGAGGCGCATGCTCGGCAAGTCTACGCGCCCGCCCGCGACGCGACGGCCCGCGTCACGACCCAGCGGTGCTTGCCGATCTTGCGGTCGCGGACGAAGCCAAGCTGCTCGTAGGTCGACAGCGCACCGTTGAAGAGAAACCCGGCAGGCACCGAGCCGGCGTCCTCAGGGTATCCCTCGACGGTGCCGCCGCCCAGGCCCGCGATCAGATCGACGGCTCCGGCAAGCGCCGCGGTGGCAACGCCCCGTCGGCGGTGGCCCTTGCCGACGTAGCAGCACGCGATCCGCCAGTCCGGCACGGTCGTGCGACCCTTCTCGTACGCCGCCCGGCTCTTGATCCGAGGCAGCTCGTCGGGCGTCCCGAACTGACACCACCCCAGGCAGTCGTCCCCGTCGAACACCAGCGCCGCATGAGTCGTGCCCGCCCGCACCCGCTCGTGCTTGCGCTCGCAGTTCTGGGCCGCGGTGGTGTCCTTGCCGACACCCTCGGCGTGGAAGCCCATGCACCAGCACCCGCCGAACACCCCGTTGTTGCGCTCCACCAGCGCGGCGAACGCGGGCCACGTCGACTGATCGAGCGCCTTGACGGTGTAGGTCGGTTCGGCCATGGGTTGAGACGGTCTAGAAGAGCGCGCTCGCCAGCTCCCGCCGATACCGCAGCGCCAGCGGGTGGTCCTGCCCCAGGTCGGCGAACACGCCCACCATCACCTTGCGCAGCGCGTCGCGGGACTCGCCGCTCGACCCGCGCACGCCGTCCAGCAGCAGCTGCAGCCCCCGCTCCGGGTCTCCGGCCGCGATCGCTGCCAGCGCCGGGCCGGCGGTGTCATCGCCGGCCAGCTCCAGGCGCGCCAGCGCAGCCAGGGCTCCGGCGTGGCCGGGCTCCAGCTCCAGCGCACGGCGCAATGAGTCCTCGTCGCCCAACGCGACCAGCCGGTCGGCCTCGCTCGGCAGCAGCCCGCGCAGGAACAGGTCGGCCGTTTGCCGCGGCACCGCTCCGGTGAACTGATCGACCATGCGGCCGTCCCGGAACGCCTTCACGGCCGGGATGCCCTGCACGCGGTACTCGGCGGCCAGGCGCGGGTTCGCGTCGACGTCCACCTTGACCATCTCGACCTGCCCGTCCAGCGCCGCCACCGCCTCTTCCAGAATCGGGGTCAGCTGGCGGCAGGGGCCGCACCACTCGGCCCAGAAATCGACGATCACCGGCACCTCGTGGGAGCGCTCGATCACGTCGCGCGCGAAGCTGTGATCGGTCGCGTCCGCGCTCAACGCTCGGGGCCCTCCTCGCCCTGCTCCCGCAGGTACTGCTCGAAGTCGCGCGCCAGGTCCTCACCGGTGGCCGGATCATCGGCGTCGGCGGCCGACTCCAGCTGCTCGACGTATGCGCCCAGCTCGGGGTCGTCGGCCACGGCGGCGGCCACCCGCACCGCGTACTCGCTCGCGGCCCGCTCCAGTTCGCCGCTTGGCCCGGGGGTGCCGGTCATGTCGGACAGCCGCTCCAGCAGCGCCACCGCAGCCCGCGGGTTGGGCGTGGCCGAGATGTAGTGGGGCGTGGCCGCCCACAGGCTGGCCGAGCGCAGGTCGGCCCGGCCGCAGGCGTCATGCAGCACCCCCACGATCCCGGTGGGGCCCTCGTAGTTCGACCTGGTCAGCTGCAGCCGAGCGATCAGCTCCTCATCCGACGCGGTGGACGACACCGGCACCGGGCGCGTGTGAGGCGTGTCCGCCAGGAGCGCGCCCAGCGTCACCACCAGACCCACCCCGATGTCGCCGGCCAGCCCGCAGATGGCGTCGGTATAGGCCCGCCAGCGCATGTTCGGCTCGGGGCCGACCACGATCACGATGTCGTGCTGCTCGGAGGCCATGATCTCGGTCTCGGGCCACTCCACGTCGCGCACCTGGCCGTCGCTGAGCCTGACGGTGGGCCGCGTCTGCTGGTAGTCGACGAACGGATCGGGGTCGATCGACGCGAACCGCTCCGCGCCGGTGGCCACACGAAGATAGCCGGCCGCCAGGCTGGCGGCCCCGCCGGCGTCGTTCCAACCCCGGAATGCCGCCACCATGGTCGGCCGGTTCAGCTTCGGCGTCGACTCGATGGTGATGTGCTCCACGTTAGGAGTGTCGCACAACCGTTCCAGCACCGATACTTCCGAGCGTGACCGGTGCGGATGTGATCGTGATCGTGTGGCTGACGCTGTCGGCGCTGGTCGGCCTGCGCCGCGGGTTCGCCGCCCAGGTGCTGGCGCTGGCCGGCTTCGCGGCCGGTGCCTGGCTGGGTTCACGGCTGGCGCCATACGCGCTGTCCGACAGCGCCGGCACCGAGTGGGAACCCGTTGCCGCGCTGCTCGGCGCGGTGATCGGCGGAGCAATGGTGCAGGCTGCGACCAACCCGCTCGCGAACGCCGTTCGCCGCAGGGTGCTGATAGGCCCGCTGGCAACCGTCGACGGCGCCGGCGGCCTGGTCGCAGGCACGGTGCTGGGGCTCGCGGTGGCCTGGCTGGTGGCGGTGACCGCGATCAACCAGCCCAGCCTGGGCCTGCGCCACGAGGTGCAGTCCTCGACGATCCTGCCGCGGCTGGTGCGCTGGGTGCCGGCGCAGTCGCTGATCGATGCCATCGCCCGGTTCGATCGTCTGCCGGTGCTGGGCGTGGGCGGCGTCGCCAGCCTGCCGCCGCCCGACCGGTCGGTGCCGGTCTCGCCGGCGGTGCGGCGGGCGGAGCGGAGCGTGGTGATGGTCGAGGGATCGTCGTGCGGCCTGACGCTGCAGGGCACGGGGTGGGTGGCGCGGGCCGGCCTGGTCGTGACCAACGCGCACGTGATCTCGGGCGAGCACGAGACCCAGGTGATCACGGACACCGGTGCGCTGAATGCCGTCCCGGTCTTCGTCGACCCATCCAAGGACATCGCGCTGCTGCGGGTGCACGGCCTGACCGATGCCCCGCTGGCGACGCGGAGCGGCACGTCCGGAGGCACCGGGGTGGCGCTGATCGGCTACCCGGGCGGCGGGCCGCTGACGGCGGCCCCGGGACGCGTCGGCCCGTCGCAGTTCATCGTCACGCAGGACGCCTACGGCCACGGCGTGGCGCAGCGCACGGTGGTGCCGATCCGGGGCAGGGTGCTGCACGGCGACAGCGGCGGCCCGGTGGTCGACCGCTCCGGTCACGTCCTGGCGATGATGTTCGCGGCCACGGAGGCCGGCGGCGTCGGCGGATTCGGTGTCTCCATGGACGACATCCGCCACGCGCTGGCGTCGCCCGAGCAGCGGGCCGACACCGGGCCGTGCGTGAGCTGACAGCCGGCCTCGGCCATGAGGATCTAGGATCCGCCCATGACCGCGCGCATCGCACGCAACCTGGCGACGGCGGCCGTCGTGATCTGCCTGCAGCTGACGGCCACGGTCATGACCCTGCGCAGGGATCCCATTCAGAAGTTCCAGGGCGCTGCCATCAGCGGCATGCTCTGGGTCGGGCTCAGGCCCCGCGACTGACGCCGCGCGGCACCGGGTGCAGCCGCCGCAGCGCCTCGGCCAGCGCCTCCAGCGCGGCCAGGTTGTGTCCCTCGAGCACGTCGTCCACATGCCGCAGCGCGATCTGCATGCCGCCCGCCAGCGGCTCGAAGCCCTCGTGGCCCTTCAGCGGGTTGACCCACATCAGCCTGTCGGCCTGTCTGGCAATCGTGGCCAGCTCGCCGTCCAGCAGCGCCAGGTCGCCGCGCTCCCAGCCGTCGGACGCGATAACGACGACGGCGCCGCGGGTGAGGCCGCGGCGGCCGAACACGCGGTTGTAGGCGGCCAGCGACTCGCCGATGCGGGTGCCCCCGCCCCAGTCCGACAGCGCCATGCTGGCGCGGGCCATGGCCACGTCGGGGTCGCGTCCGGCCAGGTGCGGGGTGAGGCGGGTGAGGCGGGTGCCGAAGGCGAAGGCCTCGACGTAGCGTGAGGCGCCCTCGCGGGCCGACAGCGCCTGCAGGAACATGACCAGGGCACGGGCGTAGGGCTCCATCGACCCGGACACGTCCACCAGCACCACCAGCTTGCGCGGCACCAGCTTGGGCCGCCGCCAGCGGCGGTCGAGCGGGATCCCCTCCGAGCGCATCGACTGGCGCAGCGTGTTGCGCTGGTCGAGCACGCCGGGGGCATGCGCCGGCTGGAGCCGGCGAGAGCGACGCACCGGGTGCAGCGCGGCCAGGTCGTCCATCAGCCGGCGCACGCGGCGCAGCTCGTCGTTGGTCATGTGGGCGAAGTCGCGATGGCGCAGCAGCTCATCCCGGGCGGCGGCGACGCCGTGCATCCTGCGGTCGTGCTCGTCGTCGGGACCGGCAACGGCGCCCTCCTCGGCCCCGGGCGGAGGCGGCAGCATCGGGCGCTCCTGGCTGAGCATGTCACCGGAGGCGTCCGAAGGCTCGCGCGGCGAGCGCTCCCAGTAGGCGGTGAAGGCGGCGTCGAAGATGTCGAGGTGGTCGTGGCGCGCGACCAGGGTGCACCGGAGCGCGTGGTAGACCTGCTCACGGTCGGCCAGGTCGACCAGCGCCAGCCCGCGCATGGCGTCCTGCAGCCGGCCGGGGCCGACCTCGAGGCCGGCCTCGCGCAGGATCCGGCCGAAGGTGACCAGCTTGCGGGTGACCGCGTCGCCGGGGTTCGGAGATGGTCGGTCCATCTCAGGTACCGCGCGCTTCGCCGACCAGCTCCCGCAGGCCGGCGTCACGAACGCGCTCGACGTCCTCGTGGTACTTCAGCACCGAGCCGAGGGTGGCGTCCACCACCCCGGCGTCCAGCTCCTGCTGACCGAGGGCGAGCAGCGCCTGCGTCCAGTCGATCGTCTCGGCCACGCCCGGCGACTTGGCCAGGTCGAGGCGGCGCAGCTCCTGCACGAAGGCGGCGGCCTCAGCGGCCAGGCGCTCCGGCACGCCGGGCACGCGGACGCGCACGATCTCGATCTCGCGCTCCAGCGAGGGGTGCCCGATCCAGTGGTAGAGACAGCGGCGCTTGAGAGCGTCGTGCAGCTCGCGGGTGCGGTTCGACGTGAGGATCACCAGCGGGCGCCGGGCGGCTCGGATCGTCCCGATCTCGGGGATCGTGACCTGGAAGTCGGAGAGCAGCTCCAGCAGGAAGGCCTCGAACTCGTCGTCGGCGCGGTCGATTTCGTCGATCAGCAGCACCGGCGGCTGCGGATCGTCGTTCTCGATGGCGTCCAGCAGCGGCCGGCGCTCGAGGAACTCCCGGCCGAACAGCTCGTGCAGGCGCTCCTTGCCGCCGCCGG
The DNA here is from genome assembly GCA_035553035.1 of Gaiellales bacterium. Lineage (GTDB taxonomy): Bacteria > Actinomycetota > Thermoleophilia > Gaiellales > JAICJC01 > JAICYJ01. The sequence continues at coordinate 663 of DATNEO010000008.1, read as the reverse complement.
CCTGGGCGGCCTCGAGCGTGCGGATGTAGAGCAGCTGGCGCGCGTAGCTCCAGTCGTAGAGCGCGTGCGCGACGTCGATGCCCTCGTAGCACTGCAGCCGGATCAGGCGGCCGCCGGTGATGTCGGCGAGCACCTTCGCGAGCTCGGTCTTGCCGACGCCGGCTTCGCCCTCAAGCAGCAGCGGCTTCTCGAGCACCAACGACAGGTGCAGCACGGTGGCCAGCCCGCGATCGGCCAGGTAGGCGTGTTCGCGGAGCGACTCGGACAGCGCATCGACGGCGTCAGGCGGCATGGCTCCACGATACCAGGGACGTTTCGCGCGACCCCCAGCCCGTCACGCGGCCGTCACGCCCGCGTGACGCAACACCTGCGCCTGGCACCGGTGTTGCATTCGTGGCAGATGTCTCCAGGTGATCCGCTAGCTGGTGATGCCGGGCTGTGAGGTGCTGGTGTTGTCGATGCCGCCGTCGATCACGATCGTCTGGCCGGTGATGTAGCGCGCCTGCGGGGACGCCAGAAAGGCGACCGTGTCGGCCACCTCCTCCGGGCTGCCCAGCCGCCGCATCGGCACCAGCTTGGCCAGCTCGTCGAGGTCGTCGCCGTACTGGCGCATGCCCTCGGTGTCGATCCAGCCGGGCGCGACGCAGACGACGCCGATGTCGT
>DATNEO010000007.1:0-27336 GCA_035553035.1 Gaiellales bacterium | reverse complement strand
GCGGCGGTGCCGATCGAGACCGCGTCCGCGCCCAGCGCAAGCGCCTTGGCGGCGTCGACGCCGTTGCGGATGCCGCCGGACACGATCAGGTTGACGACGCCCTCGAGCTTCATCTCCCGGATCGCGTTGACCGCCTCGCAGGTGGCCGCGAGCGTCGGGATGCCGGTGTGATCCATCAGGGAGTCCGGCGAGGCGCCGGTGCCGCCCTCGAGGCCGTCGATCACGATCACGTCGGCGCCCGCCTTGCAGGCCAGCTTGACGTCGTCGGGCACGCGGCAGGCGCCGATCTTCACGTAGATCGGGATCGCGCCGTCGGTGGCCTCGCGCAGCTCCTCGATCTTGATCTGGAGGTCGTCCGGCCCCACGAAGTCGGGGTGCCGGCAAGGCGAGCGCTGGTCGACGCCGGGCGGCAGCGTGCGCGCCTCGGCGATGATCGGCGACACCTTCGCCCCCAGCAGCACGCCGCCGGTGCCCGGCTTCGCGCCCTGGCCGATCACGATCTCGGCCGCGTTGGCCATCCGCAGGTGGTGCGGGTTGAAGCCGTAGCGGCTGGGCAGCACCTGGTAGACCAGCTGGTCGGAGGCCTCGCGCTCGAGGTCGAGCATGCCGCCGTCGCCGGTGGTGGTCGAGATGCCGACGCGGGTGGCAGCCATGCCCAGCGCCTGCTTGGCGTTGCGCGAGAGCGCGCCGTAGCTCATGCCGGCGATCGTGATCGGCGTGGCCAGCCGGATCGGCTTGGCGCCATGCCGGGCGCCGATCTCGACGCTGGTGTCGCACGCCTCGCGGTAGCCCTCAAGCGGCACCCGCGAGAGCGTGCAGGGCACGAACGTCAGGTCCTGGAAGTGCGGGGTGCGGCGGGTGGTGCCGAGACCGCGGTTGGTGTAGCGGCCCAGCTCGGCCTTGGTCTGGATGTCGTCGATCGTCTCCGGGGACCACACCCACAGCTTCTGGTGCACGTGCCCGTCCTCGCCGCGCGGGATGAAGTCGCTCACAGCGCTGCCCTCCAGGCGTCGTACTCGTGCTTCGAGAAGTTCCACAGCTTGCGGCCGGAGACGAGCTTCTTCCAGTCGTAGCCGCCCGAGTCGATGTCATTGGCGCCCAGCTCCGACTCCAGCAGCGCGCGATCATCGCCGCCGAGCTCAGCCTCGACGCAGTCGGCGCCGAGCGCGTGGATGGTGCCGCCGACGTAGACGGTGCCCTCGTACATGGAGTCGCCGATGCCGTCGCCGGCGTCGCCGCACACGATCATGGTGCCGCGCTGCATCATGAACCCGGACATGTAGCCGACCGAGCCGCCCACGACCACGGTGCCGCCCTTCATGGCGATGCCGGTGCGGGCACCGGTGTCGCCCTCGATGAAGACGCGGCCGCCACGGACGGTGGCGCCGGCCGAGCTGCCGCCGTTTCCGTGCACGGCGATCGAGCCGGACATCAGGTTCTCGCCGACGCTCCAGCCGCAGTTGCCGTTGACGACGATCTCGGCGCCGTCGCACATGCCGCCGCAGTACCAGCCGACCGGACCGTCGAAGACGATGCGGGTGGGTGACATCACGGCCACGGCCAGGCAGTGGCGGGCCGCGGGGTTCGTCAGGCGCACGTCCGGCACGCCGTCGGCGGCCGCCCGCTTGATCGCCTGGTTGATCTCGCGCGTCGTGTGCTGCGAGCAGTCGATCTCGGAGATCAGCGTAGCCACCAGCGCACCTCCCCCGCGCCCAGCTCGCGCGGCTTCAGGTCGGTCGAGTCGGCGACCCGGCGCAGCGCGATCTCCTCCGATGCGATCAGCACCTTCTCGTCGTCCTCGGCGAAGATCAGCGGCTTCAGGGCGAAGCGGTCGCGGGCCACGCCGATGCCCTGGGGCGTCGAGATCAGGTAGGCAAAGGTGCCGTCCAGATCGTGCACCGAGGAGCGCAGCGCGTCCTCCAGCGAGTCGCCCTGCTCCAGCTTGTCGGCGATGTAGACGGCGATCGCTTCGGAGTCGTTGCCGGTGGCGAAGCGGTGGCCCTTCCCGGCCAGCCGCCGGCGCAGCTTGTGGTAGTTGGTGATGTGGCCGTTGTGGACGACCGAGATGTCGGCGAACGGCCGCGCCCAGAAGGGGTGGCTGTGGGCGACGTCGACCAGCGACTCGGTGGCCATGCGGGTGTGGCCGATGGCGTGGCTGCCCTCGAACGACGTGTAGGGAGCGGCCGCCTCGACGTCGGACGCGTCGCCCACGTCCTTCACGATCTCCATCGAGCGGCCGATCGAGAACACCTCCGTCTCGGGCACCTCCTCGACCAGATCGGTGAGCGTGCCCAGGTCGCCGGCATAGCCGATGCGCGCGCGCAGGTTGCCGCCGGTGTGAGACTCCTCGCTGACCGCGCCGGCGCCCGCCAGGGCGTCGTGCACCCTGCCGGGCGTATCGCCGTTCGCCTCCATCCGCACGCGCAGCACGTAGGAGTCATCCTGGGGCGGCCCATAGAGGGCGACGCCGGTGGAATCGGTGCCACGCCGGTCAAGCGGCGTGAGCATGTCGAACATGGCGTGGCCGACAGGTCCGTAGCGACCCGGATCCTTGTAGAGGAATCCACACAACCCGCACATGGCGCGATCCTTCCGAGAAGATGGCAGGGGCGCCAATATCCTACGGATTGCGCCGTGTTGGCGGCAGTGCCAGCGGGGATGCAATTCCCGTGGCGGCTATGTGCAGATGTACAGCTACGCGGGGTGCCGTCCCTACGGCCGGCACCCCGCTCCGCGCCTAGAACAGCGTCAGGTAGCGGTTGACCTCCCACGGTGTGACCTGCTCGTGGTAGGCGTTCCACTCGTCCTGCTTGGTCTTGACGAAGTAGTCGATGTAGTCCTCGCTGGCGGTCTTGCCGAGCGCCTCGCGGATCACGGCGTCCTTCTCGAGGTGCCGGGTTGCGTCCAGCAGGTTGGCCGGCAGCAGCTCGATCTTGCGCCGCTTCAGCTCCTTGGCGGTCAGCTCGTAGAGGTTGTCGTCGTTGTGGGGCCCGGGATCCATGTCGTGCTCGATGCCGTCCAGGCCGGCGGCCAGGATCACGGCCATCGCCAGGTACGGGTTGCACGAGCCGTCCACCGTGCGGTCCTCGACGTGGCCGCCCGGCAGCCGCAGCATCTGCGTGCGGTTGTTGGCGCCGTGGGTGATGAAGATCGGCGACCAGGTGGCGCCCGACGTGGGCGTTCCGGCGGTGGTCGTCAGCCGCTTGTAGCTGTTCACCGTCGGCGCGGTGACGGCGATGTAGGCCTTGGCGTGCTTCTTCAGGCCGGCCGTGAACTGGTAGCCGAGCTTGGACAGGCCCAGCCCGTTGGGGTCGTCGTCATCGCCGAACAGGTCGGTCTCGCCGCTCTCGTCCCACAGCGACATGTGGAAGTGGCCGCCGTTGCCGGTCAGGTGGCCGAACGGCTTGGCCATGAAGGTCGCGAGCAGGCCCCGCTCCTGCGCCATCGCGTGCACCATGTAGCGGAAGAAGATGGCGCGGTCGGCGGTCGTGAGCGCGTCTGCGAACTCGAAGTTCGACTCGAACTGCCCGTTCGCGTCCTCGTGGTCGTTGGCATAGCTGCCCCAGCCGAGCTGGTTGACGTAGGTCGAGAGCGTGCTCAGGAAGTCGTACTGCCGGGTCAGGCCCTTCATGTCGTAGCAGGGCTGGTCGAGCCGGTCGAGCGGATCGGCCAGCTCGATCCCTCCCTCCGCGTTCTCGCGCAGCAGGAAGAACTCCAGCTCCATGCCGACCTTGAACGTGTAGCCGAGCTCCTTGGCGCGGGCCAGCTGGCGGCGCAGGATCGTGCGCGGGCAGTACGGCCACTCCTCACCCTCGACCGTGATGTCGCACGCGAACCGGGCCAGACCCGGCTTGAACGGCACCGGCGTGTAGCTGGCCAGGTCGGGGATCGCCATCATGTCCGGCGACGCCGGCGACTGGCCGATCGGACCGGCCGCAAAGCCCGCGAAGCCGGCACCCTCGGTAACCAGGCCCTCCCAGTTCTCGATCGGAACCAGCTTCGCCGACGGCTTCGCGTTCATATCGACGAACTGGGCGAAGAAGAACTTGATGCCGTCCTGATCTGCCCTGGCGCGGATGGTGTCGGCAAGTGGACGAGCGCTCACAGTGGCCATACCTCTCTCCTTCGCGTGGGATTTGGCGCAAATGTTGCAAAATCCGGCGCAGATTACTAGGGGGTGGATCGATTTCTGTGCGCGAACGCGCAGGACCGGCCGACCGTGATGCCAGCGTGATCTGGAAGTGATGCGGTCGTTATGCGGCCGAGCAGCGCGTCATCTGCCCAGCGCTTCGTCCAGCCTGTGCAGCTTCAGCTCGATCTCGATCATCAGCCAGTCCTCACGGGCGACGTCCAGCCCGGTCAGGTCCTGGATGCGGCGCAACCGCTGCCGGAGGGTGTTGGGGTGCACGTAGAGGGTGGACGCAGCCGCCGCGATGTTGCCGCGGCGGCGCAGGTACTCCTCGAGCGTCGGCAGCAGCTGTGAGCGGTGGCGCCGGTCGTAGTCGGCCAGCTGCTGCAGCGCCTCTCCGCGGCGGTCGCGAACGCGACCGTCCGCAGACACCTTCAGCAGGTACTTGTACGCGCCCAGGTCGTCGAACCCGACGACGCCGGGCTCGCTGCTGACCACCGAGGCGGCGGCCACGGCGTGGTCGGCCTCGCTGAACCCGTTCGGATAGGAGCCGGGCCCGTTGCAGCGGTTGGACAGGCCGATCGCGAACGGGTGCTTCGGCGTCAGCCTGGTGTGGATCTCGCGCAACCGCTCGGCGACCGCCGCCTCGCCACCGGTGGACAGCCGTATCAGCCCGCGCAGTGCCGCGTCGCGCCGGTCGAACAACGATCCGGGGAATGCCCGCGCCGCCGCCTGCTCGAGCGACTCGGCGACCGACTCCCATCCGGCCTCGGCCGGCCCCGGCCGCGGTACCGCCTGCAACACAAGGTGCGGCATCGCCAGATCGCTGCCCAGCGCCGTTGCCCGCTCCTCCAGCTCGAGCGGGGTGGCGCTGCCATGGGACAGGTCCTCCAGCAGATCCTTGATCGCGTTTCGCTCGGTCAGCCGGTCGATCAGCTGCACCTTCTTGATCGCGACCGCCGCCTGGTTGGCGACCGACGTGGCGATCTCGCGTTGCTCGGCGTCGATGCGTCGATCGCCGGCGTAGCGCAGCGCCAGGACTCCGACCAGCTCGTCGGCGGCCACCATCGGCACCACCACGGCCGAATCCGAGTCGTCACCCCACAGCGCGACGGCCAGCCGGCGGCTGGACTCGGCGCCCCCGCGGGCCGACAACGCCAGCTCCAGGCCGAGCTCGTTCACGTTCAGCGATCGCGGCGCGGGCTGCTGCTCCGGCCAGGCCGCGCCGGGCGTCAGCGTGTGGCCGTCGGCGTCCGCCACCAGCACGTCGCAGCACGACGCCGCGAGCAGGCGCTGGGCGCACCGCGCGACGGCCGGCAGCAGGCTCTCCAGGGTGGACGCCGCCGACAGCGCCCGTGCCAGGTCCGACAGCCCTTCCACCATCGACAGCCGGCGCCGGGTGTCCTCGTACAGCCGCGCGTTCTCGATGGCACCGGCCACCAGCGTCGCGGCGTGGACGAGGAAGTCGGAGTCCGCGCGGGTGAACTCGCGGGGGGCCTGGGCGTGCAGCGCGATCACGCCGATCACATGGCCGGCCTTGGCCTGCAGCGGCGCCGCGCACAGCGACTGGTACTTCTCCTCCTCGGCCTCCGGCACGACCTTGGCGCGGGGATCGTCGGGAGCGTTCTCGGGAATGAACACGGCCTGGTTGTGTTCAGCCACCCACCCCGCCAGGCCCTCGCCGGGCTCGAACCGGAGCCGGCCCGCCAGCGCGGAGTACGGATCGGATACCGCCCGCAGCACCAGCCCGTCGTCGTCAGGATCGACGAAGTAGATCCAGCAGGCATGGCAGTCGATGGCTTCGCTGACCAGATCGACGATCGCGCGCAGCACGCGGTCGAGGTCGAGCGTCGAGGACACCGTGTTGATGATCTGGTACAGGTACCGGCTCTCGACGGCGCGGGCCGCACCGAGCTCGTTGGACACGGTGGATGTGTGCGAAACGGACATATCCACAATCGTACCTGCCGGCCTGAGCCGGGCCGTGTCAGAGCTGTCAGGCCGGATACCGCGAGAGGTGGCGTGGCTGACATAGCCGGGCGCTTGAGCGATGGCGTAGCATGTACACGGGCAAATCGGCCCCTGCAGGTAGAACCGTCAGAAAGAGAGGAGTCCTGAATGGCAACGGTCGCTCCTGAGTCGGCCATGGCCGGGCTCGATCCGATGTTCCAGCCCGACTGGTTTTTCACCGATGAGCAGCTGCGCCTGCTCGAGCGGCTGAAGGAGATCTGCGAGGAGACGATCCGGCCGCTGGCGGCCGAAAACGATCGCACCCTCACCTTCCCGCGCAAGAGCCTGGAGGCGCTGGCGCCGGACGGGTTCCTCGGCCTGATGCTGCCCAAGGAATGGGGCGGCCTCGGACAGAACCACGTGATGTATGCCGCCGTCACCGAGACGATCGCTCGCCACGGCGACGCCTCGTGTGCGATGTGCTACGTCATGCACATCGGCGCGGTGGAGGCGCTGAAGCTGCGCGCCACCGACTACACCATCGAGAAGTACCTGAAGAAGGTGAAGGAGGGCCTGATCGGCACGCTCTCCTACTCCGATCCCGAGACCGGGTCGCACTTCTGGTACCCGATCGCCTCCGGCGCCCGCAAGGTGGACGGCGGCTACGAGGTGCTGAAGAAGGCGTCCTGGACGACCTCGGCCGGTTTCGCCGACTTCTACGTGCTGCAGACCACGTCACCCGACTACAACGGCGACTACTCGAACCTGTCCGTGTTCGTGGTGGACAAGGACGAGATCGAGGCCAAGCCGCAGGAGTGGGACGCGATGGGCCTGCGCGGGAACCAGTCGGGCACGCTGCTCCTGGACTGGAAGTTCGTGCCGGAGGATCAGCTGGTCGGCCCCATCGGCGACGGCGCCAACTCCAACGACGAGGCGGTCGATCCCTATTTCCTGATCGGCTCATCCGGCTGCTGGAACGGCATCTCGCTGGGCGCGATCGATATCGCCATCCGCCACACCACGGTCAAGAAGCACAAGGACGTGGGCATGCGGGTGTGCGACTACCCGACCATCCAGGACGCGGTCGGCGAGGCGATCATGGACACCAACGCCTCGCGCACCTTCGTGTTCTCGGTCGCGAGCGCGCTCGACAAGGTCACCGACGGCGCCCAGACCAACCCCGCGATCGGCGACCTGGCCCGCGGCAACTACCTGCACTGGCTGTGGCAGATCAAGTTCAACGCGGCCAAGAACGTGGCCTACGTGGTGGACAAGATGCTGCACTGCTGCGGCGGCACCGGCTTCAAGAAGGAGCCGCTGCAGCTGGAGCGCTACCTGCGTGACGGCAAGGCCGGCTGGGTGATGGGCCCGACCAACGAGGTGCTCCGGCAGTTCGTCGGAAAGACCGCCCTGCTGGGCATGGAGTCGCTCGACTACTGGAACGTGTCGATCAACGAGCGGGCGCTGAACAACGAACTGAAGAAGTTCTCAGCCGATCAGAAGCGCGAGCTGGCCGAGCGGTTGATCGCCGAGGCCGGCAACAACGGCTCCAGCGCCTAGAGGTGCAAGAGGGGGGCGGGTGGCCGGTGGCGACCCGCCCCCTTTGCATGTGGGGTCTACTCCGTGGCGACGCCCGCGGGCGGTACGTCGTCCGGCATGGCCGGCGACCAGATCCGCAGCGCCAGTTTGCGCTTGTCCTCGACGACCACGCGGAAGACGTACAAAACGGCGGCTATCAGCAGCACGCCGATGCCCTCGAACACGATCGTCTTGCTGGTATCACCCCACGCCAGGCCGGAGTTCCACCCGCCCCAGACCAGCAGCAACGCATCGAATGCAGCAAGCAGGAACGCGAGATAGAACCACGGTCTCGCGACCTTGATCGGACGCGGCCAGTTGGGCCGGTCCTTGCGAAGCAACAGGAAGCCGGACATCGCGAACACGTGGCACGTGACGTAGCCGAGATTCGAGAAGATCAGGATCTTGATCGCTCCGGTCGGGTCGTACGCATACGTGCACAGCAGCACCAGGTTCAGCACCGCATCCAGCGTCATGGCGTTTCCGGGCACGTGTTTCCGGTTCAGCCGGCCCAGCCACCTGATCGTCATGCCGTCCTGCGAGATGCCGTACAGGGCGCGCGAACCGTCGGCTGTCGCGGTGTTCATCGCCAGCACGATGCCGGCACAGAGTGAGAACACCGCCAGCCCGGCCAGGAAGCCGCCCATCAGGATGTGGAGCGTCTGGGGCATGAAGGTGTAGAGGTTTGCGACCGTCATGTTCTGGTCGCCGAACGTCCCCATCGCCCCCATCGGCAGCAGGCCGTAGGTGATCACGCCGAAGATCGCCGCGACGCGCAGCGCCTTGGGCGTGTCCCGGGCCGTGTCGTGGTACTCGGGAGCGAAGGTCGCGCAGCACTCCATGCCGTAGCTCGACCAGCACATCGCATAGAGCCACACGATCACGAGCGTGAAGCTGCTGGCTCCCAGTGAGCTGGCGGTGGCATGGATGTTGTTGTGCAGGTTGGAGCTGTGCCAGTCGCCGGTGATGTACGGCAGGAACATCATCGCCGCCAACGGCAACATCAGCAGCGCTCCGGTGACGTAACCGACCCAGACGGCGGGGCGCATCCCCGACACGTTGAAGGCCCAGATCACCAGGATGATCACCGCCGTCAGGGCGATCGGGAAGTTGAAGTAGATGGTCTGCCCCAGAAGCTGCCAGCTGTGATTCCAGTTGGAGGTGACGGCGCCGGAGGAGGGATACCACTCGTACTGCACGAGGAAGCCGACCACCACGCCGGTCGCCGAGAGCACGACCGACCAGCCGATCCAGTAGCCGAACGCGGCAACCGGCCCGACGAACGAGAAGTACTTCTTCCACGCCTCGTGCGCGTAGATGGCGATGCCGCCCGACAGCTTGGGGAACATCGTCGCCGTCTCGGAGTAGATGTAGTTGTGCAGCGCGCCGAGGATCACCGAGACGGTCCACAGGATCACCGCTCCCCAGCCGCCGAGCGAGAACGCGGACAGGCCGAGGCCCGTGATCAGGAAGCTCGGGTTCGCAAGCGCAACCACGAACCCGTCGAACCAGCTGATGGTCTTGAGGAGTTCCCGCTCCTCAACAACAGCAGTTGCCATACGCACCTCCGCAGAAAGACGCCGACGGGTGGGAAGAGAGCGCTAGAAAACAGGATTCTGACCAGCTGGTCAAGCGCATTTTCATCCACGTGGCGGACGGCACGTGGGTGCGAGCGCACACTTGCCGCCCCGGGGTTGCCACGGCGGCCGTGGATGGGGGAAGATGCGCGGTATGGGGTCGCCGGCGATAACGCTGCGCTGTGACTGCGGTGCCGAGGGCAAAGCAGCCTACGGCGAGGTCTGGAAGTGCTCGAAATGCGGCCGCAGCTACGACACCTCGCAGATCCCGGCCGAAGACTACGACGCCGTGGCGGCGCTCGATCGCCGCTACCGTCGGGGCAACCAGGCGCTGATGGTGGTGCTGGCGCTGATCGTGCTGGCCGTGGCCATCGAAGGGCAGACGATCTCGATCTTCGCCGGGCTCGCGGTGGTGCTGCTGGGCTGGTTCCTCTACATCAAGCCGATCATCCACCGCCGGCACAAGCGCGCGGTCAGCGCGCTCACCCGCAGCTGGGAGCTGTCGGCCGAGTGAGCCCGCTGCTCCGCCAGCACCGCAACGACCCGCTGCTACCACCGGCTCCAGCCGACGGCGGCTCGCGTGACCGGCCGGTGATGCTGGCGACGCTGGCGGTGCCGTTCGATCCCGACTCGGCCCGGGTGGCGATCCAGGCGGCGATGGAGGGCGGCGTCAAGCTGATCGTCGTCGACGCCGTGGAGATGCCCTTCTGGCCGCAGTCGCTGGCAACGCGGCGAGCCGATCTGGAGGAGCAGTCCGACCGCGATGCGATCCGGGCGCTGGTGCAGCAGACGGCCGCGCTCGGCCTCGAGGTGGAGCACCTGCGCGTGCGCAGCCCGCGGCCGGTGGAGGCGCTGCTCGAGGTGGCCGGCGAGCGCGAGGCCGCCCTGCTGGTGCTGGGACCGGACCCCTCGCGCCTGCGACCGCGGCTGTTCCGGCGCGCGGTGAAGCGGATCCGCAAGCGGGCGTTGTGCCTGCTGTGGGTGGTGGGGGAAGGCCCGTAGCCGGGCGGAGGGCCGAGGCCCCCCGCCCGCCCACACTCACGTCAGTCGCCGGCGGTTGCCGGGATGGCCATGCCCGCGGTCTCGTAGGCCTCCGCGGTCGGGGACTCGTCGCTCGGGTCCGTCCAGCGGAACGGCCGGCCCACCTGGCGCTGGCCGATCACGTAGCCGGCCACGCCGGCCACCAGCACCAGCACGCCCACCAGGATGATGCGCCCGGTGAACGCGCTGGGATCGGTGAACGCGTAGTTCCACGCGTAGCCGGTCAGCTTCAGGAACATCAACCCGAAGATGATCAGTAACAGGTTGAGCACGGCGAAGGCGCCGGCCAGGTACATCCATACCGGCCCCAGCTTGATCGGACGCGGCCACGCCGGCCGGTCCTTTCGCAGCAGCAGCACGCCGCTCAAGGCAAGCACGTGCGACAGCATGTAGCCCAGGTTGCCCGCCGCCAGCACGAAGAAGATGCTGGGGAAGAACATCAGCAGGCAGACGTTCATGAGCATGTCCAGGGTCATGGCGCGCCCCGGCACGTGGTGGGAGTTGAGCACGGACAGCTGCTTGACGGTGAGGCCGTCGCGCGCCATCCCGAACAGGGCCCGGGATCCGTCCATCGTGGCCGTGTTCATGGAGAGCAGCAGGCCGCCACAGAGGCAGACAACCAGCACTCCACCGAAGAAGTCACCAACGATCGCCTTCAGCACGTCGATCATGTAGACGATGCCGGTCAGATCGCCGGCGATCGCGCTGTAGCCGAGCGTGCCCACGACGGCCAGCGGCAGCAGCGCCGACAGGAACACGTTGAACGCGCCCGTCGACATGATCGCCTTGCGAGTGTCGTTCTTGGTGTCGATGAACTCGGGGGCGAACGTTGCCGGCGCCTCCGGGCCGTAGGTCGACCAGCCCAGCACGTACAGCCAGACCATGATCAGGCCGAACTGGTGCCAGGTGCTGGCGGACTCACCGAACACCCCGGTCAGGGTGCCCGACATGGCGTTGCCGTTGACGGCATGGTTGCTGATGTTGCCGGTCACGAACGGGCCGACGGCCAGCACGATCACCGGCACCGCCATGGCCACGCCGGTCGCGTAGCTGAGCCACACGGCCGGCCGCATGCCGCGCACGTTGAACGACCAGCACAGCAGGATGCAGATCAGGCCGATCACCCGCACGGTCGTGAAGTCCACGCCCGCGACGTTGGCCGTCCAGCCGCCGATACTGTCGGTGTTGACACCCTTCGAGTTGAGGCTGGTGAAGAACTCGCCCACCAGCAGGTACCCGATCAGGCCGCCGTAGATGGCCAGCACGCTCGACCAGGCGAACCAGTACCCGAACGTCGCGATCGGCCCGGCCAGCGAGAAGTACTTGCGCCAGCCCTCCTTGGCGTACATGGCGAGGCCGCCCGGCTTGTCCGGGAACATCGCCGCCGGCTCGGAGTACACGTACGCCTGGAGGGCGCCCACCAGTGCCGAGACGAACCACAGGATTGCCGCGACCTTGGCGCCCAGCGCGCCAACTGAGAAGCCGATCCCCACGATAAGAAACCCCGGGTTCGCAAGACCGATCACGAACCCGTCGTACCAGCGCATCGTCTTCAGTAGACGACGTTCGTCAACCGAGACTTCAGCCACGAAGACCTCCTCGAACGAGAGCGTTTCCCCGGATTCGGGGTGGGCCGACCATACAGTTGCGCCCGAACGCATGCAATACTTTTCAGGCGCTACAAACGCCCATGGCGATTCCGATCACGATCACGTGCGAGTGCGGCCGCGCCATCCAAACCGACCTGGGTGAGCGGGTCGTCTGCGAGTGCGGCCGTGCCTACGACACCTCCCAGGTGCCGCGCGAGAAGCGCGCGGCCGTGGTCGCGGCGCAGGCGCAGTTCCGGGTCTACATGTGGTTCGGCATCCTCTTCATCGCCGGTGCGGCGGTGACCGGCTACCTGGTGCACGGGATGGTCGGGCTGCTGCTGGCGGCGCCCTGCGTGGCGCTGTTCTGGTTTCGGATCGTGCAGCCGCGGGTGTCCGCCCGCCAGCGCAAGGCCCTGGCCGACCTGCCGTCCTGGACGATCGAGGCCGGCTAGCGATGGCCACCAGCGCCCCGGCGCAGACCGTCGTCGGCGCCGCCACGGGCACCGACGTACGGCCGGTGATGCTGTTGACGCTGAACACCCCCCTGGATCCGGCCGCCGTCAGGTTCGCGATCGAGACGGCGCTGGAGACCGGCGCGGAGCTGCTGGTGTGCGACGCCGTCCCGCTGGCCGTCGGGCAGCCCACCTCGAGCGCCGTGCGCACCTTCGGCGACCGCGAAGCGCTCGACGGCTGCACCAGCGCCGCCGCGGAGGCCCGCGCTCGGGGCGCCCGGGTCAGCGAGATGCTGTTCCACCACCCGCGACCGTTGACCGCAGCGGCCCGCGTCTGCTCCGAGCACGGCGTCGGGCTGCTGGTGTTCGGCGCCGACCGGCGGCGCCTGGGCAGATGGCGGTTCCGGATGGCGGTGCGCCGTCTGCGGCGCGACGTGACCTGCCTGGTGTGGTTGAACGAATGAGCGATATACCTGGCTCACCGGACGGCCTGCGCGAGCTGCTGTTCGCGTGCTGGACGCCGCTTCAGGCGTGCACGGCCGACCAGGAGGCCCGGTGCCTGCCCCTGATCGCCTCCACGCTCGCCGACCACGACCATAGTGAGGCATCGCTGGCGGGGTTCCTCGGACTGGTGCGCAGCGGGACGCTGGGCCAGGCTCCTGCGCCCGGGAACGACGCGGATGCGGCCCGCCGGATACTGGCGTGGCAGCGCGGACGCGGGGATGGCGGAGCGACCCCGCACGACGTCGAGTTCGCCCGCTTCGAGGCCCTGACGCAGGAGCTGCTGAAGGTCACAAAGGCCGAGGTCGACCGCCGGCGCGGCAGCGGCTAGGCCCACCCCGGCGGCATCGCCAGCCGGATCCGCCTCAGCATCAGCCAGGCCGACTTCTGGGTGATGCCCAGCCGTCGCGCCAGCTCGTGCGAGCTGACCTGCTGGTCGTTGGCAACCGCCCAGACAGCCGGCAGCCATCGCGACAGGCCCAGCGGCGAGCCCTCGAACAGCGTCCCGGCCTTGACGCTGTACTGATGCGCGCAGGCACGGCATTTCCACAGCCGCCGCGTCGCCAGGTATGCGTGGTCGCCGGAGCCGCAGCGCGGGCAGGCCGGGCCGTCCGGCCAGCGCAGCCGCGCGACCAGCGCCGCGGCGGCGTCCTCGTCGCCGAAGCGCGCGATCGCATCATCCAGGGACATCTGGTGAGCGTACTACCTCACCCGGACGTGGTGAGGCAAGTATGTCGAAATCAGCTCAGTTCGAACGTGATCTGCTTGGTCTCCGTCAGCGCGTCCGTGATCCAGCCCGCCAGCTCGCGGCCGGCGCCGGACTTCTTGGCGCCGCCGAACGGCGCCATCTGATCCCAGTAGTTGGTGGTCTCATTGATGTGCACGGTGCCGTGGCGCAGCGCCTCGGCGGCGCGCCAGGCGGCGCGCAGGTCGTTCGTGAACACCGCCGCCGTCAACCCGAACTCGGTCTCGTTGGCGATCTCGAGCGCTTCGTCCAGCGTCTCGAACCGCATGATCGGGGCGACCGGCCCGAACGTCTCCTCCTGCGCGATCCGCATGTCGCTGGTGACCCCGGTCAGCACCGTCGGCTCGTGGTACTGGCCTTCGCTGCCACCACCTGCGACCACGGTCGCTCCCTTCGCGACGGCGTCGGCCACGTGCTGTTTGGTGCGCTCCAGTGTGGCGGGCGTGGACAGCGGGCCCATGTCGGTGGCGTCGTCCAGCGGGTCTCCGACCCGCAACCTGGCCACCCGCTCGACCAGCGCCGTCACGAACGCGTCCTGCACCGACGAGTGCACCAGGATCCGCTCGGCCGCGGTGCAGCACTGGCCGGCCAGGTAGAAGCAGCCGGTGATGGCGGCGTCGGCGGCCTTGTCGATGTCGGCGTCGGCCAGCACGATCTGGGGTCCGTTGCCGCCCAGCTCCAGCACCCGGTTCTTGAGGCCGGCGTCGCGCGCAACCTGCTCCCCCGTTGCCACCGAGCCGGTGAACACCACCGAGGCGACGTCCGGGTGGCGCACCAGCTGCGAGCCGGTCTCGCCCCGCCCATGCACCAGGTTGACGGTGCCGGCCGGGAACCCGGCGTCCTCCAGCAGCTCCACGAACATGCCGGCGCAGAGCGGCGCGAACTCCGACGGCTTCCACACGACCGTGCAGCCGGCGGCCAGCCCGTACACGATCGGGATGCCGGCGATGTCGACCGGGAAGTTCCAGGGAGTGATCGCCGCCACCACTCCGACCGGCTCCTGCACGACCAGGATCCGCTTGGTGCCCGCCCGCTCCTGGGTCGAGGGCAGCACCTGGCCGGCATGCCGCAAGATGTCCTCGGACGCCCGCCGGAAGTGGTCGGCCGTGTACTCCTCCATCTCCTCGCGCGACTCGCGGATGGTCTTTCCCATCTCGCGCGTGATCATCTGGGCGATCTCCTCGTTGCGCTCCATGCACAGCGTGTAGGCGCGGCGGCAGAGGTCGACCCGCTCCAGGATCGGGGTGGCGCGCCAGCCCGGGAAGGCGCCGGCCGCGGCCCGCACGGCCGCGTCCACCTGCGCCTCGCTGGAGGCGGTGACCGCGCCGACCGTCTCGCCGCTGCCGGGGCTCGTGACCTCGATCCGCTCGCCGTCGCCCTCGATCCACTGCCCGCCGATGTAGGCGCCGTTCCGTGTTGCGATGGCCATCATGTCCTCCCTGTCATGCGCGAGGGCGCAGCTTGTGTGTGTCGTAGATGGGATGGTCGCCGACGATGCCCGGCGCGGTGCCACCCGCCTCCAGCTCGACGTCGAAGCGGGCGCCGGGGGCGATCAGCGGAGCGTCGATCACGACCATGGCGATCAGCCGCTCCAGGGTCGGCGACCAGCAGGCGCTGCGCACCTCACCGACCGGCTCGCCGCCGGCGCGCACGTCGCCGCCCGGCACGGCCGGCTCGTCGCCCGAGACGGTGACGGTGGTCAGCCGCCGAGCCGGCGCAGCGGCGATCCGGCGCAGCGCCTCCTGGCCGCGGAAGGCCGGCTTCTCGAGCCGGATCACGTGGTCGAGGTTCATCTCATAGGGATCGGTGTCGCCCGGGAAGTAATCGGCACCGATGAAGATCAGGCCCGACTCCTGGCGCAGCGTCTCGACCGCGTTCAGGCCGTAGGGCGTGACCTGCCCGCTGCCGAGCAGCACCTCCCACAGCGCTTCGGCCGCGTCCGGGCCGACGTAGAGCTCGTAGCCCAGCTCCCCCGAGTACCCGCAGCGCGCGAGCGTGACGGGCACGCCGGCCAGGTCGACCGGCTCGGTCAGGAACCGGTAGTAGCCGAGGCCGGACAGGTCGAGTCCGCCCAGGCGCTCCAGCAGCGCTCGCGACCGCGGCCCCTGCAGCTGCAGGTGCGGTAGCTCACGGGTGTGGTTCGAGATCGCCAGCTCGAGCCCGGCGGCGGCCTCCCGCAGCGGCTCGCCGTCTGACTCCAGCGCGGTCACGACCCAGCAGCGGTCGGGCGCGAACGCGAACACGGTGCCGTCCCCGAGCATGCGGCCGTCGTCATCGCAGAACGCGCCGTAGCGGACCTGGCCGGGACGCAGCGAGCGCATGTCGTTGGTGAAGCAGCGGTCGGCGGCGACCAGCGCGTGGGGCCCATCGAGCACCCACTTCTGCAGCGGCGACTCATCCCAGACGCCGCAGGCGGTGCGCACGGCCCGGTGCTCGGCGTGGGCGTTGCCGAATCCGGCAATCCAGTCCCAGCCCTCCCAGGCGGCGAACTCCGCCCCCGGAATCCGCCGCTGCACCGCGTCGAAGGTGGTGCGTGTCAACGTCGTCGCGCCCATCGCGGTCGAGTCTACGCCAGAATAAGCGGATGCCACCCACAGGACGACCCGCGGAACGCCGCCTGGAGGCGGTCGAGCGAGCCATGAAGGTGCTGGACGCGTTTCTCGATCTGCCGGGCGAAGCCGGCACCAACGAGCTGGCCCGTCGCACCGGGATCAACGCCAGCACCGTCTCGCGCCTGCTGTCGACGCTGGTGGCCGGCGGGTACGTCGAGCACGTGCCCGAGAGCGGCCGCTACCGGCTGGGACCGCACCTGATCCGGCTGGCCAACCACATGATGTCGAGCCTTGACCTGCGCACGCTGGCGCGGCCGCACCTGACGGCGCTGGAGCAGGCCACCGGCGAGACGGCCACGCTCTCGATCGCGGGCGAACGGGAGGCCGTCACGGTCGACTTCGTCGCCAGCCGCAAGGCGGTGGCCAGCATCGCCCAGGTGGGGCGGCCCAGCGTCGCCCATGCCACCGCCACGGGCAAGGTGATGCTGGCGTTCGGGGCCGGCGCAACGCCGGACGGGCGGCTGGAGCGGTTCACCGAGCGCACGCTGCCCGACGCCAAGATGCTGCGCCGCGAGATCGCCGACGTGCAGCAGCAGGGCTGGGCGCAGGCGGTGAAGGAGCGGGAGGACGACCTGAACGCGATCGCTGCGCCCGTCTACGGCGCCAACGGGCGGCTGGCGGCGATCCTCGGCGTCCAGGGGCCGGCCCAGCGGTTCGGGCGCAAGAAGCGCGAGGCGGCGCTGCCGCTGTTGCTGGAGCGGGCTGATGCGCTGTCCGCGGCGCTGGGCTACAATCCACGCGTCCGTTAGAGAAACGCTATTGCCATAGTGGCAATGGAAGGAGATCCGAGCATGGCACTGCCCTCGTCCGTCAAGTACCTGGTGATCGGAGCCGGCATCCACGGGCTGTCCAGCGCGTGGCACCTGGCGAAGGAGCAGTCGGCTGCCGGCGAGACGCCGGACGTGCTCGTGATCGACAAGACCGGCGTCGGCGCCGGCGCGTCCGGCATCGCCTGCGGCGTCGTACGCAACAACTACTACCAGCCCGCGATGAGCGAGCTGATGGCGGCAAACGTCGAGGTCTGGGAGCAGGATCCCGAGGCCTTCAGCTACCACCCGGTGGGCTACGTGGCGCTGGGCGCGGAGCGGCAGGTCTCGGACCTGACCGAGGTGCACGAGCGGCAGCAGAACATCGGCTACCCGTCGCGGCTGATCGTGGGCGAGCGCGAGGTGCGCGACTACATGCTGGGGATGTTCCCGGACTGGCGGGCACAGGGAGTGCACGTCTGCCTGCACGAGCAGAAGGGCGGCTTCGCCAACAACATGGCCTCGCTGCACGGTCTGGCCGGCAAGGCTCAGGCGGCCGGAGCGCAGCTGATGGACGGGGTGCGCGTGACCGGCTTCGAGACCGACGGGTCGGGAGCGGTGACCACCGTCCACACCGATCAGGGCGACGTCCAGGCCGAGCAGGTGATCGTCGGCGTCGGCCCCTGGATCGAGGAGATCTGGACGATGCTGGGCCTGCCCAACCGATTGGACGTGCGCACGCCCGGGGGCGAGGTGCACCGCGACCAGAACATGTGGACGTACTGGTACCTGCAGGAGGGCGAGATCGACGTCGACCCCAAGCTGTTGTCGCTGGAGGACGGTTCCATGCCGCCGGTGCTCCACGTCGACTCCGACGCCCCCCTCTACGATGACGAGGGCACGTTGATCACCGACGAGTTCTGGGGCAACTACTTCAAGCAGGACCTGCACGGCGTCCAGGGCGGCGCGGCGCCGGTGGTGGTGGGCGACACGTTCCAGGTCGATCCCTATCCGACCGCCTCGGTGCAGGAGGGCTTCGCCGACATGTGGTGCGCGTCGCTGTCTCACTGCATGAAGCGGTTCGAGGGCAAGCGCGCGACCTACAAGAACATCCGCTCGGGCGGCGTCGGCTGCTTCACCGTGGACAGCTTCCCGGTGTTCGACTACATGCTGCCCAACGTCTACGTGATCGCCGACTCCAACCACGGCTACAAGATGATCGGGGTCGGTCGCGAGGTGGCGAAGGTCGTCACCGGCGGGCACTCGAGCCTGCTGTCGCCGTTCCGCTACGAGCGGTTCGCGACCGGCGACCTGCACCCGGTCTCGAACAGCCCGTACCCCTGGTCGTGAGCGTGGCCTGATGCCGCGCGAGCTGTCGGCCGGTGGCGTGGCGGTGCGGCGCATGCGCGGGCGCTGGTGGTTCGCGGTGATCGAGCCGAACGGACGGCCGGGCGTGCTGGCGCTGCCCAAGGGGCTGATCGACGCGGGCGAGGGCGCCGGCGAGACCGCCGCCCGCGAGGTGCTGGAGGAGACGGGGCTGCGCTGCGACGTCGACCGGCGGCTGACGGACGTGCGCTACGTCTACACGCGCGGCGGACAGCGCATCTTCAAGATCGTGGTGTTCCACCTGATGCGCTACCGGTCGGGACGGATCGGCGACATCGAGCCGGCGATGCGCCTGGAGGTGGCGTCGGCGCGGTGGCTGCCGCTGTCGGACCACAAGCGGCTCAGCTACCGGGGCGAGCAGGGTGCCGCGCGCGAGGCGGCGGAGCTGCTGGGAGCCTGAGCTCGGCGGCGGGCAGCATCAGGGAGCGTCCGCCGGGCCGTGGCGGACGCTCCTGGAGGTCGGAGTCCGCGCCCATCTGCGGGGGGCGCGCGACGAATCTACAACATCTGTCCTGCGCAGGTCAGTGCGCGGGTGGCTGCCAGCCCTCGAGCACCGGCGCGTGCCAGTCGTCGCCGACGATGCGCGACCCTTCCACCCAGGAGCCCAGCTCGGGCTGGGGGAACTTGCAGTGCTTCTCCTTGAGCTGGATGCCGTAGCTGTTGCCCGACTGCAGGTGCTTGATCAGCACCTTGCGCGCGATCTCGTTCTCACGGCCGTCGGGGATGTCGAAGTACAGCTTCAGGAACGAGTTCGAGTAGCGGTCGAACACGGCCGGCAGGCCGTCCTCGACCAGCAGCTCGACGTCCTCCAGCCAGTTGATGTCCTGGCCGGGGGTGGCCGCCATCAGATCGACGTCCTCGACCAGGCTCATGTCCTCCTGGTAGGGGAATCGGTGGCCTGACAGGTACTCGGCGTCGATGCCGACCGTGGTCTTGTCGGGTTCCTTGGTCATCGTCAGTCTCCGGCCGCGTGCAGCGGCGTGGTGGTGTTCTGGCCGTCGTCCACGTCGTCCTGGTGCTGTCGCTCGACCAGCTTCTTGATCTCGTTCAGCGTGCGCTCCTCGGTGACGCCCGGGATGTAGGTGGTGCCGGCCAGCGGCACCCGCGCCATCGCGGCGGCCTCGGTGGTGAGAGCGCAGAGGTCCTCCGGCTCGAGGCTGTGGATGTTGGTCTTGCCACAGGCGCGCGCCAGCATCTGCACCTCGAGCGTGAGCGTGTGCAGGAAGTTGTAGACGCGCTCGGCCGCCTCGTCGACGACCAGCCGCTTGCGCAGCTCCGGGTCCTGCGTGGTGATCCCGACCGGACAACGGCCGGTGTGACAGTGGTAGCACTGGCCGGCCGGCACGCCGATGGTGCCCTCGTAGTCGGTGACGCCGGGGATCTCCTTGTTGCAGTTCAGCGCCATCAGCGCGGAGTGGCCGATCGCGACCGCCTTGGCGCCCAGCGCGATGGCCTTGGCGATGTCGCCGCCGTTGCGGATGCCGCCGGCCACGACCAGGTCGATCTCGTCGGCCAGGCCGACGTCCTCGAGCGCCCGGCGCGCCTCCGGGATGGCCGCCATCAGCGGGATGCCGGTCTCCTCGGTGGCGATGTGCGGGCCGGCTCCGGTGCCGCCCTCGGCGCCGTCCAGGTAGATGATGTCCGGCCCGCACTTGGCCGCCATCCGCACGTCGTCGTAGACGCGGGCGGCGCCCAGCTTGAGCTGGATCGGGATCTGGTAGTCGGTGGCCTCGCGCACCTCCTGGATCTTCAGGGAGAGGTCGTCGGGGCCCAGCCAGTCGGGGTGGCGGGCCGGCGAGCGCTGGTCGATGCCGGCCGGCAGCGAGCGCATCTCGGCCACCTGCTCGGTCACCTTCTGGCCCATCAGGTGGCCGCCCAGGCCGACCTTGCAGCCCTGGCCGATGAAGAACTCGCAGGCGTCGGCCAGCATCAGGTGGTGCGGGTTGAACCCGTACCGGCTCTGGATGCACTGGTAGTACCACTTGGTGGAGAGGTCGCGCTCGGGCGGGATCATGCCGCCCTCGCCGGAGCAGGTCGCGCTGCCGGCCATCGAGGCGCCCTTGGCCAGCGCCATCTTGGCCTCCAGCGACAGCGCGCCGAAGCTCATGCCGGTGATGTAGACCGGGATGTCGAGCTCCAGCGGCTTCTTGGCGAAGCGGGCGCCCAGCACGGTCTTGGTCTCACACTTCTCGCGGTAGCCCTCGATCACGAAGCGGGTGAGGGTGCCCGGCATGAACATCAGCTCGTCCCAGTGCGGGATCGGCTTGAACATCGAGAAGCCGCGCATGCGGTAGCGGCCGAGATCGGCCTTGACATGGATGTCGTTGATCACCTCGGGGGTGAAGATGCGGCTGTGCCCGAGCACGTTCTGCCGCGAGGAGGTGTTGTCCGAAGGCATCGCGTCCTCCTCCCTAGAGAACGAGCTTCCGCTCGGAAGGCTCGAGGTTGTCGTAGTTGTAGAGCTTCTTACCGCACACGAACTTCTGGAACTCGGGCGGGCTGCCGAGGCCGTAGATGCCGAACTTGCGCTCGATGTACTCCGTGTCGGCGTCGGTCCACTCGCCGGGCACGCAGTCGATGCCGAGCGCCTTCACCTTGCCGGCCACGTAGATGGTGCCGTCGTACATGGAGTCGCCGAGGCCGGGGCCGGCGTCGCCGCAGATGATCTGGCGGCCGCGCTGCATCATGAAGCCGGTCATCGAGCCGACGCTGCCCATGGTCAGGATCAGGCCGCCCTTCTGGTCGATGCCGGAGCGGGCGCCGGCGCGGCCCTTGATCACCAGGTCGCCGCCGCGCAGGGCGGCGCCGGTCAGCGAGCCGGCGTTGCCTTCGATGACAACGACGCCGGACATCATGTTCTCGCAGGCCGACCATCCGACGCGGCCGGTGATGTGCACCTCGGGGCCGTCGATCACGCCGCAGCCGAAGTAGCCGAGGCTGCCGTCGAACGTGATCCTGCAGCGGGTCAGGATGCCAACGCCGAGCGAGTGCTTGGCGCCCGGGTTCTTGACCGTGACGTCGGTGATGCCGCGCTCGTAGAGCAGGTTCTTCAACTCCAGGTTGATCTGGCGGGTGGTCAGCCTGGCCGCGTCGAACACGGCCGTCGCGCCGTCCACCTCAGAGACGTCGGGGACGGTGGCGTCCGGCTCCACCAGCCCGCGGGCGTCATACGTGATCTTGCGCTCGCCTACCGCTTCCATACCAGCACCTCACCCTCATACGGGTCGTACGTGTCGATCTCGTGGTCGATGATCGCGCGGATCGCGATCTCCTCCGAGGCCAGGGCCACCAGGTCGTCCGATTCGTAGAGCACGAGCGGCTTGGCGGCCATCTCGTCCTTGGCGACGCCGAGCGCGTCCTCGGTGACGCAGATGTAGGTGAAAACGCCGTCGAGCTCGTCCAGGCTCTGGCGCATCGCCGCCTCCAGGTCGAGACCCTCGCTCATCTTCTCGGCCAGGTACACCGCGATCACCTCGGAGTCGCACTCCGACTGGAAGCGGTGGCCTGAGCGCTCGAGCCGCCGGCGCCACTGGAAGTAGTTCGTCAGCTGGCCGTTGTGGACGACGGCCACGTCGGCGAACGGGTAGGCCCAGTAGGGGTGCGCGCCGGAGATGTCGACGTCCGACTCGGTCGCCATCCGCACGTGGCCGATCGCGTGGGTGCCGTTGAACTCGTCCAGGTCGTACTGCTTGCTGACCGTCTCGGCGTCGCCCAGGTCCTTGACGATCTCGAGCGAGTGGCCCAGCGACAGCACCTCGCAGTTGGGGACGTCCTCAACGTAGTCGGCCAGCGTCTTCAGGTCGCCGTCGTACTCGATGGTGGCGCGGAGGGCGTAGTCGGTCTCCTCCTCGACCTCGATCACGCGGGCGCCCAGCTGGCCCAGGCGCGACTCGACCTCTGCCCGGTTCCGCTCCAGGCGCTCCGCGAACTCGTAGTCGCGCTCGTCGTTGGCGTCGGCCAGCTTGTAGCGCATGACGACGGTCTTGGAGGGCGGTCCGAACAGGGCGTAGCCGGTCGAGTCCGGGCCCCGGTGCTTCATCGACTGAAGCATCGCGGTCATCTCGCGGCCGATGTCCCGTGAGCCGTCGCGGTAGATGATCCCTGCGATTCCACACATACGCGGAGAACCTTTCGATGGTCGGTGCCGGCGTCGCAAGACCGCTCCGCCAGCGAAGAATGGAGTCCGATGGTACTGCCGCGCGCAGGCGCGGCATATGGACGAATCTCCACACTGCACCGCCCCGCGAGGTTTGACACAGCCAGCAGTTGGCGGGCGTGACGGGTTTGCGGCGAAATCCGCTCCCGGTCGCTCGCACGGGTGTCAAACACCGCTTCCACCGCCGTGCGACGGGCGTGACACCCGCGCCACACCCGGTGCGTTGTCGTATCAGCCGTTTCGCATGGTTGGGCGAAACGGCCCCGACCAGGGCTCAGAGCCCGACTCGGCCTGCGACAAGGCCTCGTGGCAGCGCCGGCACGTATCGTTGCGAAACCGACACGAACCGGCGCTGTTGCGGAGCTGTGCGGGATCTGTGACGAGCCGCCCTACGGCAGCACGTCCAGGTACTCCTTCACGTCCCACTCCGTCACCTCGGCGCAGTAGCGCTCCCACTCGTCGCGCTTGTAGTGGCGGAACACCTTGAACATCTCGTCGGGCAGCGCCGACTGCACGACCTCGTCCTCGTCCAGCGCGTCCAGGGCGTCGCCGAAGGTCATCGGGATCTTCTTGACCTCCTTGCCGCCCGCCATCGCCTCGTAGATGTTCCGCTCCTCCGCCTTGCCGGGGTCGATCTCACGCTTGATCCCGTCATCCATCACCTTGATCAGCGCCGCCAGCGACAGGTACGGGTTCACCGCCGAGTCGACCGATCGGTACTCGAACCGACCCGGCGCCGACACGCGCAGCGCCGTCGTCCGGTTCTGGAAGCCCCAGTCGGCGAACACGGGCGCCCAGAAACCCGTGTCCCACAGCCGCCGGTAGGAGTTCACCGTCGACGCGGTCACCGCCGTCAGCGCCGATAGGTGCTCGAGCACGCCGCCGATCGAGTAGAGGCCGATCTGGCTGGGCAGCCGCTGATCCTTGCCCTCTGGCATGAACACGTTCTCGTCACCCCGCCACAGCGAGATGTTGTGGTGGCAGCCGTTGGCCGACACGCCCATGAACGGCTTGGGCATGAAGCACGGGAACACGTTCAGCTCGCGTCCCACCTGCTTGCAGATCTGGCGGAAGGTGCTGAGGTTGTCGGCCGTGGCCTCGGCCCGGTCGAAGTTGAAGTTCAGCTCGATCTGGCCGGGGGCATCCTCGTGGTCTCCCTGGATCATGTCCAGCCCCATCGCCTGGCCGTACTCGATCACCTTGTGGATGATCGGCTGCAGCTCGGAGAACTGGTCGATGTGGTAGCAGTAGGGCTTGGTCACGCCCTCCACGTCGGGCGTGCCGTCCGGCTTCATCTTCAGCCACATCATTTCCGGCTCGGTGCCGGCGCGCAGGTGCAGCCCCGTGCGCTGCTCGAACTCGGCCTGGATCCGCTTCAGGTTCCCGCGGCAGTCCGAGCTGAGGAACGAGCCGCCGTCCTTGGTGTCCTCGCGCCCGCGGAAGCACGTGCACCAGACACGCGCCACCTTGGGATCCCACGGCAGCACCTGAAACGTCTCCGGCTCGGGCAGGCCGACCAGCTCCCAGGCCTCCGGCCCGTAGCCGATGTACTCGCCGTGGCGATCCGTGAACAGGTTCGCGGTCGACCCGTAGACCAGCTGAAAGCCCTTCTGGGCCATGCTCTCCCAGTGCGGCGCGGGCACGCCCTTGCCCATGATGCGGCCGGTGACCGAGATGAACTGGTAGTAGATGTAGGTGATGCCCTCGGCATCAATGCGCCGGCGTACCTCGGCGATCTTGTCGTCCCGCCCGTCGCTGCTGACGAACCCTTCAAGGTCGGTCGCCACGAAGTTCCTCCTTGTCTGCGCGCACGTTTCGCGTGCACATACGGCGTGTTTCCGCGAGGCTACGTGCGTCCTCGGCGGCGCGACAATATCGGATCGCACACAACCTCCGCCGCTGCATGCGCGGCGTGCGACACCCGCCGGCGCGCCGCTCAGGGGACGCCGGCGTGCGCGAACACGGCCCGCGCGTCCGGAAACTCGGTCGAAAACGCGGCCACCGCATCGGCGTCGGTGGCGATCCGGTATGCATTTCGCGCCACGTAGCGGCGCAGCGCGCACTCCACCTTCGCCTGCGATCCGAACGATTGCAGCACCTGCACCGGCTGCGCGTAGACACCTGCGAAGTAGGCGCCCCGGTAGTGATCCCAGTAGCTCATCGGTGCGCCCATGTGCCCCGCGGCCGGCGGCGGCAACCGCCTCTTCGCGAAGAACGGCAGGTCGCCGCTGGTCTCGGCGCCTGCGTAGCTGGCGAAGCCCTCGTCCAGCCACGGATCGCGGGCCTGGTTGTTCCCGACCAGCGAGTAGAACCACTGATGTGCGATCTCGTGGGCGGTGATCAGGCCGAACCGGTCGGGCCCCTCGAACAGGATGGTCGGGTACTCGATGCCCTCCCCGTTCAGGTCGGGGCCGTAGGCCAGCGTCAGCGTCTTCCAGGGGTAAGGCCCGTACAGCCGGGAGAGGTGCTCGATCGCGGCCTGGGCTTCATTCGCGGCCTGGTTGGCTTGCTCCGCCACGCCGCTGGGAACGGCCACCGTCAGCCGCACCGGGCCGGGAGCGTGGGCCGTGCGCCGCACGTACGTGAAGTCGCCGGTGGCAACGCCGAAGTCGCGCACGTCGTCGGCCACCCAGTGACCGGGACCGGCAGGCACCCCGCCCGCCACCACGCCCAGCCCGGGCGGTGCATGGATGGTGACATCGAAGTCGGCGATTGGCGAGGAGGAGGTCTCGCCGTTGGCCAGCGTGGGCGGCTGCAGCGCCCAGCCCACGCCCGGCTCCCAGGGCAGCAGCGGGAAGAACGAGCCCAGCCGGATCGCGGTGCCGTTCTGCGAGATCCGGTCCTTGGCGCGCTGCGGCAGGGTCAGCCGGAAGCGCAGCGAGGCGTGCACCGTGGCGCCGGCAGCGATTGTCCTCGGCACCACCAGCGTGGTCGGGTCGGCCAGGTGCGAGGCGGCGGTCGCGCCGTCGACCGTCACCGGCCCCGCCACCATGTCCGCGCCCTCGCGGCGCAGCACCGGCCCGTTCGCCCACAGCCGGAACACGAGACGTTCGGTCGCGATGTCCGGAGTGAACGCGACCGCGACGGTGCCGTTCACACGATGGGCGGTTGGATCGATGGTCAGCTGCAGCGTGTAGCGGGGCCGATTCGCGGCCGGCGCCGGGTAGGCCGCCGTGCCGCATCCCGCCGGAGCGGCTGCCGGCACGCCTGCGGGGGTCGCGGAGGACCCGCCGCTGCAGCCGGCCAGGAACGCCGCCAGCACGAGGGCGGCGGCGGCAGGGCGGATCACGGACCGGTCTCGACCGGGGTGTCGTCGCGGTCGCCCCACTGGTTCCACGATCCGTCGTAGACGACCGGACGCCTGCCGCTCACGATCTCCACGGCAGTGGCGACGGCCGTTGCCGACACGCCGCCGTTGCAGTAGGCCACGATCGGGCGCTCGAGGTCGACGCCGTAGCCGTCCAGCAGCTCGGCCAGGCGGTCTGCCGGCAGGAACCGGCCATCGCCGTCAAGCAGCGACCTGTAGGGCACGTTCAGCGCGCCCGGGATGTGCCCGGCGCGGCGCGCGTGGGTCTCGCGGCCGCTGTACTCCTCGGCCTTGCGGGCATCCAGCAGCTGTGCGCCGTCCAGGATCGCCCGGCGCATTCCCTCCAGATCGATCACCCCCTCCGGGCCGGCCGGCACCGGGTAGGGCGGATCGGCCGGCGCCGGGACGACGGCGCCGCCCTCGAGCGGGCAGCCCGCGTTCGTCCAGGCCGACAGCCCGCCGTCCAGCACGTGGCTCGCGGCGTGGCCGTAGCTGCGGAGCACCAGCACTATCCGGCCGGCCAGCACGTTGTGGTAGTGGTCGTAGGCGAGCACCACCGTGTCGGCGCCGATGCCGAGCCTGGTGGCGTCGGCCGCGAACACCTCGGGTGGCGCGATCGTGATCGGCACCGCGCTGTCACGGTCGGTGAAGTCGACCCGCCAGTCGGCGAACACCGCGCCCGGGATGTGCCCCTCGCGGTAGCGCTCCGGGTGGGCGCGGTAGCGGGGCTGCCCGGTGGCCACCTCGCCGCGCACGTCCAGCAGCAGCACGCTTTCGAGGTGCCGCTGCAGCCACTCCACGCTCACGAGCACGCCGCTCACCGCTGAATGGTACAAACCCGCCGTGGCCGTCACCGATCGTTACTGGGGGCCGGTCGAACCGGCCGAGGCAGCGGCGGTGCTGGGCCGGCCGGTCGAGATCGTCAGCCAGCACCTGCGCTGGCTGTTCGCGGTGGCACGGTGCCGCTGGGACACCGGCGAGGCGATCGTGAAGCGCCAGCCGCCGATGGGGCGCACGGTCGACCAGCTGCGCTGGCAGCACCGTCTCACCAACCACCTGGCCGATCGCGGCGTTCCCGCCGTGCGGGCACGAGAGCTGGTCGAGCTGGACGGCCTCTGGTATGAGGTCTATGACGTTGCCACTGGTGACGACACGTACGCGGGGGTGGATACCTGGGAGCCGTTCTTCTCGCAGCGCCACGTGGTCGCGGCCGGCCGTGGGCTGGCCGCGATGCATGGGGCAGGCAGCGACTTCGAGCCACGCCGCCCGCAGCCGCAACGAGGCTTCGTGGTGCAGCTGGGTCTGGCGGAGCTGGCGCCCGTCGCCGCCGTGGAGCGACTAGCCGGCGAGCGGCCGGCGGTGGCCGCCTACATCCGCGGCGAGGACTGGCGGGACGACATCGCAACCGCCTACGACGAGCTGTTCCGCCGGCTGCGCCCGGCGCTTCCCGAGCTGCCGCCGGCTCCGCTGCACGGCGACTGGCAGACCAACAACCTCTTCTTCGACGGCGACCGGCTGAGCTCGATCATCGACTTCCACCAGGCCGATTACGCCCCGCGGGTGCTCG
>DATNEO010000006.1:0-9639 GCA_035553035.1 Gaiellales bacterium | reverse complement strand
CGCGACGTCGACGACGTCGGCCGTGGGCTGCGGGCGGTCGCATGGGAGCGCGCCGCCGGGCAGGTTGTGCAGGTCGTGATCACCGTCGCCGTGCTGCTGGCGCTGCCGTCGCCCGTGCGGTCGTCGATGCCGCTGGTGGCGTTCGCGCTGGCGGCGACGGCGATCGGCGCGTTGCTCGTCGGCCGGGTGAGACCCCGTGGCGGCGGCTCGCGCTGGGCGCGACTGCGAATCGCCATGGCGGGCGACGTCCGCGACGGGCTGCTGACACGGCGCGCGCTGCCGGTGATCGTGCTCGTTTCCGCGGTCGTCGTGATCGGCCACGCGGTCACGCTCATGATCGCCGCGCGCACCGCGGGCGCCACCGCGCCGGCCTCGCGAATGCTGCCGCTGGCGCTGCTCGCGATGATGGCCATGGTGCTCCCTGGCGTCGCCGGCTGGGGGCCGCGCGAGGGTGCGACGGCGTGGGTGTTCGGCGCTGCCGGCCTGGGTGCGAGTCAGGGCGTCGCAACCGCGGTCGTGTACGGCGTGATGGTGCTGGTCGCCAGCCTGCCGGGCGCGGTCGTCCTGGTCGCGGGGTGGCTGCGTCGCCCCCGGCCTCGCGTTCGGCGCGAGCCGCTCCCAGCTCGGATCAGGGTCGTCGGCCGATCGGAAGGCGCCGCGGATGCGTGACCGCCCGTACACCCTGCTCAGCTGCAGCGTGTCGATCGACGGCTACATCGGCAGCCCGGTGTCGCGCCTGCTGCTGTCGAACGACGCCGACTTCGACCGGGTCGACGCCGTCCGCGCCTCCTGCGACGCGATCCTGGTCGGCGCGAACACGGTCAGGCTCGACAACCCGCGACTGCTGGTGCGATCGCAGGCCCGTCGCGACGAGCGAACGGCCCGCGGGCTGGCGCCGTCGCCCATGAAGGTGACCGTGACCCGGCGCGCCGAGCTCGACGCGGGCAGCGCCTTCTTCACCACCGGCGAAACCGAGAAGCTCGTCTACTGCGCCAGCCCGCGCGTGACGGATGCCCGGGCACGGCTGGAGCCGCGCGCGACCGTGGTCGACGGCGGCACCACCGTGGAGATGCGCAAGCTCAGCGCCGACCTCGCGGGGCGGGGCGTTGAGCGGCTGATGGTCGAGGGCGGGGGCAAGGTGCACACGCAGTTTCTGACCGACGACCTCGTCGATGAGCTGCAGCTGGTCATCGCCCCGATGTTCGTGGGCGACTCACAGGCTCCCAGGTTCGTGCGCGACGGCCACTTCCCCTGGAACCCCGGCCAGCGGGCGAAACTCGCCGACGTCCGCCAGATCGGCGACGTGGTGCTGCTGCGCTACGCCCTCTCGCCGCGGTTCCGGGACGACTGACCGATCAGGCCGGCGCCGCAGCGACGCCCAGCTGCGGTGCCGCCGGAACGGGGTCTCGAAGACCGCGGCAAAGGCACGCGCGAACACGATCGTCAGCGGCAGCACCAGGGCCAGCGAGACGAGGAACGCCGGCGTACCCTGGCGGACGCGGCCGGCCACGACCAGCTCGTACACGACCACCACGATCGGGCCGTGCGTCAGATACAGGCTGTAGGACGACAGGCCCAGGTTGCGCATCGGCCGTGCGTCCAGCAGGCGCAGCAGCGGCGCCGGACGGCCGGTGGCAAGGGCGGCCAGCAGGCAGGCGACGGCGGGACCCAGCGTGAGGTCGACCCAGAACAGGTGGTCGAGCGTCCAGACCGAGCCCTGCCACCAGATCGTCACCAGCACTGGGGCCACCGCGGCCAGCGCGAGCCACTCCCACGGCCACGACCTGTGGCGCCCGCTCGCGCCCACGATGCCTGCCGCCAGGATGCCGACCGCGAACAGCGCGGCCAGATCGGGTGCCGACTGGATCACGAACACGTCGAGATGGGAGACGTGCGGGCCGACGATCCCCACCATCGCCACGACCAGCGTCACCGCCGCGACCATCAGGATCGCGCCACGACGGCGCACCATCAGCAGCAGCAGCGGGAACAGGACGTACAGCTGGGCCTCGACGGCGATCGACCAGAACGCCCGGTTGGGGCTCGGCGCGGCGATCAGGTTCTGCACCAGCAGACCGTTGACGACGACCGAGCTGGAGCCGGGCACTCCCTGCCCCGGCGGGCGGACGAGCAGCCAGGCAACGGCCAGGCTGAAGACCAGGGCGGCCCAGTACGGCGGCAGGATCCGCCAGGCCCGCCGGCGGGCGAACCGGGACACGCCGTCCAGCCGCCAGCCATGGCGGGCCGGCGACAGGGCCAGCGAGAAGCCGGACAGCACGATGAACACCACCACCGCGAACCGCCCGTAGATGAACCAGGCGGCCCAGAACGGCGCCTTGTCCACGGGGTAGCCCGGGAATGCCCGCAGGAACACGTGGTTCACCACAACGAACAGCGCGGCCAGGCCGCGGACGCCGTCCAGGCCTGCCAGCCGCGGCGGCGCATCGGCGACCTCGGGCGCCGGAGTGGCGGAGGGCAGCTGCTGGAGCACCGCGGGCGCGGGGACTGCGACGCCGGCGCTCGGCAGCGAGACGGTCACGACGAGCCTGGGGTCGCCGGTTGTGGGCCGAAGGCGCCCAGGAAGCGGTCGCGGAACGCGCTCATCGGCCAGACCGGCGCCCGCGGGCTGGGCTGCATGCCGTCCACCCAGCCCCACCCGCGGATCCGGTGCAGCACCGACGGGTCGTTGGCGATGATCGAGATCGGCACGTTGTGGCTGGCGTCCAGTCCGCTGACCGTCGTGGCCGGCTGGTGGTCACCCAGCACGACCATCACCAGGTTCTTCGGCGCGTAGTGCTGCACGAAGGAGAACAGGGTGCTCATCGTGTATTCGACCGAGTGCCCGTACCCAGCCCAGGGGCCGTCGGTCTGGCCGCTCATGTCGACCGGCAGCTTGTAGAAGATCGAGCCGTCGCCGACGCGGTTCCACCCGATCAGCGGCGGCACCTGCGTCCACGGCTCATGGCTTGATACCAGATCGATCTCGGCGAACAGCGGCGGACGGTCGGTCTTGCCCAGCTCGAGCCGCTGCAGGGCCAGGTAGACGAACTGATCGGGCATCGGCGCATAGGCGTAGGTGGGACCGTGATATCCGACGTTCAGCCGGTTGTAGACCTTGTCGTAGTGGTAGAACGACGACCCCTCCGGCCAGTAGCGGTTGTCCGACGGCACGTCGGCGACGGTCCGCCACCCGGCCCGCTTGAAGGCGGTGCTGAGCGTCAGGCGATTGCTCGCCACGAGCTGGTCGTAGCGGCTGGGGGTGTTGATCCAGAGTCCCGACTGCATCGTCGAGTGCGCCAGCCAGCTGATGCCGCCGAACGTCGACGAGGTCAGCCAGCCGCTGCGGGCACCGAAGCCCGCCGACTGCAGCTGCTTCGTCCCCGCCGCAAGCACGCTGTCGACCTGCGGGGAGAAGGAGGATCCCTGCACCGCGATCTGGCCGTAGCTTTCCACGAACACCAGCAGGACGTCCTTGCCGCGCAGGCCGGTCAGCAGCTGGTCGGCGGGCGTGTGGCCATAGGGGTCGCGGCGCAGGGCCGCGGCGAAGAGCGCTCGATCGCGGATGTCGGCCTGCACCGTGCGCACCTCGGTGACGGCCAGATCGGCTGCGCTCGTGGAGGCGATGTGCGCGCCGGAGACGAGCTGCGCACCCAGTGCCCAGAACAGCACCCAGACGATGCTCAGCGCCGTGACGGCCTGGAGCGACACCCGTCGATGGCCGGAGACGACCCGGTTCAGGCGCAGCATCGCGAGCGTCGGTAGCACGAACGCTGCAACCGCCGCCAGCGCCGCCCCGCCAAGCACCACGTTCGCCCTGGTGCGGCCGACCGACTCGCGCAGCGTCTCGATCCCGATGTGGGTGTAGCTCCAATCGTCACCGGGATTGAACGGCCGGTCGAAGGCTGTGAAGAAGCCGTAGTCGAGCACCTTGACGACGATCAGCAGGCCGATCGCCGGCCCCACCACCCATGCCAGGATGCGCCGGGCGGGTGCGGGCAGGATCAGCGCCAGGGCAATCACGAGCACTCCCTCGAGAGGGAGCCTCACGAACGCGCGAGGTGTGAAGTGGCCCGGCTGATCGGGCGCGACAAGTGCGGCCCACACGAGCAGGAACGCGAGCAGCGTCAGCACCACGGAAACGGCCACGCGGAGGCGTCCGTGTCCGGCATCCCCAGCGGCATCCCGCTCCGGCACCGCTGCCCTCGGGAGCCCGGGAGCCGACCGGTGGCTCCACAGCCACCATACGTCGCGGCCGAACGACTCGGCGAGCAGGGCGAGCGCGGCGGCGAGGCCGACGCGGGTGAGGGCGAGCGGGAGCACGCCCGCTGCCGCGATCACAAGCGCGATGCCCTGCGTCGCCGCAACCGTCTTTCGCCAGTCGCGCCGCGGCAGCGGCGCGCGCATCCACCCGACCATCCACCCGGCGACCAGGAACGCGTAACGGGCCACGCCGATCAGGAGCACCCACGGGCCGGCCGAGGGGGCGACGTAGACGGCGAGCGCGAGGATCAGGAACGCGTCGACCTCGCCGTCCCAGCGCGCGCCCAGGGTCGACTCCGTCCCGGTGCGCCGCGCGACGTATCCGTCGACGTAGTCGAGCACCAGAGCGACGGCCGCGAGCGCCACCAGGGGCGCGGTCTGCGCGGAACTGCCGAACGAGTCTGCAGCCAGCGCCGCGACGCCGACGGCCAGTGTCGCCCGCACGAGCGTGACCCACCCGGCCGGGCCGATCCGTTCCGAGCGGTTGCAAAGCAGGCTGTAGGCCAGGGCGGCGTCCATGGCCAGGCCGCAGGCGAGTCCGACGAGCCACCCGGCGAGGCCGAGGCCGACGGTCGCCGCGAGCGCCGCGAGCAGCAGCACCTGGGCGGCCAGCCCGATCAGCGGGCCACCCTGAGCCGACCGCAGCGTGCCTCGGTACTCGAACATACGAAAGGAAGGTACCGTGGATGGGGTGAATCGGTTCTTTCGGACGGCCGGCCGGGGAGAGCGGTCGTGAGGCAGGACGAGCGCGCCCACTTCATCGAGGCACTGCAGCGAGCCAGGCAGTCGGCTTACGCCCCGGGCGAGTACGTCGAGCAGGAGAGCTTCATGCGGACCGGGGAGATCCGCACGCTGGCGGAGCGGGCCGGCATCTCCGGCGGGGTGTCCGTGCTCGACCTCTGCTGCGGAGTGGCCGGGCCGGGGCGGTTCATCACGCGAGAGCTGGGCTGCGGCTACCTGGGAGTCGACTGCAGCGCGAGCGCCATCGACATCGCACGCGCACGCGCCCGCGGCCTACCCTGCCGCTTCCAGGTCGCGAGGGTGCCGCCGCTCCCTCGCGGCACGTTCGAGGTGGTGCTCCTGCTCGAGACGATGCTTGCCTTCGCCGACAAGCGGCCGCTGCTCGATGCGATCTCGACGGCGCTCGCCGCCGGCGGCCGGTTTGCGTTCACGCTCGAGGAGGGCCGGCCGCTGACCGGCCCGGAGCGTGCACGCATGCCCGACGCCGAAACCGTCTGGCTGACTCCGCTCGATGAGATCAGTGCGCTGCTGGAGCGCGCCGGCCTGGTCGTCCGCTGGCAGGAGGACTGCAGCCCGTCCCACCGCGCCGTGGCGGACTCGTTGATCGCCGCGTTCACGGCCGACGCGGCGGCCATCGCCGCGCAGATCGGCCGCCCGGCGCTGCACGATCTGATTGCCGCCCACAGGCTGTGGAGCGAGTGGCTGGAGACGGGACGCGTCCGCAAGTTCGCGATCGTGGCTGTGAGGCCGTCGATCGGGAGTTCGGCAGGCCGGTGAACGCAGCCGGGGGCCCCGCTCACCGCACGAGGCGCACCAGGCCATCCACGAGCAGCGCAACGCCGATCCCCGTGGAGAGCCACACGCTTAGCCATAGCTCGTGCCCGGTCAGCCAGGAGTGGCCGCGGGCAAGCAGCCCGGCGGCGCGCTCGCCCGCGACGATCACGATGCCGACGGGCACCGACACGAGCGCGGTGGCGACCGCGATGTAGACGACGACCAGCGTCAGATCCGCGACGTCGCCAAGACCCGCGTCGCTGATCGATGCCATGGCGAGGAACGTGAGCACGAGCCGCTTCGGTCCCCCGAAGCCGAGCAGCCCGGCCATCGAGAACGCGGCGGCCGGCCGGACGTTCGCGAGCCCCGCCAGGATCGCACTGGCACGGCTACCCTGAGATCTCGGTCGCGGCGAGGCGTGCCGCGCCCGCAGCCCGACGACCAGCAGCGCGGCACCGAGCAGAAGCGTCACAACCTCTTCGAACGCCTCGTGCGAGTCGAGGTGATCAACCGCGGCCTGGCCGAGCGCGAGGCCGAGACCGCAGGCGATCGTCGTTCCGAGCAGGAACCCGCTGAGGAAGGCGATGCCGTCCGCGCGCGGGTGCCTGCTCCGCAGCACGACCAGCGTCGCCGTCAGCGTGAGCGGGCTGGCCGCCGCGACCAGCGCGAAGAACAGGACATGACCACCGGCGTCGATCACGTGATGGCAGCCATGCGGCGGATACTAGGGCCCGGGCGGGCGGCGTGATACAACCAGCCGCCATGCCCGACGAAACCCGCATCCAGGCCGCGATCAGCGGCGCAGAGCGTTTTGTGAACGCCTGGCACGGGCGACCGATGCGAGCACGGCTGTCGGAGATCGCAGACGCGACCGGCGAGGACGAGCGGGCGGACGTCTACGGCTCCGGCGAGCGGATCGAGCGGCTGGAGGCCCGCATCGCCGAGATCCTGGGCGCGGAGGCGGCGGTGTTCATGCCCAGCGGCACGATGGCGCAGCAGATCGCGCTGCGCATCTGGAGCGATCGCCGGGGCACCCGGACGGTCGCCTTTCATCCCACCTGCCACCTCGAGATCCATGAGCAGAAGGGCTACCAGATGCTGCACGGCCTGCACGGCCTACTGGTCGGCGACCCCGACCGGCTGATCACGCTCGGCGACCTGGAGGGGATCCACGAGCCCGTCGCAGCGCTGCTGCTCGAGCTGCCGCAGCGCGAGATCGGCGGCCTGCTGCCGGTGTGGGACGATCTCGTGGCGCAGACGGGCTGGGCGCGGGAGCGCGGCGTCGCGTTGCACCTCGACGGCGCCCGCCTGTGGCAGACGGGGCCGTTCTACGAGCGTGACCACGCGCAGATCGCCGGCCTGTTCGACAGCGTCTACGTCTCCTTCTACAAGGATCTCGACGCTCTGGCCGGGGCCGCGCTGGCGGGCGACGCGGGGTTCGTGGCCGAGGCCCGCGTGTGGCAGCGCCGGCACGGCGGAAACCTGGTGACGATGCAGCCCTTCGTGGTCTCTGCGGAACTCGCCCTCGACCAGCGGCTCGAGCGGATCCCGGAGTACGTGGAGCACGCGCGCGCGCTGGCGGCCGCGCTGGGCGCGGTCGACGGCATCGAGGTCGTGCCCGACCCTCCCCAGACGCCGATGTTCCACATCCTCCTGCGAGCCGACCGCGAGCGCCTCGCCGACGCCGCCCTCGCGGTCGCGGAAAAGCGGAAGGTGTTCCTGTTCGGAGATCCCGACCCCACCACGTCGCCCTCCGTGCAGCGCCACGAGGTGATGGTCGGCGACGCCACGCTTCAGCTCGCCCCCGAGGAGGTGGCGGAGCTCTACGCGGACGTGCTGACGCGGGCGAATCCGCGGTGACGGCTATGCCTTGTCGGGCCGGTGGGCCTCCGTGAACAGATCTCCCTGCGCGGCGCCCGATCCTGCCAGTCCGCCGCCCCGGCCTCGCAGCACGTACGCGGCGACGACGGCCAGGCCGGCCCCCACCAGCGGCCCCGCGACGTATACCCAGTAGCTGGTGAAGTTGCCGCCGACCAGGTCCGGCCCAAACGTTCTGGCGGGATTCATCGACGCCCCCGAGATGGGACTACCCCACAGCCCGGCCAGGATGATGTAGCCGCCGACGCCGAGCGCGCCGAACACGCCCAGGTTCTGCGCCCCGGAGGCCGTGCCCAGGATCACGCTGACCAGGCCGAGCGTCAGCACCGCCTCCATCAGGAACGCGTCCGTGGATGTGTATCCGGATGCCGGATAGTTGGAGCCGAACACGGCCGAGGCGTTGATCACGCTCTGCGCGAACCACGCCGCAAGCGAGGCGCCGATCAGCTGGACGACGATGTAGCCGGGGACGCGCCGCCACGGGAAGTCGCCGCGAAACGCGAACGCCACGCTCACCGCCGGATTGAGATGGGCACCGGACACCTTGCCCATGAACAGGATGATCCCGAGCACCATCAGCCCGGGCGCGGTGACGGCGGCGGTGCGGCTGATCGTGTTGGGGAACGCCTCGCCCATCACGCCCCCGCCACACGCCACCAGCACCAGGAAGAACGTCCCGAACAGCTCCGAGAACAGCCGCCGCCACTCCTGCGACGGATCCTGGAAGTCGTCCAGCGGCCCGATCACGTCGCGCTGCCACATCGCCTCCAGCCGTGCGCTCGGCCGCCACGGCGCGGCGGCCTCCTGCTGCATCTCTTGTTCGTCCGCCACAGCCCCTCCCGTGTTCGCTCGTCGAGACCCGGGAGGATGCCGGAAGGCGAGACCCCGGCGCATCGTGCGAACGGGGTGAGATGCAGCTGCCGGCTCAGCTCACCACGTAGGGCTCCCAGACGTACCTGGGGACGCACATGCTCCACGCGTAGATGACCAGGTCGCGCATCTCCTCGAACTCGAGCTTCGCCATGCGCGCCTCGGCCCACTGGAACCGCAGGTCGCTCTCGCCCGGCATCATGAACGTCTCGGGATCGCTGGCGACCAGGTACTCCCGCTCCTCCTTGGGGAAGCCGAAGCCGATCTCGCTCTCGTCCTTCGAGAAGGCGACGTACACGATCTGGCCGACGCGGAACTTGATGCGGCCGCGCACGACCACCTCGTAGGAGCGAGGCAGGTCAGCCAGCACCGATCGCACGTCGTCAACCGTCACCATCGCAAGTACCTCGCCTATCGTATCGGC
The DNA here is from genome assembly GCA_035553035.1 of Gaiellales bacterium. Classification (GTDB taxonomy): domain Bacteria; phylum Actinomycetota; class Thermoleophilia; order Gaiellales; family JAICJC01; genus JAICYJ01. Next base: position 692 of record DATNEO010000006.1, on the reverse strand, counting down.
GATCACGCGGAAGGAGCGGCTCGCGAGCCTCACGCAGTACTACACGGCGACCACGCTGGATGGTTTCATCGCCGACCCGGACAACTCGCTGGACTGGCTGTTCACGCGCGAGCAGGACGAGGACGGGCCGATGAACTACGGCGCGTTCATCGCCCAGGTGGGCGCGCTGGCGATGGGGTCGACGACGTATCAGTGGATCCTCGGCCACGAGTTCGCCGGCAAGCCGCCTGAGCAGTGGAAGTGGCCGTACGACATCCCCGGGTGGGTGTTCACCCACCGGCAGCTGCCGGTCGTCCCCGGCGCGCCGATCGAGTTCACGAGCGCAGCCGTCACCGAGGTGCATCAGCAGATGACCGCTGCCGCCGGCGACCGGAACATCTGGATCGTGGGCGGCGGCGACCTGGCCGGCCAGTTCGCCGAGGCCGGGCTGCTGGACGAGGTGATCGTGTCGATCGCGCCCGTCACGCTGGGCGCGGGGGCGCCGCTGCTGCCGCGGCGGATCGAGCTGCGGCTGGACGAGACGGCGCGGAACGGCGACCTGGTCTGCGCCCGGTACGCCGTCGTGCGCCCACCGGGCTGAGTAGGGTGGAGTCGGAATGCCTGACGCGCCCGAACGCCAGCCGGTGATCGTCCACCTGATCGACGGCACCTACGAGCTGTTCCGCCACTTCTACGGGAGCATGCGGGGACGG
>DATNEO010000005.1:0-9190 GCA_035553035.1 Gaiellales bacterium | reverse complement strand
GCCGCCCTTGATCCGGATCAGCGCCGAGCGATCCTCCAGCCCCCAGGACACGTTGGTGGGGCTGAACGTGTGCGTGCGGCGGCGCTTCATGCAGTTCACCGTCGGAGCAAGCAGCGCGTAGATCGACGCGGCGTGGCGCAGATTGCCGGCGATGAAGCTGCGGCACGCGGCCGAGATCCCGGCCTCGTCCGACCCATCGCCGAACGCGTTGCCGCCGTCGGCGACGTTCAGCAGAGACACGTGCGTATGCAGCCCGGACCCAGCCGAGTCGGCGAACGGCTTGCTCATGAACGTGGCCGTGTACCCGTGCATGTGGGCGAGCTCCTTGACGGCGTTCTTGAACGAGAAGCAGCGGTCGGGCCCGCCCATGCCGCGCAGCGGCAGGCACGGCAGCTCCCACTGCGACCCGGCGTACTCGCAGTTGGCCGTGATCACCTCGAGGCCGTAGGCGTTCAGCTGCTCGACCAGCTCCTGGATGAACGGCACGTACGTGTTCCGCGTGACGTTGAAGATGTGGTAGCCCTCGAACAGCAGCTCCTGATCGGCGGTCAGCAGGTAGAACTCCGGCTCGTACCCGATCAGCGGCTCGTAGCCGAGCGTACGGGCGCGCTCCAGCTGCTTGCGCCAGACCCGCCGCGGCAGCGCCTCGAGCGGGGTGCCGTCGGCCCACGTCGAGTCGCAGATCCAGCGCGCCGTGGCTTCGCGCCAGGGCACCACCGCAGCCGTATCCAGATCGGGCAACAACAGCTGGTCGCCGTAAGCGACCTCCTCGTGATAGAGCGTGCCACCAACGACATCCGACCTGCTGTCCAGGACGGCAACGCCCCCGTACATGTTCAGCCCTGACTCGGCGTAACCGTAGGCGCGCTCGATCGGCACCATCTTGGAACGGCTGGTGCCGTGCATGTCGGGCAGCTCGAACCGCACGAAGCGGATCCCCTGGGCCCGCCATCCGTCGAGCACCTGGGCGGCGCCGGTCGTGGTGTCAGTGGCCACCTGTCCCCTCCTTCCCCACGCTCACCCTGACGGGGGCTCGGGGGTTCCGTTGTCCCAATGGCGAACCTGCAACCCGCGCGCCGCCAGCTCTTGCTGGAGTCCGTCGGCTCGACCAGCATCGCACACGCAGAGCACGCCGCCCTCGCGTCCATCGTCACGGCGAAGCGCGGCGGCGAAGCGCGACGCCGGCTGCAGGTGGATGCCACCGCCCAGCGCCGGGTACGTGTCGCGGACCGTGACAGCGGTGCCGCCGCGCCCACGCTGAACCGCCACCGGATTGACGAAGTGACCCACCGCCCAGTCGGCCGCCGGGCCGTCATCCGCGCCGGTGTCAAGGTGGCGCTGCACCTGCCCGCGATCTGCGGACGCGCCCCACAGCGCGCCGGTGTCGATGTTTGCGATCAGTGGCATCTGCGCGTCCAGCGAGACCAGGTCGGCCACCGTCTCGGCCGTCCAGGGGCCGGCCACCGGCACCGCCGCCAGGCGGCCACCCGTCAGGTGCCCGATAGCGATCGCAAGCCCCCGCCCGGACGTGCCGGACTCGGCCCTCCGCGCCAGCGGCAGGTCGAGGCGGTAGTCCACCCGTGACTCGACCCCCGCCAGCGGCGGTGGCTCGCCGCCGTCCGGCAGCAGCGTGCCCGACTCCAACGCCACCAGATCCTGGTCGACGCCGTCCAGGCCGGCCGCGGTCAGCACCAGGGCGCCCCAGAACGCGCCGCACAGGTTGTCCTTCTGCGGCATCAGCACGCGGTGCAGCTCGGCGGTGCGCTCGGCCCAGTCGGTGACGACGGTCGTGCTGCTCACGTGGCGAGACTATCGGAATCGGCCTTGATTCGCCTGTGTTCAGTGTGCACACAGGCGCGATATGCTCGCGCCATGGTGCGGGTCGAGGAGCACGCGCGCGATCTCGAGGCGATCTCGGCGCTGGCCACGCGCGTCAACTCCAGCCTCGACCTCGACCGCGTGCTGGAGGAGGCCATCGCCGTCTGCGCCGAGCTGACCCGCTGCCAGGGCGCCCTCGTCTACCTGTGGGACTCCGAGCAGGAGCGGCTGGTGGTGCGGGGCGCGATCGAGGGCTACACCGAGTGGATCGGGCGCTTCTCGCTGGGCATGGGCGAGGGCCTGACCGGCTGGACGGCGCTCACCCGCCAGGCCGGGATCATCACGGAGCGCCCGCTCGAGGATGCGCGCTACCGGTACGTGCCCGACCTGAACGATGAGCGCTTCCAGTCGGTGGCGACGGTGCCGGTGGTGGGCCGTTCCGGGCAGCTGCTGGGGGTGCTGACCCTGCACACCGAGGCGCCGCACGAGTTCAGCGAGTCGGATGTGACGATGCTCGAGACGATCGCCAGCCTCGTCGCCGGCGCGGTCGAGAATGCCCAGCTGCACGAGCGGGCGCTGCGCAGCGTGGACGTGTTCCGGCGGCTGGCCGACCTCTCGCACAGGATGACGTCAGCCAGCCCCCGCGAGACCATGCACCGGCTGGCGATCGCGACCATGGAGCTGCTGGACGGGTCGATGGCGGCGCTGCTGCGGTTCGACCCGGCGCGCGACCGGCTGCTGGTGGAGGCCTGGGCGTCAAACGACCAGGCCCGGCTGGGCGGCGAGCCGATCGCAGCGACCGGCGCGTGGGCTCGGCTGCTGGGCGGCGGGCCGGCCAGCATCGCGCTCGACGACGCGGCTGAGCTGGCGTTGCACCCGCGGGCCCGCTCCCTGTTCGCCGCTCCGGCGCGGCTGGAGGGCCGACCCACCGGCGTGCTGCTCTGCTTCTCGGGCGAGCGGCGCGTCCTGTCGAGCGACAACACCGAGCTGATCGCGACCATCGCCAACCACGCCGCCCTGGCGCTCGAGGAGGACCGCCGGCGCGAGGCCGCGGCCCAGCGCACGCGCGCACGGCAGCTGTTCGAGGCGCTGCGAGCCGGCGAGTCGGTGCCGCTCGACCGGCCCCACGTGGTGGTGCTGGCGGAGGCCGCCGCGGGCGGTGATCCCGATCGGTTGTGGGGCGCGCTCGGCGAGCAGCTCGCGGGCAGCTTCCCGCAGACCGTGGTCGACGCCCGCGCGCACGAGCTGTCGGCGCTGGTACCGATCGCCAGCGAGAGCTGGCGGCCACGGCTCGAGCAGCTGCTGGCCCAGACGCTGCCCGCGGGCGCCGGCGCCGGGATCAGCGAGCCCGCCCGCGACGATCCCCAGACGGCCGTGCGTCAGGCCCGGATCGCCGCCACCATCGCCCGCGCCGGCGGCAGCGGTGTGCGCAGCTACCAGGCGCTGGGCGCACAGCGGCACCTGTGGACGATCTCCCGCGAGGGCGACCCCGACCCGCTGGAGCTGGCGCTGGTGCGGCTGCAGGAGACGGATGCCCGCCGCGGCAGCCAGCTGTTCCGGACGCTCGAGGTCTATCTGGAGCAGCATGGCAACGCGCGCCGCTCGGCCGAGGCGCTGTTCATCCACCGAAACACCCTCCGCCAGCGCCTGCGCAGGATCGGAGAGATCATCGACCGCGACGTGCGTGAGCCGGGCAGCTGGTTCGAGCTGGGCCTGGCCGTACGGCTGGTGCGGTTCCGCAGCACCGTGCAACCCTGACCCGAGGAGACGAGATGCCCGAGTTCATCTTCATGCTGACCCGAGACGACAAGACGCTCCCGGATGCTCAGCAGGTGTTCGCAGAGGTGGCAACGGTGGGTGTCACCCACGTCGGCTGCAAGGACATCGGCCTGCCCGAGGCGGAGCTGGCGGCCTTCCTGGACTCGGCCCGCGCGGCCGGGGCGACAACCCACCTCGAGGTGGTGTCCGCCACGCCCGAGGACGAGCTGCGCTCGGCCGAGGCGGCGATGCGGGTGCACCCCGATTACCTGATCGGCGGAACCCAGGTGCAGGACGTGCAGCGCATCATCGAGGGATCCGGGATGCGCTACTTCCCCTACATCGGCCGCATCGTCGGCCATCCCTGCCTGCTGCGGGGGACGATCGACGAGATCTGCGAGGACGCCCGCCGCGTCGAGGGACAGGGCGTGGACGGGATCAACCTGCTGGCATACCGCTACGACGGCGACGTGGCCGAGCTGGTGCGGCGGGTTTCCGAGACCACCAGCCTGCCCCTGATCTGCGCCGGCTCGGTCGACTCGGTGGCACGAATCGAGGAGCTGTCGGCGCTTCGCGTGTGGGCCTTCACGGTCGGGACGGCGGCCCTCAACGGCGAGTTCGTGCCGGGCGGCGACCTGGCCGCCCAGCTGACCGCGATCCTGGGCGCAGCGCGGGGCGCGGCCCACGCCGGATGACCCGCGCGGCCCGCCCGCGCGGGCGCTTTCACGATACGATCAGCCGCGCATGAGGGCGGCGATATGGGACGGGCCGGGTGAGATGCACCTGGGCGAGGTGGCGGACGCGACCTGCCCCAGCGACGGCTGCCTGCTGCGGGTGACCGCCTGCGGCATCTGCGGCACCGACGTGCGCACCTTCTTCAACGGCGACCGGCGGATCCAGCCGGGGGCCGTACTGGGGCACGAGATCTGCGGCGAGGTGCTCGAGATCGGCCCGGACGCCGGCGCCGATCTGGCGGCCGCGGTGGGCGACACGGTGCACGTGATCTCGACGCTCTACTGCGGCCACTGCAGCCTCTGCCGCGGCGGCAACGAGCACCTCTGCCAGAACGGCGGTCTGATGGGCTTCGACTACCAGGGGGCGTACACCGAGCTGGTCGCCGTGCCGCAGGTTGCGCTGAAGAACATGTTCGTGCTGCCCGACGGCCTCGACTCGGTGCATGCCACCTTCGCCGACCCGCTCTCGGATGCGATCTGCGGCCACAAGGACCTCGACATCGGGCTCGAGCAGCACGTGGTCGTGATCGGCGCCGGCCCTGTCGGCACCGCGCACGTGGCCCTGGCGCTGGCGCAGGGCGCCGACCTCGTCTACCTGCTCGAGACCTCGGCCGGTCGCCTGGATCTGGCGCGCGGCGTCCTCGAGGACGCGAACGTGCGCTACGTCGACACCACCGGCATCGATCCCGTCCAGTTCATCAAGGACGAGACCGGCGACGGAGCCGATCGCGTAATCGTGGCCTGCTCGAACGTGCAGGCGCAGGAGCAGGCCATGGAGATGGCGGCGCCAAGGGGCCGGGTGCTGTACTTCGGCGGGCTGCCCAAGGGCACGACCACGATCGCCTTTCCCTCCAACGTGCTGCACTACCGCGAGGTGGCGGTGCACGGCAGCTACGCCTCGCGACACCGTGACCAGGTGCAGGCGTTGGAGATGCTGCGCCGCAACACCCACAACATCCGCGGGGTCGTATCGGATGTCGTCTCGCTGGACGACACCCCGGCGGCCTTTCAGCGCATCCGCTCGGGTGAGGCGCTGAAGGTGGTCGTCACCCCGAACGGCTGACGCGTGGAGCTGGTCTGCGGCATCGACGTCGGCTCGCAGGGGTCGTGCCTGTCGGTGTTCGATGCGGCCGGGGAGCGGCTCGCCACGACGTACCAGCCGCACCCGCTGCACTATCCGCGGCCGGGGTGGGTGGAGCAGGACCCGCGCGACTGGCGGGCGGCGCTGGTGAACGGATTCCGCGACCTGTCGGCACGGGTGAACCTGCGCCGCGTGCGGGCGATCTCGTTCGGCTCGCAGCTGGACGGGCTGGTCTGCGTTGACGGGAACGCCCAGCCGGTGGGGCCGGCGATCATCTGGATGGACCGCCGCGCAGACCCGCTCTGCCGCCAGGCCGAGGCCCGCGTCGACGCCGACGAGTGGTACCGGCGGTCGGGCTGCAACCTGGATGGGTCGCACGTGGCCGCGAAGCTGGCCTGGGTCGCGCAGGAGCGTCCCGACGACTACGCGCGCACGGCACGGGCGCTGCTTCCCGGCTCCTATATGGTGCGCGTTGCCTGCGGAGCCGACGCGGTCGACCGCTCGAATGCGTCGTCGACCATGCTGCTCGATCCGGACTCCGGCAGCTGGGACACCACCCTGCTCGATGCGTTCGGCATCGACGCCGGGTTGCTGCCGCCGGTCGTTTCGGCCGATGCGGTGCTTGGCACCGTAAGCGCCGGGTTCGCCGACGCCACCGGGCTCAGCGAGAAGGCGCTGGTGATCTGCGGCTGCGGCGACGAGATGGCGGCCACGCTGGGCGCCGGGCTGGCCGAGCCAGGCGCGGTCTGCGACGTGCTCGGTACCGCCGAGCCGGTGTGCGCGGTCAGCGACCGGCCGCTGCGTGACCCGGGACGCGTGGCCGAGTGCCACCCCCACGCCGCACCGGGTCGCTGGCTGCTCGAGAACCCGGGCTGGGCGAGCGGCGCCAACTACCGCTGGTTCCGCGACGAACTGGGCGGTGGCGCCGACTACGAGGCGCTCAACCGGGCGGCCGAGGAGGTGACGGCCGCCAGCGAAGGGCTGGTGTTCCTGCCCTGGATGGGCGGTGCCATGGCGCCCCGATGGGAGGCGGACGCGCGCGGCGCCTGGTACGGCCTGACGCCCGCGCACGGACGTGGCCACCTGGTGCGGGCGCTGCTGGAGGGCTCGGCCTACGCCCTGCGCGACGTCGTCGAGGCCATCACCGCCGCCGGCCTTGGCTGCCAGCGCGTGGTCTGCGTGGCCGGCGGCGCGCGCTCGGCTCTGGTGCGCCAGATGCGCGCCGACGTGACCGGGCTGCCGGTCGGCTACAGCGAGGACGTCGAGACGACGTCCCGCGGCGCCGCCATGCTGGCCGCGGCGGGCGGCGGGCTGCACGCCGATGTCCCGGCTGCGGCGGCCGCGATGTGCCGGCTGGCGTCCGAACAGCACCATCCCGACCCGGATGCGGCGGCCGCCTACGAGCAGGGCTACCGCCGCTACCGGCTGCTGTTCGACGCGCTGGCGCCGGCCTTCGCCGATCTGGCCCGGTGAGCGGCAGGATGTGCAGCCTGCACATCGCGCACCGGCCGCCGAACCCGTAAGGTCGCACCCATGTGCGGCATCGCCGGATTCCTTGCCAAGCGTGACGGCGTTGACGTCGCCGCCACGCTCACGGCGATGCTGGCCGCGCTGCACGGCCGCGGGCCTGACTCGACCGGCATGTCGCTCTACGGCGCGCCGTTCGCGGGCGACCTGGTGGCCTCGGCCTGGGCCGGCGAGGCGGGCGGCGAGGCCACGCGCGCGGCCGTGTCGGACGGCGTCTCGGAGGCCGGGTTCGAGCTGTCCGACCAGCAGTACCGGGACGGCTACTGGCGGCTGGGGCTGGCACGCAACGGCGGCGACGGCGACGTCGCGGGGCTGGCCGATGCGATCGAGCGAAGCGCACCCGGCGTGCGGGTGTTCTCGGTCGGCACCTCGCTGGAGCTGCTCAAGCACACGTCCCACGCCCGCGAGCTGGCGAAGCGGTTCGGCGTGCTGGGCACGACCTACAGCCACGCCATCGGCCACGCCCGTATGGCGACCGAGTCGCGCGTCGACGTGAACCATTCGCACCCGTTCTGGGCACGGCCGTTCCCCGACGTGACAGTCGTCCACAACGGCCACGTCACCAACTACTACAAGAACCGGCGCCTGTTCGAGATGCGCGGCCACCGTTTCCAGACCGGCAACGACACCGAGTTCGTGGCGGTGTACCTGGCCGACCGGATGGCCGCCGGCGTGCCGCTGGACGAGGCTGTGCGGGACTCGATCGACGACCTGGACGGATCCTTTACCTACCTGGTGTCGACGGCCGAGGGCTTCGGCGTCGCCCGCGACCGCTTCTCCACCAAGCCCTGCCTGGTGGCCGAGACCGACGACTGGGTGGCCGTCGTCAGCGAGGGCATCGCTCTGGCCGAGGCGTTCGGCGACGGCGCCGACCTCGACACCTACGAGCTGGCGGGCGGCGAGGCGCGGGCATGGACACGCTAGCGCCGGCCACGCTGGACGCGCACGGCCTCAGCACGCGCGAGATCAACCAGCGCCTGCGTGACCTGCTGGACGGCGGAGCCGGCTCGGTGGACGTGCTGCATCCCGGCTCGCGGCACAGCCTGGCGGTGGGATTCCTCGACCATCCGGGCGCGGCCGTCCGCTTCCGCGGCGACGTCGGCTACTTCTGCGGCGGCCTCTCCGACGGTCTGGACGTTGCGGTGGACGGCAATGCCGGATGGTCGCTGGGCGCTGACATGATGGACGGCAGCATCGTCGTGGGCGGAAACAGCGGCAGCTCGACCGGCGCCTCGATGCGCGGCGGGCTGGTGGTCGTCAGGGGCGACGCCGGCGCGCGGTCGGCGATCGCCGGCAAGGGCGGCACGCTCGTGATCGGCGGCTCCACGGGCTACATGTCCGGGTTCATGAACCAGCGCACGCGCCTCGTGGTGTGCGGCGACGCCGGGCCCGGGTTCGGCGACTCGATGTACGAGGGGGAGCTGTTCTGCGGCGGCCGCATCGCCGAGCTGGGCTCGGACACGGTCTGCGAGCCGCCCTCCGGCGAGGAACTGGCCTGGCTGGCCGAGCTGTGCGTCGGTCATGGCCTGGCGCCTGCCGGCGAGTGGCAGAAGGTGCGCTCGGCCGGGAGGCTGTGGCGCTATGACAAGAAGGAGTTCTCGATCTGGAGGGACGCGCTGTGATCGAGCATCCACCCCGCCCCAGCCACATCTGGTCGCAGGAGACGCTTGCCGACATCCGCCAGAAGGCGGAGCTCGGGCGCTACGTGATGGGCGCCTTCTCGACCGCTCGCCGGGTGCCCAACTTCGACGACCTCACATTCATCCCATGCACGCTTTCGCGGGTGCCGCTGGAGGGCTACCGGGAGCGCTGCCAGACCCGCACGGTGCTGGGGACGAGGGCCGCGAACCCGGTCGTGCTGGAGACGCCGATCGCGATCTCGGGCATGAGCTTCGGAGCGCTGTCGGCAAACGCGAAGGAGGCGCTCGGCCGCGCGGCATCGCAGGTCGGCATCTCCACCACCACCGGCGACGGCGGCATGCACCCGCGCGAGCGGGCGGCGTCGAAGACGCTCGTCTACCAGGTGACGCCCAGCCACTACGGCAACAACCCGCACCACATGGCCGAGGCGGATGCGGTCGAGATCGTGGTCGGCCAGGGCGCCAAGCCCGGCACCGGCGGCGTCCTGCTCGGCTTCAAGGTGTCCGACGAGGTGGCCGGCATGCGCGACCTGCCGCCCGGCGTCGACCAGCGCTCGCCGGTCAGGCACCCCGACTTCCTGGGCGCCGACGACCTGCGCCTGAAGATCGAGGAGCTGCGCGAGACCACCCGC
>DATNEO010000004.1:0-10005 GCA_035553035.1 Gaiellales bacterium | reverse complement strand
GTAGCTGTTCTCGCGGCGCTCGCCGGGCAGCAGGGTCTGGTCGAGCAGCACCAGGCGGCCGTCCTCGAGCCGGACGATCGCGTCAGGGGTGAGCGGTGATTCGGCGCCGACCACGGCGGGCTGAGGCGTCAGGTGCCCTCGTCCCACGAGGCCAAGTACTTCTCCTGCTCCGCGGTGAGGGAGTCGATCTCAACGCCCATGCTCGCCAGCTTGAGGCGGGCCACCTCGTTGTCCAGGTCGGTCGGCACGACGTAGACCTTCGGCTCGAGGTCGGCGTGGTTCTTGACGGCCCACTCGGCGGACAGCGCCTGGTTGGCGAAGCTCATGTCCATGACCGAAGCGGGGTGGCCCTCGGCGGCGGCCAGGTTCACCAGCCGGCCCTCGGCCAGCAGGAACAGGCGGCGGCCGTCCGGCATCTCGAACTGCTCGACCATCGGTCGCACAACGGTGACCGCAGTGGCCATCTCCTGCAGCGCCGGGATCTCGATCTCGACGTTGAAGTGGCCGGTGTTGGAGAGGATGGCGCCGTCCTTCATGAGGCCGAAGTGCTCGCGCCGGATCACGTTCTTGTCGCCGGTGGCGGTGCAGAAGATGTCGCCCTGGCGGGCGGCCTCGGCCATCGTGGAGACGTTGAAGCCGTCCATGACGGCCTGCAGCGCCCGCAGCGGATCGACCTCGACCACGGTGACATGGGCGCCCATGCCGCGGGCGCGCTCGGCCAGGCCGCGCCCGCTCCAGCCGTAGCCGCCGACGACGAAGGTGCTGCCGGCCAGCAGCACGTTGGTGGCCCGGATGATGCCGTCCAGCGTCGACTGGCCGACGCCGTAGCGGTTGTCGAACAGGTGCTTGGTGTTGGCCTCGTTGACGGCCACGATCGGGAACCCGAGCGTTCCGTCGGCCTCCATCGCCTTCAGCCGGATGACGCCGGTCGTGGTCTCTTCGGTGCCGGCCAGGATCTCGCTCAGCTGCTCGGGGCGCGTGGCGTGCAGCACGCCGATCACGTCGGCGCCGTCGTCCATGGTCAGCTGGGGATGGTGGTCGGCCGCGGCCTCGATGTGGGAGTAGTAGGTGTCGTTGTCCTCGCCGTTTCGGGCGAAGACGGAGATGCCGTACTCGGCCACGAGCCCGGCCGCGACGTCGTCCTGGGTGGAGAGCGGGTTGGAGGCGCACAGCACGACATCGGCGCCGCCCGCCTTTAGCGTGCGCATCAGGTTGGCGGTCTCGCTGGTGACGTGCAGGCAGGCGGCGATGCGGATGCCCTCGAGCGGGCGCTCGGCCGCGAACCGCTCGCGGATCAGGGCCAGCACCGGCATCTGCCGGTCGGCCCACTCGATCCGCCGCACCCCCTCCGGGGCAAGGGCGAGATCGCGGACGTCGCTGGGGGTGGTGGTGCTCATGGCGCGCAGACTCTAGCCGATCAGGTACGGAGGCTGAGCAGGCGTTTAGCAGGCCGCGCACAGGACCGCAAGACCGCCCACGGGCAGACCGGTGCGCCTAATCCGTGCCGATCACCAACGCCACCCGTCACGCCCCACCCCGCACCGTGTCCACACTCATCACGAATTCACGGGCGCCGCGGTCGATCGTCGCCTGCCGGCGACCAGATCGGCAACGCTAGCGGTTCGGACCGGCACCGATCCTGTCACGACCGGTCACATCTGCGGCGCAGCGCCGCAACGCCGCCTGAGTCGGCCTCTGACCCCGCCTCGGCCGGCGTGAGCGTTCCGTGACGCCGGCGCCACAGGTGTCGCGGGCTACTCGCCGATGCGCTGCTTGAGCCTGCCGATGCGGTCGACCGGCGTCGGGTTGACGCCTCGTTCCAGGGCCGCGTGGTAGCTGACCCAGTCGCCGTGGGCGACCATCGAGAACGCGCGGGCGGCGGCCGTGTCGCCACGTCCCTCGACCTGTTCGACCAGCACCGCGTCCTGCCCGATCAGCTCGGCTGTGGCCTCGATCATGCGCCTGGTCTCATCGCGCTCGCCGCGGTCGCGCAGCAGCACGGCCGCGAACGTCCCGCTCGGAGCGCCCTCCCAGGCCACGATCTCGTTGTGGTCGAGCTCCGGGAACGCGTGGCTGAAGGCATGCATCTTGGCGTTCTCGTTCAGCTGGGTCTTCCACCGGTAGGCGACCGCCGCCATCGGGCCGGATCCGTAGATCAGGGGGATCGTGGTCGCCAGCCTGCCTCCCAGCGCCGCCGCCGCATCCCGGTCGACCGCCGCCACACCCTGCGCGCACTCGCCGGCGATCCCCGCCCGCGACAGGCCGCAGGCTGCGAACGCCCCCGCCATCGCTCCGAACAGGTACCCCAGCGCCGCGCGCGGGTGCAGCCCGCCCGGCACCCGCGCGAACGGCACACCCCACGCCCGCGCTCGTTGCTCGAGCGCCCCGCCCATGCCCACGCACAGCAGGCTCGCGCCCTGGCCGTGTGCCTGGTCGGCACAGGCCAGCGTCTCGGCAGTGTCGCCGGAGTAGCTCGAGCACACGACCAGCGTGCTCGGCCCCGCCCAGCTGGGCACTCCGAACCCGCGCACGCGCGTGATCGGAACCGCGCAATCGCCGATCACCAGCGCCCGCAGCAGCTCACCGCTCATGGCCGAGCCGCCCATCCCCGCGATCACGACCGCCGTCGGCATGGCCAGGTCGCGACCGGCCTCGCCGCCGATGCGGTCGCCCTCGAGCAGTTGCTGGCCCATCCCCTCGATCGCCGCCCGCATGCCCCCGTCGTCTACCACACGGCCCTCCCGTCCCTGCCCACGACCTGGTCGCGGAAGGCCGCCCCGGCCTGGACGCCGGCACCTGGCAGGACGACGCTGCGCTGGACGCTCGCGCCACTCGCGATCCTGGCCCCGGCACCGATCACCGATTCTGTCACGTCGGCGCCGGCCTCGATCACCGCCGTCGGATCGACCAGACCGCCCGCCGGCATCCACTCCATGTTCGCCGCCAGGTAGCTATCCGGCGTGCCGATGTCCCGCCACCGCCCCTCTCCGGTGAAGGCAAAGAGCCCCGCTCCCACCAGCTCCGGGAACACCTCCCGCTCCACCGACACCGCCCGTCCCGGCGGGATCAGCTCCAGCACCTCCGGCTCCAATACGTAGGTGCCGGCGTTGATGGTGTCGACGTCGGCAACACCAGGCGGCGGCTTCTCGACGAACGCCGTCACGTCACCGTCCTCGCCCGTCCGCACCAACCCGTAGGCGCTGGGGTCCGCCACCCGGTGCAGCGCGATCGTGGCCCGCGCGCCGCGGTCGCGGTGGGCCGCGATCAGCCCTCCCAGGTCGAGGTCGGTCAGCACGTCACCGTTGCAGACCACGAACGTCTCGTCGATGTTCTCGGCCGAGAACCGGATCGCCCCGCCCGTCCCCAGCGGCTCCGGCTCGACCGCATACTCCAGCTCGTCCCCAAAGTGCTCGCGAATCGACTCCGCCAGGTACCCACAGGAAAGCACCACCCGGTCGATCCCGTGCCCGCGCAGCCGGCCGATCTGGTGCTCCAGGAACGGCCGGTTCGCGATCGGCAGCATCGGCTTGGGCAGCCACTCGGTGAGCGGGCGAAGGCGGGTGCCCTCGCCGCCGACCAGCAGCACCGCGATCACCCCGATGGCTCCACGCTAGGCCGTCCCACCGACTCGTACAGGAACCCGGCCGCCCGCACCTGGTCCGGGTCGAGCAGGTTGCGCCCATCCACGATCAGCGGCGTCGCCATCGCGCTTCGCACCTCACCCGACGCCAGCGTCCGGAACTCGCCCCACTCCGTCACGATCACGGCCGCGTCGGCCCCGCGTACCGCCTCAAGCACCGACGAGGCCAGCGTCACACCTGCGCTGAGGTGCTCGTGCGCGGCATCCATCGCCACCGGGTCGTAGGCCACGACCTGCGCCCCCTCGGCCAGCAGCCTCGCCGACAACACCAGGCTCGAGGCCTCGCGCATGTCGTCGGTGTTGGCCTTGAACGCCAGCCCCAGCATCGCGATCCTGCGGCCCCGCAGCGGGCCGAGATGCCGCTCGAGCTTGCCCACCACCCGGCGCTTCTGCAGCTCGTTGACCTCGATCACCGACGTCAGCAGCTGGAAGTGGTACCCCGAGTTGCCGGCCAGCTGCTTCAGCGCCTGCACGTCCTTGGGGAAGCAGTTGTGCACGACCAGGCCGCCGCTGGTCACGAACGTGCCCGCCTCGGGCACCTCCAGCGAGTAGACGGGTGCTTCCAGGTCGCCCGCTTCCACGCGCGCCACCGAGACCCAGGCGACGCGCTGCACCAGCGGCTCCGGCAGCGACGACGTGGGGCCGCCCAGCCCCGGGATCGGATCGATCCGCAGCGGCGCGCTGACCAGGCGCGGTACCCGCATGCCCTCGGACAGCTCGCCGCCCAGCACGATCCGCGTGCCCTCGATCTCGTCGAACACCACGAACGGGTGGTCGTTGGTGGCGGACACGGCCGCCGCCCCGTCGCGCAGGTGCACCGTGACGCCTGGCCCGTCGTAATCGCGCACCGTCAGCGTCGACACCGGCAGGAACTCGGGCGTCTCGTCGCCGATCCGCCAGGCCAGCACCTCCAGACCCTGTGGACGCACCACGTCGCCAGGCCCCTCGTGCTGCCGGTACAGATCGGCCAGCGCGACGTCCTCGACGCTGTCTCCGTGCCGCACCGTGACCAGTTCGTGGCCGGCCAGGCAGCTGCCGCCGTAGCCGATTCCGGGTCGCAGGAAGTGCGTGCCGATCCGCTCGTCCAATCCCATCGCGTGGGACACTACCGATACGTCGGCCCCCACCTCCTCGCAGACGTTGGCGATCTCGTTGATGAACGAGATCTTGGTCGCGAGGAACGCGTTCGACGCGTACTTGATCATCTCGGCGCTGGCCGGGTCGGTGCGGACGACGGTCGCGTCCAGGTCCGCGTACAGCGCCTCCACCGCCGCGCCGTCGGCCTCGTCGAGCGCGCCGATCACGATCCGGTCGGGCTCCATGAAGTCGGCGATCGCGCGCCCCTCGCGCAGGAACTCCGGGTTGGACACGTAGCCGACGTGCCCGCGTCCGCGCCCATCCAGCTCCGCCCGCACCTTGTCCCCGGTGCCCACCGGCACCGTGCTCTTCATCACCAGCACGAACCGCTCGCCGTCTGCCGGCAGCTCGTCGATCACCCGATGCACGCGCGACAGATCCGCGTCCCCGGAGCGCGTCGGCGGCGTGTCCACGCACACGAACACCACCCGGCAGCGTCCGAACAGCTCCCCGCTGTCCTCCGTGAACGTGAGCCGGTCGCGGTTTCGCTCCAGCAGCCGCTCGATCCCCGGCTCATAGATCGGCACCGCGCCCTCGCGCAGATCGGCCACGCGCTGGGGGTTGATGTCGCGGCAGACCACCTGGTGACCGAGGTCGGCGAAGCAGGTCGCCGTCACCAGCCCCACGTAACCGACCCCGATCACGCCGACGGCGCTTTTGGCCGGCGGGCTCACTTGACGGGCTTCAGCGACCGCGCGATCGCGATCATGTCCGCATTGGACATGTCATCGCGAAGCGTGTTCTGCACCCAGTACGCGGTGCCGTGCTCGATGAAGGCGACCATGTTGATGTGCGAGCCGTCGAAGTAGAACTGGTAGGTGCGCCCGTCAAGCCTGCGCCGCTGGTCGGGATTCGCCAGGATCGGCGCGTTGGTGAACCGGGTCTCCTCGATCCCCCAGTAGGAGCCGGCGATGCCGTTGTAGCCCCAGTAGGCGTACAGCGAGTTGTTGCCGCCGCCCGCCTCCTTGATGTTGTACGTCCGGATCGGCGAGTGCACCCAGGGTACGAACGTGGACGCGTCCTGGCGCACGGTCGGGTACAGCACCGGGAAGTTGGCGGGACCGTTTGCGGTCTGGAAGTCGGCGCGGTAGGTGGTGGCGTCGCGGGTCACGTCCGACGGCAGGCCGGTCGTGCTCTTCGACGCCTCATGTGCGAGCTTGCCCGTGAAGCTCTTGCCCAGCACCACGACCAGGCCGTTAGCGGCATATGCCTTGTAGGCCGTGGTGATCGGCTTTGCCACGGCACCGCCCAGGATCGCGGCCACGTCTGCGGCAGCCTGCTGATCGCTGGGACGGTAGTAGACGACGCTCTGGCGGAAGGTGAACGTCGGCGCCGGGTTCAGCGAGACCGACACGGGGTAGCCCCAGGTCCCCAGCGCCGCGCCGCCCCTGGCGGCCGCACCTTGGGTGCCGTTCCCGTTGACCGTGGTCAGCGGCGTCGTGGTCGGGTCGACCTTGGGCTTGAACTTGGGCACCTTGGGGCCGCTCGTGGACTTGCCCGGCAGCGAGCTGGTGGGCGGCCGCATGCTCTCCGGGTGCATGAACGCGAACACCGCCGCGCGCATCGCCTCCGGCGTCGCCTCCACGTACGAGTTGATGGCGTCGCCGGCCACGGTGGCGTTCAGCCGCGACGTGATCACGCGGTCCTTGATCGCGTATGCCGTGGTCGCCATCTCGATCATGGTCTGTACGCTGGGCGGCCCGTTGGGGCCGGTCACCTGCACGTTCTTGGCGACCGTCTCGGCCACGTCGCGCAGCGTGGTCAGCTGGTCGAGGCCGATGCCGTGCAGCTGGCTGGACGCGCGCTGCGAGAAGGCGTGCAGGAACACCTGCTGGCGGGCGTTGCGGTAGAAGTCGGAGTCGGTGTGGCGGTACCGGGCGTAGGCCAGCGCGTTGGTGCCGTTCAGCAGCTGGTAGCCGGGCGGGATGTCGACCTGCGAGTACTGCTCCTGGCCGGCCACGTTCACGTGGTAGTAGAACTGGTCGACCGGCACGTAGACGCCGTGGAACTTGTCCACCAGGTCACGGAAGCCCTTGAAGTCGACCGTCACCAGGTAGTTGGGCTTGACGCCGGTGGCGTCTTCGACCGTCTTCAGCGCCAGCTTGTAGCCGCCGTCCGAGTAGGCGGCGTTGATCTTGTCGATGCCGTAGCCGGGGATGGTGACGTGCAGGTCGCGCGGCAGCGACAGCAGCGAGATGTACTTGGTGCGGGGGTCGATTCGCACCAGCATCAGCGTGTCCGACCGTGACCCGCCGGCGGCGTCGCCCGCCCGGTAGTCGGAGCCGATCACCAGCGCGACGGCGGGAGCGTTGCTGATCGGCAGCGTCTTCTGCAGGCCGCTCTGGGCACCGATCACGCCCTTGCTGAGGTGCCCCACCTCGTTCACCAGGTTGTGCGCCCACCAGCCGACCACGGCCGCCACCACAAGCACCAGCGCGACGAAGGAGCCGCCCGTCCACAGCGCGATCCGCACCCACCGCGGCCGCCGCCGCTTCAGCGTCCGGGTGTCGTAGATGTTGACGGGGGGCCGCCGGGGCGGGCCGCCGTCCGAACCGGTGCTGGGTGGAGCGGGCTGTGGCGGGGTTTCGGTCGGCAAAGAGCTCCCTGACAGACGAGCGCCCGCAGACTGGGCGCGGGCAAGGCAGCAGTATAAACGCCCGATTCGTCGTTGAGGTGCAGGTTCCCTACCCGCGATTGGGAGTCGATGAGAGACGCCGCGCGAATTCCACCAGGATCCGTCGGTAGCGCCGCAGCGACTCGATCTCGACGTACTCCTCCGGGCCGTGGTGTCCACCGCCGGCCGGTCCGAACTCGATCGCGGGGATGCCCCGCTCCAGGAAGAACACCGCGTCGGAGGCCCCGTGGCGACCGACCGCCGGCGCCGAGCCGCCCTCCAGCGCGCCCACGGCCTCGCGCAGCACCTGGACATGCGGCTCACCCGGATCGAGCGTGGCCGGAGGCATCTCGTAGATCGGCGTCACCTCGGCGCCGAGCGACCGCAGCTGGCGCAGCACCTCCTCGGGCGCCTGGTTGGGCAGGTAGCGGATGTCGACGTCGATCCGGCAATGGTCGGGCACGATGTTGACCACGTCGCCGCCGCGGATGCGGCCGATGTTGATGGATGGGTGCTCGTACAGCTCCGAGCTGCCGGACGCGAACGGCAGCTCCAGGATCCTGCGGTAGAGCTCGAACGCCTTCAGTACCGCGTTATCGCCCAGCCACGGGGTCGAGCCGTGCGCGGCCCGGCCCTCCACGTCGACGCGCACGACCAGGACGCCCTTGGACTGCACACCGATCTCGAGGTTGGTCGGCTCGCCGCAGACCACGAACTCGCCCAGGTGCCCCTCGGACGCCAGGAACGCCGAGGACTTGGGCTGGTTCGAATCCTCCTCCGACTCCTCGTCGGGCACGATCAGCAGCTTCACCTTGACGCCCGGGATCATCTCGCGTGCCTGTGACAGGTCGGCCAGGGCGGCCAGCATCCCCGCCAGGCCGCCCTTCATGTCATAGGCGCCGCGGCCGTACAGGCGGCCGTCCACGTGCCACGGCGAGAACTGCTCGCTGCGGGCGGGGACCACGTCCACGTGGGCGTTCCAGATCAGGGTGACCGGGCCTTCGCCGACCGCGGCCACGATCGAGGGCAGGCCGTTTACCTCGTAGGTGCGGTGGGCGATGCCCTGACCCTCCAGCCATCCCTTCAGGAACCCCATGGCCGCCTTCACGCCGTCGGGCTGAGAGCTGTCGTAGGAGATCAGCCGCTCAGCGAGGGCGAGTTCGTCGGCTTCGGGCACGGGCGCGATTGTAGGGTAGGTCTCAGCTTGAGCGATCCATCCCTGTGGCAGGAGCAGCACCCGGGCCGGGCCTTTCCCGCGCTCGACTCGGATCACCGGGCCGACGTCTGCGTGATCGGCGCGGGCGTGACCGGCGCATCCTGCGCCTGGCGGCTGCTCGAGCACGGCGTCAGCGTGACCGCGGTCGACGGCAGGCGCGCCGCCGCCGCCGCCAGCGGCCGCAACGGCGGCTTCGCCGTGACCGGCACGGGACTCGACGCCGACGAGCTGGACGGCCGGCTCGGCGAGGCCCGCGCCCGCGATCTGCGGGCGGCGACGGAGCGGTCGCTGGACGCGATGATCGCCCTGGCCGCCGAGCTGGGCGTGCCGCAGTCGGTGCGCCGCACGGGCTCGCTGTGGGTGGCACAGGACGAGCACGAGCGGGCCGAGATCGAGCACGCGCTGTCGGCGGCCACGGCCTCAGGCATCCCGTGCCGTCCGGCCGCCGATCTGATTCCGGAACCGATGCGCGACCGCTGCCAGACGGCCGCCTTCTTCCCGCGGGACGCCGAGCTACTGCCCGCGACCTGGGTGCGTACGCTGGCGGCGGCTGCCGCCGACCGTGGCGCAACGCTGTTCGAGCACTCGCCGGTCAGCGGCCTCGAGCGCGAGGGTGACGGCTGGCTCGTCCACGCCGGCAGCGGGACGGTGCGCGCCCAGGCCGTGGTGGTCGCCTGCGACGGGCTGATCCCGCGCCTGCTGCCGCAGCTGGACGGCGTCGTCTACCCGGTGCGCGGCCAGGTGCTTGCCACCGAGCCGCTGCAGCGGAGCCCGCTCGCGTACCCCACCCACTCCCAATCCGGCTTCATGTACTACCGCCCCACCGACGACGGCCGGGTCGTGGTCGGCGGCGGCCGGCTCGAGCAGCTCGAGCACGAGTACACCGACGCGGAGGCCGTCACGGCCGGCGTGCAGGCCCGACTGGACGCGTTTCTGGCCGACTGGCTGGGCATCGGAGGCGCCCGCGTGACTCACCGCTGGGCCGGCATCATGGGCTTCTCGGCCGACCTGCTGCCGGTGGTGGGAGCGCTACCGGACAGCCCCGGCCTGTACGTGGCCGGCGGCTACAGCGGCGTCGGCAACGTGCTCGGCCACCTCTGCGGCGGCATCGCCGCCGACCTGATCGTGACCGGCACCCACCCGCAGGCGGCGGCGCTCGATGCCGGCCGGTTCGACCTCACGTCGCCGGTCGCGCAGCTCGAGAAGCAGCGCAGCCGCGAGCCCGCGCAGCTCGAGAAGCAGCGCAGCCGCGAGCATGCCCTGCGGCTGTCGCTCGCGCAGCCGTAGCGACAATTGTTAAGACTGCGGCGGCGGTGGAAGAAACCCCCCGGGTTGTCCGTCTTGCGTGACACGATCGCCCGGAGCGGGCCCTTCCGTCGGGGGAAGGCCCGCTTCGGG
>DATNEO010000003.1:0-10390 GCA_035553035.1 Gaiellales bacterium | reverse complement strand
CGCCCTTGTCGGGCGACATCCGGCCCAGGAACAGCAGGTAGCCGTCATTGTCCTCGTGAAACGGGTAGGCATCCATCGCGATCGCGTTGTGGCAGGTGGCCAGCCAGTTGATGTCGGGCAGCGGCGTGCGCTGGTGGTCGGAGATCGAGATCAGACCGACCGACGGGCTGACCTGGTCGATCAGCGAGTAGACGTCGCCCGGCTCGCCGGTCAGCGGGCCGTGCACCGTGTGGCAGACCGGCGCCGCGCTGGCGCCGCCGAGCGCGGCCGCCAGCGGGCCGGAGTGGTCATTGATCAGGTCGAACTGGTCGGCCTTGGCGAAGCAGGTGAGCGCGTGGTGCAGATCGGGCATCGACAGCCCGATGCGCATGCTGGGCGGATCGTCGTAGCTGGTCACCAGCCGCGCCTTGGTCTGCGAGTCGCCGGCCGCGAACAGCGTCACCTCATGCCCGTGGTCGACCAGCCCGTCGGCCAGGATCGAGACCACCCACTCGATGCCGCCGTACCGGGTGGGCGGCACCGCAAACCAGGCCGGGGCGATGATGGCGATGCGCACCCCTGAAAGTTACTTCTCCGCCGGTGCCGCAGGCGTCAGCGTCACCTTCGTGACCGTGCGCACGTTGCCGGTCGATCGGTAGCTGAGCACCCATAGAACGTCCTCCCGCGGGACCAGCACGATCGGGTCGTCGGGCATCACTTTGAACGGCCCGGTGAGTGCGCCGGTGGCCGCGTTCAGCCGGTCGAGCTCGCCCTGGCCGTCGAACCGGGCCACCCACAGGCCGCCGTCCACCAGCGCCAGCGCGCCCGCGCCCGGGTAGATCCGCGACACCGTCACCTGCGGTGCCTGGCCGACCGGGTCGATGCGGGTCAGGCGACCGGGGTTCGTGGTGGTGTCGCGCGGGTAGCTCGAGACCCACACCGAGTTGCCGTCGCTGGTGACGTGGTTGGACTGCACACCGACGCCCACGCTCGGTGTGAGGCCGATCCGCTGGGGGACGCGAGTACGCTCGGTGATCCGGTAGATCGCGGTCTCTGCCAGCGCCCACAGCTGGCCATCGCTCCCGGTGAGATCCCAGACGTGGCCCTGCACCTGCGCCGTCCGGTCGGCCATCGCGCCCGATTTGTCGACGTGCACGATGTCGCTGAGCAGCGGCACCCAGACGCCGTCGTGGGTCGCGACCGGGTAGCAGCTGGCGTACTTGTGGGTGGCACACGAGCTCTGCTCGGCCAGCTGCAGGCGATGCTGGACGCGGCCGCTGGCCGGGTCGATCCGAAGCAGCGTGGCCGGGCCGTCGGCGCGCTTGCTGCCCAGCACCCAGATCACGCCGCGCCCGACGGCGATCCCCTGCGGCAGGATGTTGAGCCGATAGGCGTGCTCCGGCTTGCCGGTGTCGGTGTCGATCCGCTCCACCTCGCCCGGGGAACCGGTCGGCGGCTGCCGCGCCACCCACAGGCCGGCCGGCCCCGACGCCATCACCGCGCGCCCGCGGCCCAGCTCCACAGCGTGGCCGACCTGGGCCTGCACCGGTGAGCGGTGCCCGCGGGCGGTGACGTCGGTACCGGATCCCGGGTCGGTGACGACCACGTAGGCGATCGCAAGCACGATCGCCGCGACGACGACCGCCAAGATGACACGCAGGAGCAGGGTCATGGACCGGTTCTTCCCGACACCGGGGGAGCATACGGGTGAATCGGCCGATCGGGGGATGGTGGCCGCCGGCGCCCGCGTCGATACGAGGGGCGATGAGGGGTCTCGTGACACTGGCCGCTGCGCTGTGCCTGTTCGTGCTCGTCTCGCCCGCCTGGAGCGGTGCCGCGAGCGGCGGCGCCGTGGGCGTGTCCGAGCGTGAGTGGAGCGTGACGCTGAGCCGGCTGAAGGTGCCGCACGGCACGATCACGTTCTCGATCCACAACTTCGGGCAGGACGACCACAACATCAAGATCCGCAAGCACGGAACGCAGTACGGCTCCAGCGGTCGCATCCGCAGCGGCGGCACAGCCACCATCACGGTCAACCTGAAGCCGGGCGTCTACTGGGTGTTCTGCGGCATCCCCGGGCACCGCGCGCTGGGTATGAACGCCAAGCTGACCGTGACCTGAGGGACAATCCCGGCGTGACCGTCCCCGATCCGATCGCGCTGGCACAGAGTTGGCTGGACGCGGCCGCCCGCGCCGGCGCCCCGCAGCCCGAGGCGATGGCGCTCGCGACGGCCAACGAGCAGGGCCACCCGTCGCTGCGGATGGTGCTGATGCGCGGGCTCGACCAGGAGGGTTTCCGTTTCTACACGAACCGCGAGAGCCGCAAGGGCGACGAGCTGGCCGCGAACCCGTGGGCGGCGATCGCGTTTTACTGGGAGCCGCCGGGGCTGCAGCTGCGGGCCGAGGGCCCGGTGCGGCCGCTCGACGACGAGGCCAGCGACGCGTACTTCGCATCACGGCCGCGCGAGAGCCAGCTGGGCGCGTGGGCCAGCCAGCAGAGCCGGGAGCTGGAGTCGCGCGAGGCGCTGCTCGACGCCTATGCCCTGGAGCAGCGGCGCTGGGGCGAGCGCGCGGTGTCCCGGCCACCGCACTGGGGCGGCTATCTGCTGGTGCCGCACGCGATCGAGTTCTGGGAGCACGGCGAGCACCGGCTGCACCGGCGCCGCCAGTTCCGCCGTAACGGCGACGGCTGGACGCTGCGCCAGCTGGCGCCCTAGCCGGCCGTCGCGTCATGGGTTGATCCTGGCGGCGCTGGTATGCTCGCGCGTGATTCGCAAGCAAAGGGGGGACGATGCGTAAGTGGATCATTCCGGCGGCGGCCGTGGTCGTTGTGGCTGCCGCATTGGTCGCTCGCGTCTCACAGAGCGATGCGCGCTGGCACATCCTGTCGGACACGGCGATCAACACGAACCGGCTGTGTATCGACGGGCTTCGTTACACGTGGGCGTCCGGGGAGACGGCCACTCAGCCGCCTGCAACCCGCCCGGTAGGAGCGCCGTGGTGGATTGGCCCCGTGGCCCTGGTTGTGCAGCATGCGCCGTCGACCACACCTTCGACCGAGCAGGACTGGTTCAACGCGCCCCTGGCCGGCGCCGACGTTTTCGAGGCTCCCTATCGACCCATCCTCGACCCGACCGACGGGTTCTGGTACCCGTACAGCCACCTCGGGACAGTGCCATTTCGGCATCCGCTCACCTTCGGAACCGACTCGGTGAGGCTCGATCCGCAGCCCAATGGCGATGACTCATCGGCAGACGCTTTCGAACCGGTCCATAACTGTGTCTTGTTTGGCCGCATCGACTTCCTGCCGGGCCAGGCGCAAAACCAGGTCGACTTCTCGGTCGACGGGACGCTGACGACCGCTCTGCTCTCGAACGCCAACTTCGACGCCACGGCTGCGCTCGGGCCGGTGAGGCTCGGACCGACCGGTACCGAGGCGGTCCCGCTCGGTTCATCCGTCAGCGACGTCAACGGTGACGGTCTCAAGGATCGCGTCTACCAGTTCCAGCGGTCAAAGACGGGCCTCGCCTGCACCGACACTGAGGTGGAGCTGAGCGCGATCGACCCCGCCACCGGGAAACGATTCTACGAAACGGATTCGATGCAGGGCATCAACTGCCCACCGTAGGCCACTCCGGTCGTCGCGGATCGATCAAGACCATGAACCCGGCCGCGCACGGGGCGCTGGGCGGGCGACTCCCCGCCCAGCGCCCTGGTGTTCAGGGACGTGAGTCGACGAACGGCTGGGGAACACCGAGCCGGCCGTCTGACCAGTTGAAGTACGTCGTGGTACCGTCGGTCGCGTTGTCCGTGTAGTCACCGAAATTCGGCGCGATCAACGATGACGTGTTGGTCCAGTCGGTATCGCCGGTGGTGACCCTGAAGTCGGTCGCGTTGTGGCCGGGGCTGCGGCGGCACTCAGCGAAGTAGTCGGTCAGGGCCGAGTCCGGCGCGGAACGGCGCCGGTCATACCAGCTGCTGCAGATCGTGCCGTCGTTTCGGACGCTGATCGCAGGCAGGAAATGCAGCGTGTAGTCCGAGTCGTCGTTGATGCGGACGATCGGGCTTGCGAACCGGAGCTGTCGAGTGAGCGCCCGCATCCAGATATCCCCGAGCGGGTGCAGACTGGCGTCGTTCCACTCGACCAGCACCTGGTTGGTGGCGCCGTCATACGCGATGCGCGGGAAATCGTTGCCGGTTCCCCGGTTGTAGCCTGCGATGACCTGGGCGCTCAGCGAGCGAACACCGCCGGTCAGGCTGCTGTTCTGCTGTCCCATCGTCACCACCCGAGGATTCTCCGGGCCGCCGACCGAGACCTGGTTCGCCCCGGCCCGCACCCGGGCGATCTGCTCATGGATGAACGGATCGCCGCTTGCGGTCTGCACGTTGTCGATGTTCCGCTCCCAGGCGACGTACGTGTCGCCGTTCGGCGCGACCACCGGGTATGACCCGCTGTTGACTTGGCGGTGCTGCTCGGGCCAGATCACGACCGGCGCGGAGAAGCTGGCATGGGTCAGCAGCTGCGGCTGGCTCGGTAGATGCGCCCGTACCATCTCGATCTGACCTGCGCCGCTGCCGGTGATCAGGAAGAAACGGGTGTAGGACATCGCCAGCGTGTGGCTGGCCTGGTCGTATGACAGGAACGGCTTGTCGATCAGCGCCAGATTCGGGCTGGGATTCCCGCCGTTGACCAATGGGCAGATGTTCCCCGGCGAGGGGCCGATGACGGGCTGTCCAAAGTGCACGGTCGAGCCGCCATTGCTGACGGTGGCGATGCTGACCGCTGCGGTCAGGAACGCCGGGCGGCCGTCCCCACAGGCGAAGAACGCCGGGAAGTAGAGGCTTCCCACAGCGAAGTGGCTGCCGTCGATCCGCACAACGGACGGATCGCCGCTCCACATCTGATCAGGATTCTGGTTGGGAAGGCCGATCAGGTCGCGGAAACTGCGGCCGCCGTCTGACGAGTAGCCAACACCGGTGCCGGATCCGCGTGGAAGGGTCGGGTTGGGCTGCGCGAACGCGCTCGCGTCGTTCCACGCCGCCAAGACTCGCCGCTGACCGCCCGCGTTGGCCGCTGCGATCGCGGTTTCCGACTGGCCACCGGCGAGATCCTCCTGCGGGCTGGCCGCATCCACGTTCGACCCGAACGACGGCGTCGCCGCGCCGAAGAAGGCGTTTCCGATCGGCGCCTGCGGCCCAAACAACCAACCGTGCGCTCCCGCCGAAAGCGCCTTGTCGAACTTGACATGCGGCAGCACCTTCTGGCTGACCGCAGACGTGTTCCCGGACCCAGTCGCGAGCGCCGAAGGCACGGCGACGGCGAACACCGCCAGAACTCCCACCGCCATCAGACGTCTCATCCACCCCACCCCCCTGACCGGCAAGACCGGCGCCAGACGCGTCCACCCTTGCCAGCCGATCGACGCGCCGACGCTACGCCTTATGGGGGCGGCAAGTCAACCTCTGCGGCGGCCGCCCGCTCGAGCCATGTGGTTGCCTTCACGCGGGATCAATGTACGCGGGCGGAGATCGCCCGTACCATGGAGCGGGCAACGTTGGGAGGAGTCAGGTGAGACCGGAATTGACCCTGGGCAGGGCAACTGCGCATGTCGTGCGCCGCTGGTGGCTGTTGCCGCTGTGCGCCGTGCTGGTGGCGATCGCGGCGACCACGCTGTCTGGCCGCCACATCTCAGACGCGAAGGCGACCGCCCGCGTTCACGTTCAGGACACGACCGTGACCTACCAGTTCCAGGGTCAGCCGCAGCCGTTCACGACCGTGCACGCGGCGCAGGATCTGACCAAGAACGAGTTCGTCGACCCACAGGCGGCGGCCGCGGCGGCGGCGGCGCTGAAGAACGGCACCACAGCCCGCCAGTACATCGACAACCTCGGCTTCGCGGCGCTGGACGGCACCGACATCCAGCTCAGCTATTCGGACAACTCATCCGAGGCGGTCGTCGCCGCCCGCCTCAACGCCTATGTGAAGGCGCTCGTCCACCAGCGCATCAGCAACGAGAAGAACCAGCTGCTGCAGGCCGCGAACACGCTGCAGTCACACGGCGGCGACGCGACAGCGGTGGCGCGGCTGCAGACGGCCGCGAACAACCTCCCTCAGGGCATCCACGCCGACGGCGCCACGACCACCTCAGCGGCGAAGACGTTGCCCGGAGTCGCGCTCCTGGCCGGCGGGATCCTGGCCGGGATCATCCTCGGCATCGCGATCGCGCTCGGCATCGGCCAGGCCGACCCGCGCATCCGCAGCACCGGCGACCTGCGCGCCGCCGGTGTTCGCTCGCTCGCGGTCGACCCCTCGAAGCCCGACTCGGTGGAGGCGCTGCGCGCGCTGGCCGAGGTGGGCGGCGTCGACGCCAAGGGCGGAGTGATCGCGGTGGTCACACCCAGGGGCGACCACGGCGGCGGGCTGTCACGCACGCTGGCCGACTCGTTCGCCCAGTCGGGCCGGCCGACCACGTGGCTGTCGGAGAGCGGCATCGCCCGCTCCGGCGACTCTGGCTGGACGCAGGTCGACGCGGGCACCGCGGTGCTGTCGTCGCTCCCGCGGCTGCGCGACGCACTGGCGGGCTCGCGCGAGGGCGAGGTCGTGGTGGTCGATGCGCCGGCGCTGCTCGAGCACCCCTCGGGGCTGGTGTCAACGGCGGTGGCGACCGTCACGGTGCTCTCGTTGCGCCGCAGTCGCAGCACCTGGAGCGACCTCGAGTCGATGCTCGAGCTGCTCGAAGACGCGGTCGTCAGCGGACGCGTGCGCGTGTGCCTTGACCGCGGCCGCAAGGCGGCGGGAACCTCGCTGCTGAGCCGCGCCACCACACCCGCCCGGCCGGTCGAGCAGCCCACGACCTGAGCCATGCTCGGAGTCGCACAGCCACAGCCGATCGTGCAGCGACCGCTTCGCGGCGGCCCGCTGGTATGGGCGACCGTGCTGGCGGTGGCCGTCGCCGGCTACGGGATCGGGCTTGCCAGCGGCCGCTCCGAGCTGCTGCTCGCGGCGGGACTGGTGGTGGCGGTGCCGCTGGTGTTCGCGTGGCGGCTTGAGGCGGGCGTGCTACTGCTGGTGCTGGTGCGACCCAGCCTCGACCTGTTCGCCGATCGCACGCTTGCCTCCTACCACGGGGTCGCCCTGAACCCGGCCTCGGTGTTCGCCGTGCTCGTGATCGCGGTCGGCACGCCGTACATGATCGAGCGCTGGCGGCTGCTGCGGCGGGCGCCGTCGATCTACCCCTACCTGTTGTTCGCCGGGATCGCGGTGATCGGGGTGTCGGTGGCGGCCGCGACCGGCCCGGCCGTGACCGAGTGGATGCGCCTGTGCGCGGTGCTGGTCACCTACGCGCTGGCCTACCTGGCGGTCAACAGCCCGGCGGCGGTGGCGCGGCTGCTTGCGGCGATCGTGGCGTCGGCGGTGGTGCCTGCGGCGGTCGGCATCGGGCAGTGGGCGACCAACTCGACCCAGTCGATCGGCGACCTCCACCGCGCCAACGGCACGTTCCTGCAGCCCGATCCCTACGGCATCTACCTGGCGGTGGCGACGGTGGCGGCGCTGGCGCTGGTGTTCGCTGCCCGCGGCCCGTGGCGGTGGCCGGCGCTGGCCGTGGGGGCGATGACCGGGATGGCACTGGTGCTGTCGTACACGCGCACCGGCTGGGTGATGGTGGTGCTGGGCGCGCTGGTACTGGGGATCGCCCGCTACCGGGTGCTGCTGGTGCTGGTGCCG
Source organism: Gaiellales bacterium (assembly GCA_035553035.1). Taxonomy (GTDB): domain Bacteria; phylum Actinomycetota; class Thermoleophilia; order Gaiellales; family JAICJC01; genus JAICYJ01. The sequence continues at coordinate 2,685 of DATNEO010000003.1, read as the reverse complement.
CTGGCGATCGTGATCGCATTCGTGGCGCTGCCCGGCGTGCACTCGCGGGTGCAGTCGGTGAACCAGCAGCAGGAGGTGCAGTACGGCACCGGTGACTCGTTCCACACGCGCGTCCAGCTGTGGCGTCAGAACCTGCCGAAGGCCGAGCAGAAGCCGCTGACAGGGCTGGGGCTGGGCTCGATCGTGCAGGAGACGGACACCTCGGCGCACGTCCACTCCGACTACGTGCGGGCGCTGGTGGAGACCGGCCTGTTCGGCTTCCTGGCATTCGTCTGGCTGTTGCTCTCGGCGGCGGTGGGATGCGCGTTCGCGATGCGCTGGGCGCGGCGCAGCCGCTCGGTGCCGCTGCGGGCGGCGGCGGTGGCCGGGTTCGCGACCGCGGTCACCTACATCCTGGCCAGCGGCGACTCGAACCTGATGACGCAGAGCTCGGTCAGCGGAGCGGCATGGGCGCTGATGGGCTGTGCACACGCGGCCGGCACGATCGGGCGCGACATGGTTGCGCCGCGGCCGCTGCCTGCGGCGCGGGCCAGGCGCGCGCGGCTGCTGGGCGCGCTCGGTGTGGCCGCCTACCGGCCTGGCACCTCGGCGGAGACGGGGTCGGAGGCCGGGAAGGTCTCCTCGAGGGCCTGGTCGAGCTCGTCCTCGCCCTTCTCCGGGCGCTGATCCGGGTCGGGCTGCGACTCGGGTGGCTGGGAGCGGTCGTTCCGCGTCATCCGCCTGGATGATAGACGGGGCTCGAAACGCGGCTCAGCCGGCGTGCTGGCGCAGCCAGCGCGCGAGCAGGCGAGCCTGCGCGGCAGGCGTGGCGCCCTGCGGGATCGCGGCCGTCGCGCGCTGACGGTGGTGGTGGTGCGTGGCGGGGGTCGGTGGCCCGGCCCCGCCGCTGGTGGCGGCCATGATCACGATCACGGCGACGATCAGCACCGCCAGCAGGGCGGCGGCAAGCCGCCCGTTGCGCATGCCGCGAACGGGCGTCACGTGGCGCGGGGGAACGCGTGGCGGCGCGACCAGGGTGGCGGGCTCGTCCAGCATCGCGGACAGCGCCTCGGCGGTGGGGCGTCGGGCGGGGTCGGGGTCGAGGCAGCTCGCGACGGCGCCGCGAAGCGGGTCGGGCAGCGGCTGGGATGCGTCCGGCCCCGGCATGGTGCCGGTCACCAACTGGTGCAGGGTGACGCCGAGGCTGTAGATGTCGGCAGCCGCCGTCACCTGCTCGCCGCCGGCCTGCTCGGGCGCCAGGTAGCCGGCCGTGCCGAGCACGCTGCCGGTGAGCGTGAGCGACGTGCCGTCCAGCGTGCGGGCGATGCCGAAGTCGGCGATCTTGACGCGGCAGTCGGGGTCGAGCAGCAGGTTCTGCGGTTTCAGATCGCGGTGCACGAGGCCGGCCGCGTGCGCGTAGGCGAGGCCGGCGCAGCAGTCGCGGGCGACGGCGACCACCCGGGCCGGGCTGAGCGCGCCGTCGCGGGCAAGCGCGTCGGCCAGCGACCCGCCCTCCACGTACTCCATCACGATGAACGGCCGGCCGTCGGGATCGTGGCCGAAGTCGTAGACGCGCACCACGTTGGGGTGGCTGAGCGGCGCCGCCAGCTGCGCCTCGCGCAGGAAGCGGTCCCGGAACGAGCCATCATGGGCCAGGTTGTCGGCGAGCCGCTTGACGGCAACGACCCGGTCAAGCTCACGGTCATGGGCCAGGTGGACGATCGCCATGCCGCCGCTTCCCAGCGCGCGGTCGAGCCGGTAGCGGCCGAGGTCGGTGGGAACGGTGCTCAATCCCCGCCCCCCTGGTCGTTCTGGCCGGGGCCGTGGCGCTTGTCACCGTGATGATGGCCCTCGTGCTTCGGCGGCTTCGGTTCGGCCGGTGGTGCCGGCGGGGTGCAGCGGATGCCGGCGACCAGCCGCGTGGCCGTCGCCTGCAGCTGCGGTTGCAGGGCGGCCGGCACCCGGCCGGCGGCGATCGCCGCGTCGACCGCCGTGCTCAGCTGCCTGGCCTGATCGCGCGCGGCGCAGCCGCGTTGCGCATCGAGGCTGACGGCGACGCTGTCGGCACGGGCGGCCAGATCGGTCGCGATTGCTCGCGGGATCGCCGGCCCGCGGGCGGGCTGGGAGGCGGAGCCGGCACTGCCGCCGCCGCATGCGGCTGCGCCGGCGCAGGCCAGGATCACGGCGATCATGCGGATGCGCTTGCGCATGTCTCTGTATGGGTACCCCGGATCGGCGTTCCCGTACCGTGATCGGGGCCGCAGCTAGGATGCGGCGATGTCGGACGCGACCACGGGTGGCTGTCTGTGCGGGTCGGTGCGGTTCGAGGTCACCGAGCCGCTGTTCAACGCCGGCTACTGCCACTGCACGCGCTGCCAGCGGCGCACCGGCACGGCCGCGTCGCCACAGGCGCAGATCCCGCCCGGCGCGCTGCGGGTGACGTCCGGGCAGGAGTTGGTGAAGGCCTACGCGCCCGGCGACGGCGGCTTCGAGAAGCTGTTCTGTTCGGGCTGCGGGTCGGCCCTCTTCAGCCGGCACCCGGAGCGGCACGAGCTGATGAGCGTACGTCTGGGCGCGCTGGACGAGGATCCCGGGCTGCAGATGGAGTGGCGGCAGTACGTGGCCTACGCCGCGCCGTGGGAGCCGATCCCCGACGACGGCGTGCCGCGCTACCCGCAGGCACGGCCGCAATGATCGACCGCGCCT
>DATNEO010000002.1:0-11632 GCA_035553035.1 Gaiellales bacterium | reverse complement strand
CCGCGGGCGCGCGCCCGGTGGTAGGCGATCAGCTCGTCGGTGGGCAGGTGGTGGTGGACGAGGCTGGTCTGGTGCGAGGTCGAGACGATCCGGTTGGGGATCGTGACGCTGCCGATTGCCAGCGGCGAGAACAGGCGGTCGAGCATGCCGCGACTGTAGCCGCTGTGATCCAGGCCCGGTTCGCACGACGTGTACGGGCGCGGACGGTGAGCCTCACTGCCACCGTAGCGGCACTGCCCCCCGCAGCGCTCACCGTCCGCTAACCCGTATCAATTCGGATCGAGCCGCGCTTCCGAGGTGCCTGGCCCCGGCAGGGCGAGCGCGATGGTGAGAATCACCACCGCTCCAGTGAACACCGCACCAGCTTCCGCGCCCTGGTGGGCCTGCGACCGCTGGCTTCGTGCGGGTTCCGGGTTCGGTAGCCGAGCCGTCTCACTCATGAGACCTCTTGCTTTGCGCCCCCGCCTCACGGCGGGTTTGCCATTTTCGATCCGTGTACGCATCATCGACAAGCGGTAGGCGTATCTCGTCGCCCGAAGGGTGGCATGCGCTCCCCATATCGAGGTATACGAGCGCGCTGCGCGCCGTCAAACCCCCCGGATGGGTCATGAATCACGTCCCATTGCGGACGATGTGTTCTGCGCCTTCTTCGGGAAGCCGCTCCGTCGGCTTTTCGTAGACCTCAATCCCCTCAGGAGGACTTGCATGTCACGCACGCGCATTGCGCTTGTGGGCGGCCTTGCGGCTGCCTTGCTGGTGGTTTCGGCTGGCTCGGCCATGGCCGCTCCGCCGTCCAGCGACACGCAGAACCAGACGGTGCAGTTCACCAACCGGGCCGCCGTGCAGCTGACGCTGGACACGCCCCTGGTCGATTTCGGCAACGTCGATCCGCTGACCCAGTATGCGGCCGGCGGCGGCAACGCCACCGTCAAGGCAAACGCCGGCTGGACGCTGTCGATGACGGCTCCCGCCAACTTCACCGAGACCGGCGGCGGGCTGAACACGATTCCGATCGGCCGCCTGTCCCTGAAGCCCGGCGCCGGCGCCTACGCCGCCGTTGCCTCTGGCGCCAACGCAGTCTCGTCCGGCGCCCGCACCACCAACGCCGGTACCGCCACGGCGCTGGCGTATCACCTCGACCTGCAGTTCGGTGACAACCCGAACACCGCCGGCGACCAGTACCAGGCCGTGCTCGTGTACACGGCCACCACGCCGTAGCCTCGATCACACGAGGCGTGCGACACGCGGGGCGGGCTCTCTCAGCGGGCCCGCCCCGCTGGTGTTCACGGCCCAGCCGGCAGGATTCGAACCGTCCGCTTTGAAACACGTGACGTGTTCGACACGCGGAGTCGTGCTGCAGCCTGCGTCCTTGCCCTGGGGGGCTTGCTCCTGGCCCCGCCCTCCGCGCATGCCGCCAACCTGATCGCGGACGCGGACTTCGAGACGACGGGCTCGAGTAGCACCGTGTTCTCGGACAACCTGCCCGATCTGAGCGCGTTGCAGGTCACGTCGGGGAATGTCGTACTGGCCGGCGGCACGGCCACCACGGCCGGCCTCGGATCGTCGACCGACGTGGCGGTCGTCCGCAACTCGCAGGACTACCAGGATGGGACCACCAGCGTGCTTGCCAGCCAGGCGTCGGTGACCCCGCAGCTGACCGGCGGCATCGTCGTCCGCTACCGCGACACGGCCAACTTCTACCTGTGCGGAATCACCAAGAACGCGGTGCTGGTGCAGCGGCGGCTGGCCGGCGCCGACACGGTGATCGGAACGGCCAGCTACAGCCCGGCGGCGAGTACCGCCTACACGCTGACGGCGACCGCGACCGGCACCTCGATCTCGTGCAAGGCGGTCGGCCCGGGAGGCGTGACCGCGACGGCCACCGCCACGGACGCGAGCTTCGCGAGCGGCATGATCGGCATCGCCGCCATCAACTCGACGCCCACGCAGGTGCGCCAGATGTCGTTCCTTCAACCCTTCACGATGACGTCTGCGGTGCCACAGTCGTGGACGCCGATCACGCCGCTGGCGGGCCGCCCGGGCATGGTCTTCGACCACATCGCGCCTGCCAACTCGGGGTCCTCCTACCTGCAGCTGTTCGGCGGCGCCAGTACTTACTCAGGCTACTCCCAGCAGACGGGGATTCCGGTGGTGGGTAACAGCAGCTACACGCTGACCGCGGCGATCCGCACCGACGCCGTTTCCGGCAGCGCGCGGGTGATGGCGATCGAGTCGGGTGGCACCACCACGACGCTCGCGACCGTCACCGGCACCAGCGCCTGGACGGTGTACTCGACCACGTTCGTCACGCAGCCGGCCACGACGTCCATCACCGTGCGGGTGCAGGTGAACGGCAGCGGACGCGCCAGCTTCGACGACGTCGGCCTCGCGATCACACCCACCGTGGGGCTGACGCTGTCGGCCACGTCTGTCGACTTCGGGGCCGTCGATCCGCTGTCCTCGCCGTTCACGCGCAGTCCGGCGCTGACTGCGACGGTCACGTCGAACACGAACTGGGCGCTGTCCCTGCAGGGCGCAGGCAACTTCAGCGACGGTACCGGCAAGACGTTCCCGCTGGCGCAGCTGGGCTGGCGGCCGAACGGCGGCAGCACGTTCACGGCGGTCACGACGTCTGCGCAGACGGTCGCCAGCGGCACCGCCACCACCGCCGCGGGTGCACCCAACCCGATCGACTACCAGCTGCAGGTCAACTATCCCGACCCGGTGTCCGCGCAGCCGTTCTCGACCACGCTCACCTACATCGCCACCACACCATGAGGAGACCTCCGATGCGACGATTGATCCTGATTCCGGCGCTGGCGGCCGCGCTGCTTGCCGCCCTCACTGCCACCGCCGCTGCGGCCGCAAAGCCGCCGGTCTCGATCGGCGTGGCGCCGTCGAAGATCCAGACCAACCTGATCCCGGGTCAGCTGTACAAGACCGGTCTCGACATCTTCAACAAGGGTGCGACGCCGGTCACGCTGGACGTCTACCTGCAGGACTACACGGTCTCGGCTGCCTCGGCGGTGGCGTTCAAGCCGGCGGGCTCGCTGGCGCAGTCGGCAGCGCCCTGGTCGACGCTGAGCAGGAGGGTGCTGCACATGACGGCGCACAGCCATCGGCAGGTGCAGCTGCGCGTGGATGTGCCGGCCACCGCCGCGATCGGGACGCATACGCTGGCGGTGGTGTTCCGGTCGCGCCAGGTCAAGAGTGACGGCAACCTGCGCTACCAGCCGGCGGTGGCGTCGCTGATGGCGGCGGGCGTGCAGAACGCCGACGGCAGCGGACTGGTGCTGCGCGGGCAGGCCGTCACCAGGTCGGTGTCGGTGCAGTGGATCAGCCTGCGGGACGTCTGGAGCTCGAGCGACCGTCTTGGCGCGATCGGTGACTGGCTGTTCCATCCCACGGTGGTCGCGCACGTGCAGGTTCGCAACACGGGCAACACCTTCTTCAACATCATCAAGGGCGACACCACCTTCAGCACGAAGTTCGCCGCCGGGTCGCAGGGCACCAGCGTGGCGGCGCCCACGTACACGATCCTGCCGAACTCGGTGCGGACGCTGGACATGCCCTGGAAGGGCGCGCCCTTCCTGGCCAGGGGCGACGCACAGACGCGCATCTACTACAACGACTCGGCGCACCTGCCGGTCACCTCGACGCCGTTTCTGATCATCCCCTGGCACCTGATCATCGTGGTCGCGGTGCTGATGAGCATGATCGTCTCGTGGCGCGTCGTTCGCCGGCGCAGGCACGGCGGAGGGCGCAGGAGCGGCAAGGCGGCGGCGCCGTCGCCATGGGCCTCGTCCGGATCCGGTATATGAGTGTGCCGTGAGCGATCTGCTGGAATCGGTGCCGAACTTCTCGGTCGGCCGCGACCAGGCGGTGCTGGACGCGCTGGGCGAGGCGTTCGGCGCTGCCGGGGTGCGCGTGCTGGACGTGCATGCCGATTCCGACCACAACCGGTCGGTGTTCACGGTGGTGGCCGACCCGGACACGCTGGTGGAGGGGCTGGCATCCGCGATCGCGGTGGCGGCATCGCGGATCGACCTGACACGGCACGAGGGTGTGCACCCGCGGGTGGGGTCGGCCGACGTGGTCCCTTTCGTACGCTTCCGGGCGGACGACGCGCGACCGGAGCTGGCGGCGCGGGCGCTCGCGCGACGGATCGCGATGCTCGGCGTGCCGGCGATCGGCTACGGCGACTTGGGCGGTGGGCTGCGGCCGGCCGCGTTTCGCAGCGGCGGCCTGGAGCGGCTGGCGGAGCGGATGGCGACGGGCGAGGTGGTGGCGCTTGCCGGGCCCGACCGGCCGCATCCCACGGCGGGCGTGGTGCTGCTGGGGGTGCGGGCGCCGCTGGTCGCGTTCAACGTCGATCTGGACAGCCACGACGTCGACGTCGCGCGCGAGATCGCCGCAGCGTTGCGTGAGCGCGACGGCGGGCTGGCAGGGGTGCAGGCGCTGGGCCTGGCGGCGCGGGGCGGCGCGCAGGTGTCCACGAATCTGATCGACATCGACGCGACGCCGCTGGCGGCGGTCGTCGATGAGGTCGAGCGGCTGGCGGCCGCGCGCGGCGTGGCCGTGAAGGGCTCGGAGCTGGTCGGGCTGATGCCGGCGCGGGTGGCGGCGGCCGCAGCCGGAACGGCGCTGCGGCTGCCCGGTTTCGGTGCCGACCGGTTGCTGGAGGTGGCATCCGGGGGCGAGTTCGGGGAGGGGTGAGCGGTGCCCGGGCCGCGGGCCTAGACTGCGCAGCCGTGGACACCCTCGAGCTGACAGGCCGCTCCCTGGCGGTGGAGGACGTCGAGCGCATCGCGCTGGGCGAAGCGCGGGTCGTGCTGGCGGCTTCGGCCGCCGACCAGATCGAGGCGTCGCGGGCGCTGATCGAGCGGGCCGTGGAGTCGGGCACACCGACCTATGGGGTGAACACGGGATTCGGCAGGTTCGTCGACGTCGCCATCTCGCGGGAGGACGTGGGCCGGCTGCAGCTGAACCTGCTGCGGAGCCACGCCTGCGCGGTGGGCGAGCCGTTTCCGACGGAGGTCGTGCGGGGCGCGATGCTGCTGCGGGCAAACGCGCTCGCGACGGGGGCGTCCGGCGTGCGGCGGGAGACGGTGGAGCTGCTGCTGGCGATGGTGAATGCGGGCGTGCACCCGGTGGTGCCGTCGCGCGGGTCGCTGGGGGCGAGCGGGGACCTGGCACCGCTGGCGCACCTGGCGCTGCCGCTGGTGGGTGAGGGCCGGGCCGAGTACGGCGGCGAGCTGCTGGACGGCGGCGGGGCGCTCGGGCGTGCCGGCCTGGGGCCGGTGGAGCTGTCGGCCAAGGAGGGGCTGGCGCTGATCAACGGCACCCAGTTCATGGCGGCGATCGGGGCGCTGGTGCTGTCTCGGGCGGCGCGGCTGGTGCGCATCGCCGACATCGCGGCCGCGCAGTCGGTGGAGGCGGTGCGCGCCTCACGCACGCCGTTCGCGCCCGAGATTCAGGCGCTGCGACCGCACCCCGGGCAGCTGGCGTCGGCCGCAAACCTGTACGCCCTGCTGGACAGCTCCGAGATCAACGAGTCGCACCGCTGGTGTGGACGGGTGCAGGATGCGTACTCGCTGCGCTGCTCGCCCCAGGTGCACGGCGCGTGCCGCGACGCGATCGCCTACGCCCGGTCGGTGGTTGCGATCGAGCTGAACGCGGCCACGGACAACCCGCTGGTGTTCGCGGACCGCGACGAGGTGCTGTCCAATGGGAACTTCCATGGTGAGCCGGTGGCGATCGCGTTGGACACGCTCAAGATGGCTCTGGCCGAGCTGGCCGGGATCAGCGAGCGGCGGATCGAGCGGATGGTGAACCCGACGATGAGCGAAGGCCTGCCGCCGTTCCTGGCAGAGCAGGGCGGGCTCAACTCGGGGTTCATGATCCCGCACTACGTGGCGGCCAGCCTGGTGGCCGAGAACAAGGTGCTGTGCCACCCGGCGTCGGTCGACTCGATCCCGACCAGCGCCGGCCAGGAGGATCACGTGTCGATGGGGGCGACGGCGGCGGTGCACGCGTGGCAGGTGTGCGCGAACGTGGAGCGGGTGCTGGCGGTGGAGCTGCTGTGCGGCGCGCAAGGCCTCGACTTCCTGGCGCCGCTGCGACCGGGGCCGGGGATCGCGGCGCTGCACGCGGCGCTGCGGGCGACGTCACCGCACCTCGGGGACGACCGCTCGCTCTCGGCTGACATCGAGACGGTGGCCGGCCAGGTGCGCGACGGCGCGCTGGTGGCGGCGGTCGAAGCCGCGCTCGCGCCCTTGCAATGATCCTGTGCCGGCCGGTCACGCCGGCCGCACGAACCCGTGTCGTGGCCGTATGCGGTGTTTTGACACCGGCGGCGGCGTCGTGTCGCGGACGGCAAACGGCGGCCGAATCGGTGTTTGACACCTCAGCAACCTCCCGGCGCGGTAGACAGGCGCTTTACGGCTGTGCCGATTTCGTGCCAGACGGTCACGCGGGCAGCATGAACCTGTGCCGAGGGCCGAGTCGGCCTCTGAGGCCTGCGCGAGGCGATCTCGCTCAACCATGCACCTTCGCCTGTCACGCCGGCCGTGACACCTGTGCCGGCGGGGTCACGGAATGCCGACGGAGGCCGAGTCGGGCTCTGAGCCCTGCTCGGGCCCGGATCGGGCCGTGGCGAGCGCGCTCGCCGGTCGTATAGCCTGCGCCTGTGGCGACGAAGGAACTGACCGGCGAAGTCGAGGCGCTCGTCGGCGACCTCTCCAGCGTGCACGCGCCGCGTGGCACCGAGCGGCGTTGCAAGGGCTGGCACCAGGAGGCCGCGTTGCGGATGCTCTGCAACAACCTCGATCCGGAGGTGGCGGAGGATCCCACTCGCCTGATCGTCTACGGCGGCTCCGGCCGCGCCGCCCGTAGCCACGACGCCCTGCGCGCGATCGTGCGCACGCTGCTCGAGCTCGAAAACGACGAGACGATGCTCGTCCAGAGCGGCAAGCCGGTCGCCGTCTTCAAGACCCACGCTGGCGCACCTCGCGTGCTGATCGCCAACTCGCTGCTGGTGCCGCGCTTCGCCACCTGGGACGAGTTTCGCCGACTCGAGGCCGAGGGCCTGACCATGTTCGGCCAGATGACCGCCGGCTCGTGGATCTACATCGGTACCCAGGGGATCCTGCAGGGCACCTTCCAGACCTTCGCCGCCGCCGGTGAGCGTCACTGGGGCTCGTCCGACCTGGCCGGTCGCACGATCCTCACCGCCGGCCTGGGCGGCATGGGCGGCGCGCAGCCGCTGGCCGCGTCGCTGGCGGGCGCCGCCAGCCTCAACGTCGAGGTCGACCCGCACCGCATCGCCCGCCGGCTCGAGACCCGCTACCTGGACGAGGTGGCCGCCGACATCGACGATGCCGTCGCGCGAGTCCGCAAGGCCGCCGACGAGGGCGTCGGCCTGTCGATCGGCCTGCTCGGAAACGCCGGCGAGGTGTTCCCCGAGCTGGCCCGTCGCGGCGTTCACTTCGACCTCGTCACCGACCAGACGTCAGCGCACGACATGCTGAACGGCTACGTCCCCATGGGGATGCCGCTGGAGCAGGCCATGGCGTTGCGCGAATCCGACCCCGACCTCTACCAGCGGCGCGCGCGCGAGACCGCCGTCGAGCACGTCAAGGCGATGGTTGCCTTCCAGCGCGCCGGCAGCCACGTCTTCGACTATGGCAACAACCTTCGCACCGAGGCACGCGATGCCGGCTACGAGCAGGCCTTCGCCTTCCCCGGCTTCGTGCCCGCCTACATCCGCCCGCTGTTCGCCGTCGGCGCCGGCCCCTTCCGCTGGGCGGCGCTGTCCGGCGACCCCGCTGACATCCACCGCATCGACCGCGCCCTGATCGACGCATTCCCCGACGACGCCCTGCTGCAGCGCTGGCTGGCCATCGCCCCCGAACGGATCGCCTTCCAGGGGCTGCCCGCCCGCATCTGCTGGCTGGGGCAGGGCGACCGCGCCAAGGCCGGCCTGATCTTCAACAACCTCGTCCGCCGCGGCGAGGTGTCCGCCCCGATCGTGATCGGCCGCGACCACCTGGACACCGGATCTGTCGCCTCACCGTTCCGCGAGACCGAGGCAATGAAGGACGGGTCCGACGCCATCGCCGACTGGCCGATCCTGAATGCGCTGCTCTCGACCGCCTCCGGCGCGTCCTGGGTGTCCGTCCACCACGGCGGCGGCGTCGGCATCGGCAACTCGATCCACGCCGGCCTCGTGATCGTCGCCGACGGCAGCGAGGAGATGGACGAGCGGCTGTCGCGCGTGCTCACCAACGACCCCGGAATCGGGGTTGCTCGCCACGCCGACGCGGGCTACGAGGAGGCCATCGAGACCGCCCACGCCAGGGGCCTGCACCTGCCCATGGAGGACTGACCGCATGGCCGGACGCACCGCCGTGCTGACCGGCGTCACGGGCGGCTGGGGCCGGGCCGTGCTCGACCGGTTCCTGGCGCAGGGCTGGGACGTCTGCGCCACCACCCACAGCGGCGGGGTCGACGTGCCCACCCAGGCGCTGGTGGTCGAGGCGGATCTGACCGACGCGTCCGCGGCCGAGGGCGTGGTCGCCGCCGCCCTCGAGCGCTTCGGCTCGGTCGACGCCCTCGCCTGCGTGGCCGGCGGCTTTCGCACCGATGGCCTGCTGCACGAGTCGTCGCCCGACGTCTGGCGGGCGATGCTGTCCGCCAACCTCGAGACCGCCTACACCATGACCCGCGCCGCGCTCACCCCGATGCTGGCCGCCGGATCCGGCTCGATCGTGTACGTCGGCTCCCGCGCGGCCGTGCGGCCGTTCCCCGGCGCAGCCTCCTACATCGTCGCCAAGGCCGCCGTGCTGGCGCTGATGGGCGCCGTCGACGCCGAGGTGCGCTCCAAGGGCGTGCGCGTCAACACCGTCATGGCCAGCATCGTCGACACCCCTCAGAACCGCCGCGAGAACCCCGATGCCGACGTCTCCCGCTGGACGACCGGCGAGCAGATGGCGCGCGTGATCGAATGGCTCTGCGGTGAGGACTCGGCGCCGCTCTCCGGCGGCGCGATCCCCGCCTACGGGCGAGCCTGATCTGACCACAGTGACCTCGCTGCTGATCGACAACCTCGCGCAGTATGCGAGCCCGGTCGCTCCGGCGCCCGCCCGCGGTTCCGCCCTGCGCGAGGTGGAGGTCGTCACCGGCGCCGCGATCGCGATCGTGGACGGCCGCATCGCGGCCTGCGGCCCGCGTGACCAGGTGCTGCGCGACCACGGCGACCTGCCCGTGCACGACGCCGGCGGCCGTGCCGCCATCCCGGGGCTGGTCGACTGCCACACGCATGCCGCCTTCGGCGGCGACCGTGCCGGCGAGTTCGACCTGCGCTCGCAGGGCGCCGGCTACGAGCAGATCCACGCCGCCGGCGGGGGCATCGCCGCCAGCGTCCGCGACACCCGTGCCGCCGCCGCTGACGGCACGCTGGCCGCGCTGCTCGGCCGCCATCTCGCCTGGATGGCCGCCGCGGGGACGACCACCGCCGAGGTCAAATCCGGCTACGGCCTCGACCACGACACCGAGCTGGCCATGCTCGACGCCGCTGGCGCCGGCCATCCGATCGAGGTCGCGCCCACCTTCCTCGGCGCTCACGCCGTCGGCCCCGAGTGGGACGACGGTGACGACTACCTCACCTTCGTGATCAACCAGGTGATGCCGCAGGCGGCCGTCCGCGCCGAGGCAGCCGACGTGTTCCTCGAGCGCGGCGCCTTCGACCGCGACCAGGCCGAGCGCTACCTGCGCGCCGCCGCGGGCCATGGGCTGGTCCTGCGGCTGCACGCCGACCAGTTCAGCGAGGCGGGCGGGGTCGAACTCGCCGTCGAGCTGGGCGCGCGCTCGGTCGACCACCTCGAGGCGACCGGCCCCGAGGGCGTCGCTGCGCTGGCGGCCAGCGACGTGGCCGCCGTGATGCTGCCCGCGTGCGTGATCATGCTCGACCTGCCGCGCCCGCCCGCCCGCGAGCTCGTCGACACCGGGGCGATCGTGGCGTTGGCCACCGACTTCAACCCGGGCAGCGCCTTCTGCCACTCGCTGCCGCTCGTGATGTCGCTGGCCTGCATGCAGCTGGGCATGTCCCCGGCCGAGGCGCTGGTGGCGTGCACCGTGAACGCGGCCTGGGTGCTGAGACGCGGCGACCGCCTCGGCCGGATCGCAGCGGGATACGATGGCGACGTGGTGCTGCTCGACTCCGACGACTGGCGGCACGCCGCCTACCACCTGGGCGGTCCGTCCGTGGCCGGCGTGATCAAGGCCGGCCGCGGGCTGTGATCGAGCGCGCCCGTACCGCATCGTTCGCCGACGCGCTGGCCGCCGCCGCGCTGGGCCTGGTGGCGGCCGGGCTGGTCGTGACCGGCGACGGACTGGTGTCCGCGGCCAAGCAGACACCGGGTTCGTCGGCGATGGACTGGAACGACAGGTTGCTGCTGGGCCTCTGGAGCTTCCGGCTCGAACACACTCTCTGGTTCACGCTCGGCCTGGTGCTGCTGTGGCTGGCGCTGGCATGGGGCGCCACGCTGGAGGGCCGCGCGCCGGAGCTGGCGCGGCTGGCCGGTGGCGTGGCGGTCGGATTCGTGCTGCTGGCCGCCGCCGTCGTGATCGGATCCACGATCGTCGCGATCAGCGGCTCGATCGGGGGCGGCGTGCTGGAGGTGGTGTACACCCGTGACCAGCGCATCTTCACCTGGCTGCTGCAGGCCTCGACCGCCGTGGCGCTGATCGTGACCTGGTCGCTGGCCGGCACCCGGCTGGGCGAGCGGGCGCCGCTCACCGCGACCGACGGGGCCGCCGATCGCCTGACCGACGATGACGGCGAGGTCGACCCCGACCTGGTCGAGTTGTCCGACGCCCCGCCGACGCCGCCCGCTCCGGTGCCGCTGCACCGGAACGAACCCGAGCCCGAGATCGAACCCGAGCCAGCGCCGCCGCCGGTGCCGCGCGCCGCCCCGCTGACGCCGCAGCCCCCGGCCGATCCGAAGCCCGCGACCACATCCGCGACCGCGCAGCGGGTGTTTCAGGAGCGGCTGGCCTACTCGCCCAAACGTGACGAGGCGCGGCGGCTGCTGGATGAGATCGCCCGCGCGGAGCGCGAGGGCCGCGACGACGACGCGGCCGCCCTGGCCGCGCAGCTCGAGGTCATGTAACGGCACCGGCCACCGCCTGCGACCCTCTAGACTTCACCACCATGGCGACCAAGAAGCAGCAGCGACGCAAGTACCAGCGAGCGCAGGGTCGAGGCCGGCTCTACGAGGGGTACGAGCCGCAGCCCGGCAGCGACGATGCGCCCAAGCGCAAGCAGGAGCGGAACCTTCCGCGCGGAGCCCGCGTCCCGGCCCGGCCCACCTGGATGCGCTCCCTCAAGCGAGGCGCGCTGTTTGCCGGCGGCCTGTTCCTGGTCACCCAGGTCGTGCCGCTGGGAGGAACCAAGAACACCCTCGTCGCCTCGGCGGTGCAGGCCGCATCCTTCTTCGTGTTCCTGGTGCCGTTCGGCTACCTGATGGACGCGTTCATGTACAACCGCTGGTTGAAGCGGCAACAGGGGTGACGCTCGAGGTCGTCAGCCTCCCCCTCGGCGCCTACCAAACCAACTGCTTCGTGGTGACCG
>DATNEO010000001.1:0-11853 GCA_035553035.1 Gaiellales bacterium | reverse complement strand
GCCAGGTGCCGGCGGAGACGACCGTGTGGCCGCCCAGCAGCCCGCCGCCGGCCTGGCAGAACTCGCGCACCTGCTCCACGTAGGCGGGGTCGTGCAGCATCTCCAGCTCGGGGATCGTCGCGTGGCGGCCGTCCCGCCAGGCCAGACGGGGCGCGATCGGCCCCTCGCGCAGGCAGGAGCGGATGTTCCGGATCCGCACGTCGTTTTCGGGGTGCAGCTCCGACACCTCGATCAGCGGCGAAGGCGGGCTCTCGAACACGCCTGACCCCGTATCGTGGAGCAGCGCGTCGTCATGCCAGAAAACGTGCAGGTCGGGATCGGCCATCGGCGGGCGCGACATTACCCGGTCGCAGGCACCTCTGCACAGCCAGCCCCGGGACTACCATCGGGCCATGGCCCGCGTTGCCACAGCCCTGCTGGCGCCGATCTCAGTGGCCGCGGCGCGCATCCGCCGCAGGCCGCAGCGCGGCCTGCTGGCGGCCCTCGGCATCGCCGCCGCGACCGCCATGCTGGCCGCGACCATCGTCGGCGGGCGCGTCTCGTCGGAGCTGAGCGTGCAGCGCGCCCTGGCCGGGGTGCCGGTCGACCAGCGGGCGATGCGGGTGCTGTGGAGCGGCGCGCCGGCGGGCGGGTACCGGGCGGTCGACCCGCCCGCGACTCGGGCGCTGGCGCAGCTGGCACCGGGCCCGGCCGTGCGCACGGTGCTGTACCGCGAGACGCGTTTCGAGAACAGTCGCATCGCCGTGGTCACCGGCGTCAACGACATCGGCAAGTGGGTGACGCTGACCAGCGGCCGGCTTCCCAGCAGCTGCACGCCCAGCCGCTGCGAGGTGGTGCAGGTGGCGGGCGCGCCGATGCCGGTCGCTGCCGCCGGGCCGACACGGCTCGTGCGAGTCGGCACCGGCCGGCTCACGTCGGCGCTGCCGTTCGGGTCGCTCACCGACCTCGGCGTCAGCGCGGGCCACCGCACCCCGCCGGCCACGCTGGTGGCGGGCGACGTAGAGCAGGTGTCGCAGCTGCCCGGGCTGGCACCGATCTACCGCACCTACTCCTGGACGCGCCCGATCGACCCCGACCGGGTGCACAGCTGGGATATCGGCTCGCTGCTGGGACGCGAGGCGCGGGCGCTGACCGGCCTCAGCTCCGGCTTCAGCCAGTGGAGCATCTCAGCGCCCGACCAGGCGCTGATCGACGCCACCGACCGCAGCGACACGGCGGGGGCCCGGCTCACGCTGGTCGGCGGCGAGGTGGCCACGCTGCTGCTGGCGTTCGTGGTGCTGGCCGCGAACGCGCTGCGCGGCGACGCGGTGGCGGAGCGGCGGCGGCTGGAGCGCCGGGGCGCGCGCCGCGGCCAGGTCTGGCTGTTCGCGCTGGCCGAGGGGGGCTGGATCGCCCTGCTGGGCGTGCTGGCCGGCGCTCTGGCCGGGATCGTGATCGGCGTGGCCGTGTGCAACTCCGCCGGCCTTCCCCCCGGCGCGGTGCTGTCGCACTCGCTGGTGACCGGGCAGGCGTTGCTGCTGGGACTGGCGGCACTTGTGGTGTCGGTGCTGCTGGTCGTCGTGGTGCTGCTGTTGCCCGACGGGCCGACCCGCTACGGCGGCGTGCTGGCCGACGCGGTGGCCGTGGCCGGCCTGGCGGCGCTGGCGCTGGCTGCAGCGCGGGGTGCCACCAGCATCGGCGCCACCACGGACGCCCGCTCCGACCCCCTGCTGCCGCTGCTGCCCCTGCTGGTGGCGCTGGTGGCCGGCGTCGCCGTGGCGCGGCTGCTGGGACCGGCCATGCGGTTGCTGGAGCGGCGTGTGCGCGGCGCCTCCGCGGCGGTGCGGATAGCGGTCGTGTCGGTGGCGCGGGAGCCACTACCGGCAGCCATCGCCGCGGCGTTCCTGGCCGTGGCGCTCGGCCTTGGCTTCTTCGCCACCGCCTATGGCCAGACGCTGCGCACCGGCCAGAGCGACCAGGCCGACTTCGCAGTGCCCGCCGACGTCACGCTGGCGGAGGGCCCGCAGCTGGTGCGGCCACTTGATGCCGCCTCCCTGGAGCAGTACCAGCGGCTGGCCGGCGGCACCGTCGCCATGCCGGTGCTGCGGCTGAGCGCCACCGCCGCTGCGACCGGGACACGGCCGGTCGACATCACCGCGCTGGCGCTGCCGGCGAACGACATCACCGCGCTCCGCTGGCGCAGCGATACATCCAGCGTCAGCCAGGCCACCCTGGCGCGGCGCCTGACCCCGGCCGGCGACGTGTCGATGCGCGGGCCGTTGCTGAACGGAACGGGCCTGCTGCGCCTGCCGGTGGATGTGACCGGCTCGCCCGTGACCACGGCGCTGGTGCTGCAGACCGATCGCCAGTCCTTCGTGAGCGTGCCTCTGGGGGCCGCCCGCGTCGGCCACTCGCAGCTGGAGCGACGACTGCCGGCACGCCTGGCGGGGTCGCGGCTGGTGGCGATCTCGATCGACCGCACGGCCGCAGACTCCAAGATCGCCATCCATCAGCAGGGCGAGGGCGGGGCGGTCTCTGGCATCAAGGGCAGCGTGCTGCTGGGCCCGCTGACGCTGGGCGCTGCCGCCGTCACCGATTGGTCAGGATGGATCGGCCGCGGCGGGCTGGTGGCGGGCGGCCCCGGCGCTCCGGTGCGGTTCGTGATCACGGGCGCCACGCACCCGCTGCTGCGGCCGGTTCAGCCCAGCGACGGCCGGCCGGTGCCGGTGATGGTGAGTCCCGACCTGGCCCGCGCCGCCGTCGGCGGCCTCGTGCGCCTGACGTTTGCCGGCATCAGCGTGCCCGGGCGCGTGGTGGCCATTGGACGGCGCTTTCCGACCGTATCGGGCAGCTTCGCGGCGGCCGACGAGACGCTGCTTGCGACCGCGCTCAACGCCGACGATCCGGGCTCCGCGGTGCCGTCGGAGATGTGGCTGCGAGCCCGCAACGCCGACCGGGTGGCCGCACTCAACGTCCAGGTCGCGCGGCCGCCGTACGACAGCATGACGCGCAGCTCCCACGCGGTTACGCTCGCGACGCTGCGCAGCGACCCGCTCTCGCGCGGCATCCGGCTGGTGCTGGAAGGCGCCGCTGTGCTGGCGTTGCTGCTCTCGCTGGCCGCGCTGCTGCTTTCGGTGGCCGCCGCTGTCCGAGACGATCGGGTGGCGCTGTTCGACCTGGAAGCGCAGGGCGTGGGGCCGCCCACGCTGCGCAGCCAGCTGCGGCTGCGCGCGGCGATCGTGACCGCGGTGGGGCTGGTGGTGGCGGTGGTGATCGGAGTGGTGCTGTCGACGGCCACGGTCGGACTGGTGCAGGTGACCGCGTCGGCCACGGTTCCGGTGCCGCCGCTCGAGCGGCACCTGGCCTGGCCGGTGGTGCTGGCCGGGCTGGCCGGGTTCCTGCTGCTGGCAGCGCTGGCGGTGGCGCTTTCGACCAGGGCCGCGTTCTCGGCCGACCTGCCGCGGCGGGCCACGGGGGAGGCGCCGTGAGCCGGGCGATCGACGTCCGCGACGCGTTTCGCATCCACCGCACGGCGGAGGGCGATGCCGCGGCGCTGCAGGGGCTGACGCTGTCGGTGGAGGAGGGCGAGATCGTCGTCGTGCTGGGGCCGAGCGGAGCCGGCAAGAGCACGTTGCTGCGGATCCTGGCCGCGCTGGAGCCGCTGTCGGCCGGCACCGCGAACGTCTACGGGCTGGACATCGGTAGCCTGCGCGGCCGCGCCGCCGCCGACTACCGCGCCCGCCGGCTGGGCATGATCGACCAGCACTACACGCGGGCACTACCGCCCGACCTGCGCTGCGAGGAGATCATCGGGCTGCAGCTGGCCCTGCGCGGCGAGCAGCGGTCGCAGCGGCGCGAGCGCGCGTCCGAGCTGCTGGCCGCGGTCGGCCTCGAGCGCGCCGCAGCGATGCTGCCCGGCCAGCTCTCCGGCGGCGAGCAGCAGCGGGTGGCGGTGTGCGCGGCGCTCGCGCATCGGCCGCGGCTGCTGCTGGCCGACGAGCCGTCCGGCGAGCTCGACCGCCGAAACGGCGACATCGTCTACGAGCTGATCCAGGAGTTGGTGCGCGAGCAGGGCACGACGGCGGTGATCGTCAGCCACGACCACGGCGCCACCCGGATCGCCGACCGCACAGTCCGGATCCGCGACGGCCGGCTGAGCGAAGAGTGGCGCGACGGCCGGGCGATGCTGGTGGTGGGGCACGGCGGCTGGGTGCACCTGCCGGAGCACCTTCGTGCCGGCCTCGGCATCACGTCGCACGTCCAGGCCGACCAGGAGGGCGACGGCGTGGTGCTGCGGCCGGCCCCGGGCACGTTCGTCCCGCAGGAGCAGCCGGCGCCGCCGCCGGCCGTGACGGCGGGATCGGAGCCCGTGGCGGCTCTGCGGCAGGTGACGAAGGCGTTCGGCTCGCGGTCGCTGTTCGCCGGGTTCGACGCCGAGTTTCGCCGCGGAGCGATGACCGCCGTGATCGGTCGCTCGGGCTCCGGCAAGAGCACCATGCTGGCGATGCTGGCGGGCCTGGAGCGGCCCGACTCCGGGGAGGTGCTGGTGCTGGGCCGGCCGCTCTCGCAGCTCGATCGCGACGGCCTGGCCGGCCTGCGGCGCTCCAGCGTCGCCTACGTCGGCCAGGAGCCCGGGCTGGTCGGGTTCCTCAGCGCCGAGGAGAACGTCACCTTCACGCTCGGCCTGCGCGGAGTCACCGGCGCCGCCGCCGTTGACCGTGCCCGCGAATCGCTGTCGCGGGTGGGGCTGGGCCCGCGCAGCGACCAGCGCGCCGCCCGGCTCTCGGCCGGGGAACGTCAGCGGCTGGCGATCGCCCGTGCGCTGGCCGCGGGCGCCGACCTGCTGCTGGTGGACGAGCCGACATCCCGGCTCGACCAGGCCAACGCCGAGTCGGTGGCGGCGCTGCTGGCAGACGCGGCGGCCGGGAGGTCGCTGGCAGTGGTCTGCGCAACCCACGACCCGCTGCTGATCGAGTGTGCCGGGGTGGAGATGCGCCTGGACGACGAGCCGTCGGCGGCAGCGGCAGCCGTGCCCGGTGCGGGCGCCGTCGTGGACTGATGTGGCACCGCCTGCGGGCCCGTGGGCGTTGATGTCGGTACCATTCACCGGATCGCCTTGGCACGTACCTGGATGAGATCGTCAGCCGTCGCGCCACTGCTCGTGGTGCTGCTGGCGCTTGCCTCCAGCGGATGCGGCCAGGGCGGCGCAGACGCGGCCACCACCAGCAAGCCGAAGTGCCCGGCCGCCCTGAAACTCGGCTGGCAGACGCTGGCCAACCGCATCGACACCGACGTCTACTGCCCGGCGTGGCTCCCCAACCCGTTGGTGGGGAAGATCGACAAGGGCGAGGCCGGCGCCGCCGACAACGCCGTCCTGTCGGTGTCGAAGGACAAGAGCTACCTCGCCAGCTGGATCTGGGTCGAGGCCCAGACCGGGGAGGTGCACGTGATCCTTCGCGCCTATCCCGGCCGCACCACCATCCCCACCTGCGTGGTCACCGAGGCCGGCTCGGGTGCGCAGGTCAAGCACCGCGTGCCGTGCTTCGCCGACCCCCACGGAACCGTCCACGCAGGGCCGATTACGGCGACCCTGTACACGGTCAACCAGGGCGCCGACCAGTGGCACCTCGTCTACGCCTGGCGCCACGCCGGGTCCCTGTACACGGCCAGCCAGCACGTCGCCGCTCCGCTCACCTACGACACCGTCAACGCCGACCTGCGGCGGATCCTGACGCATCTGGTCGTGGTCGCGCCGGCCGCCTGACGTGGAGCTGACACGCAGGCAGCTGCTGGCCGGCGTCGGTGCGACCACGCTGGCCGCGGCCGGGCTCTACGAGCTGGCCGAGCGCGCCGGCCGCGCACCCAGCCGGCCCGCGGTCACGGCCCGGCCGCCTGAGCAGCACGTGCTGGGCGGGATGCGGGTCGTCACCGACAACAACGTCGAGGTGGTGGTGCCGCCGCTGCACCACGAGATCGTCACGTTCCGGCTGCCCGCAGGCGGCCCCGCCGACCTGCGCGACGCGCAGCGGCGGCTGGCCCAGGCGCTGGCGGGCCTCGACCAGGACTACGCGTCCAGCCCGGCCGGTCTGGGGGTGACCGTGGGGTGGGGGCTGCCGTACTTCAGGGGCCCGGTGGCGGCGCCGGCGCGTGACCACGTTCCGGTCGATCACCGCGCCTCCCAGGCGGCCGGGCACCCGGTCTCGGTGCTGCTTGACGCGATCCGGTTTCCGAGCGATACGAGCGGCGTGCTGCTCGAGCAGAACGACGCGGTGCTGCTGCTGCGCAGCGACAACCCGGCGCACATCCACGACGCCCACAAACGGCTGGTCGGAAACCTCGACGTGTGGCAGCCGACCAGCATCCGCCGCGGCTTCGTGGGCGGCGGCTTCGACGGCGGCGAGGGGCTGCCGCACAAGCTGGCGGTGGCGGCCGGCGTCCCCGGTGCCGACCTGATCCCGGAGCAGGCCGAGCTGTTCCTGGGATTCACGTCCACCCAGAAGGCGTCACTGGGGCCCGAGCGGATCGCCAATATCGAGACGCTGGGCTACTCCGACGGCGGCCCCGGCGGCTACTTCCGGCAGGGCACGACCATGCACGTCTCGCACATCTTCGAGGACCTGGCATCCTGGTTCCTGACGTTCGACCACGGCCAGCGGGCCGCCACCGTGTTCGGCCCGACCCGGAAGGTGCCCGAGGGGACGCTGACCGTCAGCCAGGGAAAGGACGACGTGCCCACCGTGACCGCGATCCGCACGGACGCCTCGAAGTACGCGCGCATCGGGCACAGCCCGGCAATCCAGCAGACCTCGCGGCTGGCGGCGGACGTGGTGGGGCGCGACGGCACCACGTATGCGAAGGGAACGGCGGTGCCGATCCGCGCCGACTTCAACACGCTCGACAACCCCTTCTACTGGAGCGCGGACCCCGGCCGCGACGGGCTCAGCCCCGAGGCCCGGGCCGGCCTGCACTTCGTGGTGTTCAACCCCACCAGCGACGACTTCCACCGAAACCGGCTGGCCATGGACGGGGTGCTGCCGGGCGGCCGGCGGCTGCCGCTGGCACCGCGCGACCCCGGCCAGGGGTTCAACTCGGTGCTGACGACCACGCATAGGCAGAGCTTCCTGGTGCCGCCGCGGCGGCACCGGGCATTTCCGCTGGCGGAGATGCTGCAGGGGTAGCGGGCGCTGGGAGAGGCTCGCAGCCTCATGCAGCGGAGGGCTTCACCGGCACCAGCCCCTTCACGATCCGGGCCACGGCGGCCTTGGCGGTGGCCGCCGTGTAGGGGTCGATCACGTGCAGGCTGACCACGTAGGTGTTGCCGCCGTCGCGAAACGCCGCGGCGATATGCCCGGTGCTCGAGCCGCGGTTCCGCGTGTACCACGTGACGGTGTGGCCTCCCAGCGCCTCGGTGCCGTCACGTCCGCCGTAGCAGGGCACGCCGCCGCACGTTCGGGGCCACGTGCCGGGGGCATAGCCCTCGAACACGATGTGGATCAGCTGGCTGAAATCGTCGGAGCGCCAGACGAAGTGCACCTGCCAGAAGCGGCCCGGAGATGCCGCCGTGTTCAGGTCGCCGCCGATCACGCCGTCGATGTAGATGGGAAGCCATGTGGGGCAGAACACAGTCATGTGAACGCGGTTCGCCCACTTCTGCCAGCCGGCGTTGCGAACCGACGGGCAGCTCGCGAATGCCGTATGGTCGCTTGGCACGGTGTGTGCGCGGCCGGTACCACAGGCCGCGCTGGCGAGTACGAGTGCCACGGCAAGGAGCACCGCCTTCAGTTTTGCTGTTCGCATTGTGTCGTCCGAATCGCCCGTCAGGCTTGTCTTACGTGTTTAGGAATGGTAAATACCACAGTCGCCAAACGGCGAACGGGCGCCAGACCGGCCCGGAACATCAAACTCCCGACGATGGAGGAACGTGATGGGGACGGTTCGATTCCGAGCCATACCGATCGTTGCAGTCCTTGCACTGGCAGTAGCTGCCGGCTGCGGAAGCAGCAGTAGCAGCTCGAGCGGCGGTGGTGGCGGTAATGCGGGCGCCCCTGTCAACATCTCCACCTGCCACGCACCCCAGGGCAAGGGCCAGTTCACGATCGTGTCCGACCTGCCGCGGCAGGGCTCCAACAAGATCCAGACCGACCAGATGTCCGAGGCCATCAACATGGTGCTGGCCTCGCACAACTACAAGGCCGGCAAGTACACGGTCCAGTACCAGGACTGCGACGACTCGACGGCCCAGGCCGGTGCCTACGATCCGGCGACCTGCAGCTCGAACGCGAACGCCTACATCCGCGACTCGAGCGTGATCGGCGTGCTGGGCACGCTCAACTCGCCCTGCGCCAAGCTCGAGGTACCGATCCTGAACCGGGTCGGACTGGTCGAGATCAGCGGCGCCAACACCAACCTCGGGCTGACGCAGCCGAGCGGTGAGCCGGGTGAGCCCGAGAAGTACTACCCGAGCGGCATCCGCAACTACGCCCGCGTGGTCGCGGTGGACAACTCGCAGGGCGCGGTGGACGCGACCCTGGCGCAGAAGCTGGGCGCCAAGAGCGTGTACGTGCTCGACGACAAGGAATCCTACGGCGTGGGTGTGGCCGACTTCTTCCAGAAGGCGGCGACGCAGCTTGGCCTCAAGATCGCCGGGCGTGACTCGTGGGATCCGAAGGCCGCGAACTACCAGGCCCTGATGCAGAAGATCAAGGCGACCAACCCGGATGCGATCTTCCTGGGCGGCCTGATCTGCTCGAACGGAGGCCAGCTGATCAAGGATAAGGTCGCCGTGCTGGGAGCGAACACCGGTGTCAAGCTGATCGCGCCTGACGGCTTCTTCATCAGCTCGACGCTGACCGGATCGGGCTCGGCCGGAGCGGCCGGACAGGGCATGTACGTCAGCAACGCGGGCGTTCCCGCCGACAAGCTGGTCGGCGCCGGCAAGACGTTCATCGACCAGTTCAAGGCCAAGTACGGCGTCACCACGGTGCAGCCGTACACCGCCTACGCCGCGCAGACCGCGCAGGTGCTGCTGAACGCGATCGCCGCATCTGACGGCACGCGGGCGTCGGTCACCAAGAACGTGTTCGGGATGAAGATCACCAACGGCATCCTGGGGACGTTCCAGATCGGTCAGCAGGGTGACATCATCGGTCAGCAGCAGTTCACGATCGGTGTTGGCAACTCGAAGTCGGGGCAGTTCGACACCTACCAGGTCGTCAATCCTGACCCGGCGCTGGTGGCGAAGATCACCGGCAGCGGCTGAGAAAGAGAGGGAGCGCCGCCATGGCAACCGAAACGCACACCGCGCGACGGCCTGTCCTGGCGGTGCTCCCTCGTATCACCGGGCTGCTGAACCGGGCGGTCACGATCGCGCTGCTGGCCCTGCTCGTGTTCTGGCTGGCCGTGAACTTCGTCCAGGGGCCGGGTCAGTTCGGGTCGGTGCTGCTGATCGGGTTCACCAACGGCGCGCTGTACGCACTGATCGCGCTCGGCTACACGCTGGTGTACGGCATCATCGAGCTGATCAACTTCGCCCACGGCGACGTGTTCATGTGGGGCACGATGATCACCGTCTCGATCGCGGGCACCAGGCTGGGGCTGGACGGCTCCCAGTCGGGCATCGTCACGTTCCTCGGCGTGCTGGCGGCGATGCTGGGGGCAATGATCTTCTGCGGCGTCCTCAACCCGACCATCGAACGCGTGGCACTGCGTCGGCTGCGGAATGCACCACGGCTGGCGCCGCTGATCACCACCCTCGGCATCTCATACATCCTCAGCAACGCGGCCCAGTTCTTCTACGGGCCGAACTACACCGGGGTGGGCGCGATCCTGCCCAGCAACATCCTGTTCCTCGACTGGCCGGCGAAGTCGCTGATCGTGATCCTGGCGACGATCCCGCTGCTGCTGGCGCTCACCTACGTGGTGCGGCGCACCCGCCAGGGAAAGGCCATGCGGGCCGTGGCCCAGGACATGGACGCCGCCCGCATGATGGGGGTCGACGTCGACCGCACGATCTCGTTCACCTTCGCGCTGGCCGGCATCCTGGCCGGTGCAGGCGGCACCCTCTACGTGCTCGAGATCACGACCACCCGCTACGACCTCGGCCAGATCGGGCTGTTGGCCTTCACCGCCGCCGTGCTCGGCGGTATCGGCAACCTCACGGGCGCCACGCTGGGCGCGCTCATCATCGGGTTGATCCAGGCGTTCAACGAGGGCCTCTCCTGGCACGCGCCGGGTGAGCAGTGGACGACCTCGATCGTGTTCTCGATCCTGATCCTGATCCTCGTGTTCCGGCCCCAGGGGTTGCTCGGGCAGCCGGAGGCCGACAGAGCATGATCGACAAGCTTCCGATTCCGCGCTGGGCCCGGCGCGCGATCATCCCGATCATCATCGTGCCGCTGGTCGTGCTCTACCCCGAGTACTACACGTCGCTCGGCACCAGCCAGCTGATCCCCACCCTGAGCACCGCCGTCACGATGACCGTATTCGTGTGCATGGCGGTGGGCCTGAACATGGTGGTGGGCTACGCCGGCCTGCTCGACCTCGGATACGTCGCCTTCTACGCGATCGGCAGCTACGTGGCGGGCTGGTTCGCATCGACCCAGTTCGCCAGCCACAGCATCGTGTTCGGCGCGGTGGGCGTGCAGTCCAACGCGATCGGCATCCACATCTCGATCTGGCTGCTCTTGCCGGTGGCGGCGGCAATGGCGGCCGCGGCGGGCGTGGTGATCGGCCTGCCGACGCTGCGTCTGCGCGGTGACTACCTGGCGCTGGTGACGCTCGGCTTTGGCGAGATCATCCCCCAGGTCGTGCGAAACGGCGACAACATGTTCGGCACCGGATTCAACCTCACCAACGGCGTTGCCGGCATCACCCCGATCGATCCGATGGGGTTCCGGTACCTGCACGGCATCTTCCCGTTCCTGCCCGACAACTTCCTGCTCACGCCCAACCTGGACGTCTGGTTCTACCGGGTCGGGCTGCTGCTGGTGGCGATCACCGTGTTCTGTTCGATCCGGCTGCGCGATTCGCGGCTGGGACGGGCCTGGGTTGCGCTGCGCGAGGACGAGATCGCGGCGGCCGCGATGGGCGTGCCGCTGATGCAGGTGAAGACCTGGGCCTACGCTTCCGGCGCGTTCTTCGGCGGCGCGGCGGGGTGCTTCTACGGCGTCTACCAGGGCGGCGCCATCCCCGACAACTTCAAGCTCTATATCTCCACGCTGTTGCTGGCGATGGTGATCCTGGGCGGCATGGGCAACGTCTGGGGCGTGTGCCTTGGCGCCGCCGTCCTGTCCTACCTGAACCAGCAGGGGCTGGGTGCGATCGGCAACACCATCAACTCCAACTTCGGCACCAACATCGAGATCACCAAGTACGAGGCCGGGCTGTTCGGGCTGCTGATCGTCCTGATGATGCTGTTCCGCCCGCAGGGGCTGATACCCAGTTCCAGACGCAAGGCCGAGTTCGACGTGGTCAAGGAAGAGCACGAGGCTGCCGGCGTGGTGGTGGGGTGAGCACCGAGGCGGCAGAGGCACCGGCGCCCAAGGCCGGTCCGAAAGCAACCGCCATCCTGGAGACGCGGGCCGCGCGCAAGGAGTTCGGTGGCCTGGTCGCCTGCAGCGACATCGACTTCGTGGTGCCGGAGCGCTCGATCGTAAGCCTGATCGGGCCGAACGGCGCCGGCAAGACCACGTTCTTCAACATGCTGACCGGTGCCTACAAGCCGACCTCCGGCGAGATCCTGTTCGCGGGGCGTGACGTCGGCGGCCTGCCGCCGCACAGGATCACCAAGCTCGGGGTCGGCCGCACGTTCCAGAACATCCGGCTGTTCCAGACCATGACTTCCGTCGAGAACGTGCTGGTGGGCATGCACTGCCG